>JAFEER010000016.1 GCA_018240985.1 Pseudomonadota bacterium
CCGGTGCTGCTGCTGGCCTGGCTGCGCTTTGGCATTGGCGGCCTGGCGATGCTAGGCTGGCTGAAAAAACCTGCCGACGAGCCGCCCCTGACGCCGCAGACACGCGGCCTGCTGTTTCTGCAGTCGCTGCTGGGCAATTTTTTGTTCACCGTGTGCATGATTTACGGGGTCAGCCTGACCAGCGCCACCTCGGCCGGGGTGATCATGGCCTGCATACCGGCCTGTGTGGCGGTGATGAGCTGGTTCTTCCTGCGCGAGCGCGTGACGCAGCGCACCTGGGCGGCCGTGGCCCTTGCGGTCATCGGCATTGCGCTTTTCTCGCTATCTAAACAAGAGCATGCAGCGCTCGCCAGCAAAACCACCAACCCTGAAAATGCCCAGCATATGCAATGGCTGGGCTACGCCCTGCTGCTGGCCGCATCGGTGTGCGAGGGGGCGTACTCGGTGATCGGCAAGAAGCTCACCGGGGCACTTGGCCCCAAGCGCATCACCTCGCTCATCAATCTATGGGGCTTCGTGCTCTCCACCCCGTTCGGCCTCTACCTGGCCTGGGGTTTTGACTTTGCCGCGGTACCCTGGGGTATGTGGCTGCTGCTGCTGTTCTACGCCCTGGCCGCCTGCATGTGGACGGTGTGGTTGTGGATGACCGGACTGCGCGCCGTGCCCGCGGCGCAGGGCGGCGTGTTCACCGTGCTGCTGCCGGTGAGCGCCGCCCTGGTCGGCGTGCTGGTGCTGGGCGAGCGCTTCACGCCGCTGCAGCTGCTGGCCTTTGGCCTGGCGCTGGCCAGCGTGGTACTGGCCACCCTGCCCTCGCGGCTGGCGCTGCGCGTGGGGCGCGGCGCCATTGAGCGCAAAGACTGAACTTGCCATATCTCCTCACTGGTTTGCCACCGAAGAGGACTCCACCCGCCACCAGGCCGCTTGCCGGCATGCAGGCGCTGGCCAAATAGCGGCCTGCGCTACCCGTTTGCCAGCTATGGCATACAGCAGGACGCCAGGGCCGGCATGGGCATGAGCTACCCAAAAAAGAGTCCTGAAACCTGCCAGCCGGTGTTACAGCGCGCGGGAGCTGATCACGATGCCGGCCCGGCCGTTGCACGCGGCGCTGGCTGCCAGGTTGCCGCTCACGATGGCGCGGCGCAACAAATCGAGGCAAAAAAGAACCGATTTCCCTTGGAAGGGCGTTTTTTTCACAGTAGCATCATGAGAACCAGTGGAGCAGCACAAGCAAGGTTTTCGCTGGAGACACTTTTCATTTCCATAAGGATCGTAAGACATGGCAACTGCTAAGACCGCGCCCGCAGCTCCCGCAAAGAAGCGCACCCCCAACGCCGCTTTCATGAAGCCCCTGACCCCCAGCCCCGCCCTGGCTGCCGTGGTCGGCGCCACCCCGCTGCCACGCACGGAAATCATCAGCAAGCTGTGGGTCTACATCAAGGCGCACAAGCTGCAGGACGCAGCCAACAAGCGCATGATCAATGCCGACGCCAAGTTGAAGGAAGTGTTCGGCAAGCCCCAGGTCTCGATGTTCGAGATGGCCGGCCTGATCGGCAAGCACGTCAAGTAAGCCTGTTTCAACAGAGCATCCAGGTCACACGGAACGTTGGCCTGCAGGGGAAAACCGGCACGAAGTGGTCGGTTTTTTTTCGCCCGTGCACGACCAAGAGGGTTTCCTACATCGCAGCATGGATACAGAGCGCAAATGCGACGGATTCGTATTTATAATCACGACGTCGCCTTCATCGCCTGCTTTCAGAGCCTGCATCATGATCGTCTGTGTTTGCCGCAGTATTTCCGACCGCGAGATTGCACGCCATGCGCGCGCGGGAATGAGTTTTGATGAGATCCAGTTCGAGCTCGGCGTGGCGACGCAATGCGGGTGCTGTGAAGACTGCGCGCGCGATGTCGTGGCACAGTGCTCCACCTCGGCGCCGGTGGCAGCGATATATAGAGACGGCGAATCAGTCCCCGCCGCATCGGGCTGCTGCGGCCAGCAAGGCACGGCATGCAGCTGCTCCTGAGCCTGGCCGCGAGCCTGGCAATCGTTTTATGCTCGGCTTGGTGGATCCTGCATAAATAGGCTCTGGATTTCACTGGTTTTTGGCCTTTTACCGACGCTGCACAAGCGTTGGCAGCTATCGTTTTATGTCGCTTTCAGATCGCTATGACGCACCCTCGGGCCTGAGTCGCAACGCCGTGATCGTGCTGTCCGTGGTGACGCTGCATGTGCTGGGGGTGTGGGCCTTGCAATCGGGCTTGGTGCGCAAGGCGGCAGAAGTCATCATCCCGGCCGAGGTTCTGAGCGAATTCCTTACGCCCCAGCCACCGGCGCCGCCCGCGCCCCCTACCCCGCCAGCGCCCCCCCCACCCAAACCGGCACCACCCAAGCCGGCACCCGCGCCACCCAGGCCGGCTCCGCCAAAACCAGCACCGGCGCCCGCCCCCATGCCCGCAGCCATTGCCGACCCGACGCCGGCGCCGGCCGCACCCGTGGGCGTGCTGGAGCCACAGCCAGCCGCCAAGCCCGTAGAGGCGCCGGTGGCAGCGGCTCCGGCTCCGGCGGCCCCGCCCGGCCCCGCGATCGTGCAGCCCAGCAGCGATGCCAGCCACCTGAACAACCCCAAGCCCGTCTACCCGGCCGTGAGCAAACGCATGGGCGAACAGGGCAAGGTCGTGCTGCGCGTGCTGATCGGCACTGACGGCGTGCCGCAGAAGATTGAAGTCAAGCAGTCCAGCGGCTTTGACCGGCTCGATCGCCAGGCCGTGGACACGGTAACGCGCTGGCGCTTCGTACCCGGCACGCGCAACGGCGTGCCCGAGGCCATGTGGTATCTGCAACCCATCAACTTCGTTCTCCAACAATAGTCCCCGGGAGTTTTCATGGAATCGCAATTTGGCATCGCCAATGTCTGGATACAGGGCGACTTCGTCACCCGCGCCGTCGCCCTGCTGCTGCTCGGCATGTCGCTGGCATCGTGGATCGTGATCCTCATCAAGGCGCTGGACATCATCAAGTACAAGAAGCAGGCACGTCAGGCGCACGACTTCTGGCATAGCGCGGATTTCGCAGCCGGCCTGACCCGGTTGGGCGCCGACCCCAGCAACCCGTTTCGCCACCTGGCCCTGGAGGGCCGCGAGGCCACGGCGCACCACCGCAACACCCAGACCCAACTGCACGACAGCCTGGACGTGAGCGACTGGGTCACGCGCTGCCTGCGCAACTGCATCGACGAATTCACGGCACGCCTGCAGTCCGGCCTGGCCATCCTCGCGTCCGTGGGGTCCACCGCCCCCTTCATCGGCCTGTTTGGCACCGTCTGGGGCATCTACCACGCGCTGGTGGCCATCGGCGCCTCGGGCCAGTCCACCATCGACAAGGTGGCCGGCCCCATCGGCGAGGCGCTGATCATGACCGCCCTGGGGCTGGCCGTGGCCATCCCGGCCGTGCTGGGCTACAACGCGCTGGTGCGCGGCAACAAATCCATCCTGGGCAGCCTGAACAGCTTTGCCCACGACCTGCACGCCTACTTCGTGACCGGCGCCCGCGTGACCGTGCAAGGCGAGGGTGCGGCGCGCGTGCTGCCCATCAAGAAAGGCTGATGCACCATGGCCTTCGGTACCCAGGACGAAGCCGACGAGGTGATGAACGAGATCAACATGACGCCGCTGGTGGACGTCATGCTGGTGCTGCTCATCATCTTCATCATCACCGTGCCGGTGATGAAGCACGCCGTGCCGGTGGACTTGCCGCGCGCCTCCAACGAACGCGAGGTGGTCAAGCCGGAGACCATCCGCCTGTCGGTGACGGCCGATGGCAAGTACCACTGGAACGAGACCGCCATCAGCGACGCGGAGCTGGAGCCGCGCCTGCAGGCGGAGGCGCGCAAGGATCCGCAGCCCGACCTGCACATCCGCGGCGACAAGGATGTGCGCTATGAACGCGTGGCCCAGGCCATGTCGGCCGCGCAGCGCGCCGGTGTGCGCAAGATCGGTTTTGTCACTGATCCAAGCCAGTAAGAGCCAAGCCTTTGTTCCATGCATAAAAAACCGGCATCGATGCCGGTTTTTTATGGCCGCGCTGCCGCCTACAGGCCGATGGCAGCGATGCCGGCGCGGGCAATCTGGGCGTCTTCGGTGGACTTCACGCCGCTCACGCCCACGGCGCCCAGGCATTGGCCGGCCTTCATGATGGCCACGCCGCCTTCGAGCATGCCCTGCAGGACTGGCGCGCTCAGGAATGCGGTACGCCCGCCATTGATCACCTCCTCATAGCCCTTGCTGTCGCGACGGCCCAGGGCGGCCGTATGGGCCTTGGCGGGTGCGATATGCGAGGAAATCGCCGGGGCGCCATCCAGGCGCTGCAGCCACAGCAGGTGGCCGCCATCGTCCACGATGGCAATCGTCACGGCCCAGTGGTTCTTCAGCGCCTCGGCCTCGGCGGCGGCGGCAATCAGCTTCAGGTCGGACAGTTCGAGTTCGGGTTTGTTTTTCATGGCGGGGTTCCTGCAATCGGGGGTGGACGCGCGCCGCGCCAAGACGCAGCGCGCACGACCCGGCAGCATAGCCGCTGTCGCATCCATCACTGAACCTTTGCAAGGCAAAACAATCGAACCCCGCATGCACGGGATGCGCAGCGCATTCCCACCCGGTTGCATTCGATATCGGCAGCCCCATCTAGAATGCACCTCACTGCCATTCAAGGCAGACCATTGCAGGAGAATGAGTACATGAATACACAAGTCACCCCAATCCGCACCGCGGGCTATGCCCTGTCGCAGGAGGAGCGCAACCGCGTGCTGCGCAACACCTACTGGCTGCTGGCCTTGAGCCTGCTGCCCACGGTGCTCGGCGCATGGGTGGGCGTGGCCACCGGCATCACCGAATCGCTGCGCGGCGGCCTGGGGCTGATCGTCTTCCTGGGCGGCGCCTTCGGCTTCATGTTCGCCATTGAAAAGACCAAGCAGTCATCCATGGGCGTGGCCGTGCTGCTGGGCTTCACCTTCTTCATGGGCCTGATGCTCTCGCGCATGATCGGCATGGTGCTGGGCTTCAAGAACGGCACCGACCTGATCATGACGGCGTTTGCCGGCACGGCAGGCGTGTTCTTCGTCATGGCCAGCCTGGCCACCGTCATCAAGCGCGACCTGTCGGGCATGGGCAAGTGGCTGTTCGTGGGCGCCCTGGTGCTCATGGTGGGCGCCATCATCAACGTGTTCGTGGGTTCCTCGGCCGGCATGATGGCGATCTCGGTGGCGGCCATCGGCATCTTCAGCGCCTACATGCTGTATGACTTGAAGCAGATCATCGACGGCGGCGAGACCAACTACATCAGCGCCACGCTGGCCCTGTACCTGGATCTGTTCAACGTGTTCCAGAGCCTGCTGGCACTGCTGGGCATCATGGGCGGCGAGCGCGACTGAAACCAGCCCGCACTCCAAGGTATCGAGGCCCCGGTTTCCACCGGGGCTTTTTTTTTCGCGTCGTGCAGCCTTGGCGGCCTCAATTTGGCGCCGATACTGCCGATAGCACAGCTACATGCTGTCTTCCTACCCACTCCATCGCCTGCTTCAAGGAGCCTGTCGGACTTGGAGCGCCGAAAGCGAAAATCGGCCCCAGCGAGCACAGTTTTTGCCGGATTTGCAGCCCAATAGCCGAGCTATTGGGCAAAAAGACGGTAAAAAATGGGCCGCTGCGGTCGATTTGCAGCCGGCGATTTCCAAGTCCGACAGGCTCCTAGGCCTGCGCACCGCCCTGGTAGTCGCGGCGCTGCTGCCATTGACGGGCTGCAGCGTTGACGACATTCCCGGCCTGGGCCCGGATCCGCGCGTCGTGCAGCGCGAGGCCGAGGCCAAGGCCATTGGCGGCGCCTGCCGCCATGCGCTGCGCGGCCTGGAGGACTGCTTCACGCTCAACCCCAAGGCGCCCAAGGCCCAGGTGTTTGCCGGCTGGAAGGAGATGGATCAGTACATGCGCGAGAACAAGCTGGAGGGCGCGCCCTCGGTGCTCACGCAGTTGGAGAAAAAGCCCGCAGCCGCTCCGGCACGCTCCAGCGAGGACGAGGCCGATCATCCGCGCGGCTCACGCAACCGCGGTTGACACTACTTAAATGGTAGCTGCCAGCGGCCTATCGACGGGCGCTACCGCCCAAATACCTATTAATCCGTCTAATCCGCCCGTTCAAACACCGCCATGCTTTCCACATGCGCCGTGTGCGGAAACATGTTGACCACGCCAGCCGCCACACAGCGGTAGCCCGCCTGGTGCACCAGCAGGCCCGCGTCGCGCGCCAGCGTGGCCGGGTTGCAGCTCACGTAGACGATGCGCCGCGGCGGCTGCCAGCTTTCGTGCCCTGCGGGCAATGCCGGCGCGCCTTCGGCGCCGATGCGCGCCTGGTGGATGTCGGCCAGGGCCTTGGACAGGGCAAACGCTCCCTCGCGCGGCGGATCGACCAGCCATTTGTCGGCCGCGCCATCGGCAACCAGCATCTCGGGCGTCATCTCGAACAGGTTGCGCGCCACAAAATCAGTAGCTGCCAGCGCTTGGGTTGCGGGCCTTTCGGCCTGATTTCGCTTGTAATTCTCGCGTGAACGCGCCACCAGCGCCTCGCTGCCCTCGATGCCCAGCACCGCGCGCGCCTGGGTGGCGATGGGCAGCGTGAAGTTGCCCAGGCCGCAGAACCAGTCGATCACGCGTTCGCTCTTTTGCGCATCCAGCAGGCGCAGCGCGCGTGTGACCAGCACGCGGTTGATGTGCGGGTTGACCTGGGTGAAGTCGGTGGGCTTGAACGGCATGGTGATGCCGAAATCCGGCAGGGCGTAGGCCAGCTGCGCGCCGCCCGCGTCCAGCAGCTGCACCGTGTCCGGTCCCTTGGGCTGCAGCCACCATTGCACGCCGTGCTCGGCGGCAAAGTCGCGCAGCTTCTGCCTGTCGTCGCCCGACAGCGGCTCCAGGTGGCGCAGCACCAGGGCCGTGACGCTGTCGCCGCAGGCCAGCTCGATCTGCGGGCAGGTGTCGCGCGCAGCCAGGCTGCCGATCAAGGCGCGCAGCGGCATCAGCATGGCGTCCACATGCGGCGGCAAGATCTTGCAGGTCTGCATGTCGGCGATGTAGCGGCTCTTGCGCTCATGGAAACCCACCAGCACCACGCCCTTCTTGGCCACATGGCGCACCGACAGCCGGGCGCGGTAACGGTAGCCCCAGGCAGGGCCCTGGATGGGGCGCAGGATGGTCTCGGCGCGCACCTTGGACAGGTGCCAGAGGTTGTCCTCCAGCACGCGCTGCTTCATGGCCACCTGGGCATCCGCATGCAGATGCTGCATCTTGCAGCCACCGCAGGCGCCCTGGTGCAGGCCAAAGTGCGGGCAGCCGGGCGTCACGCGCTGGCTCGACTCGCGGTGGATGGCCGTCAGGCTGGCCTGCTCCCAGTTGTTCTTCTTGCGGTGCGTATTGGCGCTGACCAGCTCGGTGGGCAAGGCGCCGTCGATGAAAACCACCTTGCCATCGGCCCGGCGCGCCACGCCCTGGGCATCCATGTCCATGGAGGTGACTTCGAGCCAGCCTGGCGGCAGATCGGGCGTGGGGTCTTGGGGCGCGGGAAAGTTGTCTGTGGGCTCACTCATGCCCGCAATTGTCTCAGGCCCGCCCTTTCCCTCTTCCCTACGGGCGCGGAGTGGGCTTTTTCAGCGGCGCAGTGCTCACCGCGACCCTGGCGGCCGCGCCAGGCAGGTTGTGAATTTCCAGCTCGCAGCCATTGGAATCCAGCGTGAAAACCAGCATGCCACCCGGTGCAATCTGCTGCACCGTTTCGTGCAGCGGGCGCGACATGTCCACGGGCGGGAGCTGCGAGCGGTAGACGATCTGCTTGTCCGCCGCATAGACGACATAGCAAGCGGCCGAACTGGCCTGCGCAAACAGGCAGGCCAAGAGGGCTGCCGCGGTGGTCAGGGCCGGGCGAATGACTGTCATGGCTTCCTTCCTCCTCGACATGTAGATACGGCGGATTATTGCGAAATTCCAGCGCTCAAGGGCCACTCGCCCAGCAACTCGTAAGGGCCCCGGAGCCGCGCCGGTTGTGCAGCAGCACGAAGCGATCCACCGTCCAGGCCAGCGGCGCCACGGCCTGCTGGAGCACGGCCTGGCGGCTGTAGCACAGCGTCATGTGCGGCGTGATGGGCGGGATCTGCTGCCCTGGCACTTCGGGCCAGAGCGCCGCATGCAAGGCCTCATACAGCCGGACAAAACCCACTTGCGCCGCGCCGGGCGCACACAGCACGCAGGGGCGCTTGGCCCGTGGGGCGCGCGCAAAGCTCAGCACCTGGTCAAAGCGCAGCTCGAATGGCGCAACCCGCACCCGCGCCGCCGCGCCGCGTGCCCAGGCCAGCTGGCGCTCTGACAGCGTGGCCTCCCAGCCCAGCGACAGCAGCGTGGCATGCAGGCGTTCGGTACGCACCTGGCCGTTGAGGGCGTAGCGTGCAATGAGCGACCGCGCCATGTCCGTAGCCGCGCCGCGCACGGCCGCGTCCGGCAGCACCGCAAAAAACAAATGGTGCTCAAGCGGCGGCTGCGCGGGCCTGGCTTGCCCGGGTGGCGCTCGATGGGTCTGCATGCGCGCCACTGTAGCCTGGCGGCTTTACCGCAATGGCAAAAGTGCCTGCGCGCCTGCCAGACCACCAAGCGGCAGGCTCTTACACTGCCGCGTTTTCAAATCATTTGCCCATGGATCGCATGCTGCAACTTGGCCCCCTGGCGCTGCCCTGGGGGCTGCTCATCCTGCTGGCCGGCTGGCAGCTGGGCAACCTGCTGCATGAGCGCCTGTCGGCACGCCGCGGCCTGGCGCCCGGCCCGCATGCCTGGCGTCTCACGCTGGCTGCCCTGCTGGCGGCGCGCCTGGGCTTTGTGCTGCGCTACCCGGCCGAATACGGCGCCGCACCCTGGTCGGTGCTCGATATCCGGGACGGCGGCTGGCAACCCTGGGCCGGCCTGGGCGCCGCGCTGCTCTATGTGGCGGTGCTGTGGCTGCGGCGCAGCGCCTGGCGCCGGCCTGTGGCCGCCGGTGTTGCCATGTTCACGGCCGCATGGCTTGCCGGCCAGGTGCTGCTGCTGGCCACCGCCCCGGCCACAACGGCCGGCCTGCCCGATTGGCGCGGCCTGGCCCTGGACGCGCGCCCCATCGCCCTGCCCGAGCTGCGCGGCCAGCCCGTGGTGCTGAACCTGTGGGCCAGCTGGTGCCCGCCCTGCCGGCGCGAAATGCCGGTGCTGCTGCAGGCGCGCGGGGAACAGACCGGGGTGCGCTTTCTGTGGGCCAACCAGGGGGAGTCTGCCGAAATCGTCGCACGCTTTGCCGATCGGCAAGGCCTGCCCGCGGCCGATGTGCTGCTGGACACCGAGTCACGCCTGGGCCGCGGCCTGGGCCACAGCGCGCTGCCCACCACGCTGTTCTATGACGCCCAGGGCCGGCTGCAGGCCGTGCGCGCCGGTGAACTGTCGGCCGGCTCACTGGCGCATCACCTGGCGCAGATCACGGCCCCCAGTCCGTGACGGCTTCGCCGGCATGGGCACCGCTGGCGGGCTATTTGCCGTCGCCAAAGCGCTCCAGCAGCCCGCCGCGGTTGCCTTCCACCGCCAAGGGTTTGCCGCTGGCGGACTCCACCGCCGAGAGGAAGTAGCTCATCGACTCCACCGCCCGGCCACGCTGCTCGCCGCTGTTGAGCGTCTCGTCCACGCTGCGCCCATCGGCCGTGTAGACGCGCACCCAGCTGCGCGCGGCATAGGCCAGCTGCGCAATCAGATTGAGTGGCACGTCGAACGCCGTGGCCGGAAAGCCAAGCTCGGGCGCGGCGCTGCTTGAACGCGAGCGCACCCGCACCACTTGGTTGATACCCACGTGGAAGTCGGCACCCGTCACCTCGGCTTTCTGGTAAGGCAGCCCCACCATCAGCACCGCCTGGCCGGCCTTGGCGCTGCTCCAGCTGGCGGCCAGCACGGGGCATTGTGTGCGCGAGCAGACGGCGCCCGCGGGCGCCACGGCCACGGTCTTGTGGCCGTCCTCGGCCACCCCCTGGGTGACCTCCGGCACCAGACTTTTCTGACTGGCGCAGCCCGCGAGCATCAAAACGCCAACCACACCCAAGAGCCGCAACAATTGCATCAAGATCACTCCTCATCCACGCTGTACAGGCCGCGCCGGTGCCACACATGGGGCGACATCATGAACCCGCCGCATCCAGACTGCCGGCAGCCCGGCACTGAAGGGCAAAGTGGCATTGCCGATCGTGGGAACACCCAAGCGCATTGACCTTGCATTATCGGGCGACAGGTCTCGCGCGGCAGCCCCCGGCTGTGCAGCCATTGCGACCTCGCAAGCAAAGCACGGCTGCTTCCAGGGGCCCGCACTGCGCCAGCGGCCCTTCTCGCTGCGTCATGCAACCGTCATCACACTGTCACACAGCGTTTCGATACTGCGGCGGTCGCCCACTGCCGCAGTTTCCATGTCGTCCTTCACGCCCACCAAGACCGAGCCACCCGTTGACGCTCTCCAGGGTGGCGATACCGTCCCCGCCTTGGCCGAACCGGCGCCCATTGAGGCTGTTGAGCCTGTTGAGCCGATTGAACCCATTGCGCTCGATGCTCCCATTGAGTCCATCGCGCCCATAGAGCCCGAACTCCCGGCGCCGGCACCAGCCGCAGCGCTGCAGCTCCTGGATCGCGACCACAGCATCCTGGCCTTCAACGAACGGGTGTTCGACTGGGCCCGGCGCAGCGACGTGCCCCTGCTCGAACGCCTGCGCTATCTGTGCATCGTCTCCTCGAACCTGGACGAATTTTTTGAGGTGCGTACCGCGCCGCACATCACCGCAGCGCAGAACGGCGATACCAAGGGCATCTATACCCAGGCCAGCTTCGAGGCCCTGATGGCCAGCGCACAAAGCCTGGTGGCGCGTCAGTACCAGCTCTACAACGAGGCCCTGGCCCCGGCCCTGGCGGCCGAGGGCCTGCGCGTCGTGTCGCACGGCCAGCGCACGGCCGAGCAGCGCCGCTGGGTGCAGGAGTACTTCGCGCGCGAAGTACGCCCGCTGCTGGTGCCCGTGGGGCTGGATCCGGCCCACCCGTTTCCCATGGTGGCCAACAAGACGCTCAACTTCATCGTGCGCCTCAAGGGCCAGGACGCCTTTGGCCGCGACAACGAGATCGCCATCGTGCGCGTCCCGCGCGTCATGCCGCGCGTCATCCGCATGCCGGCGCGCGTGGCGCCCAAGGAATCGCTGTTCGTGCTGCTCTCCAGCGTCATCCGCGCACACCTGGCCGACCTGTTCCCCGGGCGCGAGGTCAGCGAGTATTCACAGTTTCGCGTCACGCGCCATTCCGAGCTGGCGGTGGACGAGGACGATGTGAAAAACCTGCGCACCGCCCTGCGCCAGGGCCTGCAGCAGCGCAACTACGGCCAGGCCGTGCGCCTGGAGGTATCGGCCAGCTGCTCGCGCTTTCTGGCCGACTTTCTGCAAACCCAGTTCGTCCTGCCGCCGCAGGCGCTGTTTCGCGTGCACGGGCCGGTGAACCTGGTGCGCCTGGCGCAGCTGGTGGATCTGGCCGACCGTCCCGCGCTGCTGTTCCCTGCCTGGCAGGGCGCCTGGCCGCAGGGCCTGGCGGCGGGCCAGCCCATCCTGGAGCGGCTGCGCGAGCGGGACATTCTGCTGCACCACCCCTTCGAGACTTTCGACGCGGTGCTCGCCTTTCTGCGCGAGGCCGTGTACGACCCCGACGTGCTGGTCATCAAGCAAACCATTTACCGCACCGGCGCCGACTCGGCGCTGATGGAACTGTTGCGCGAAGCCGTGCGCCGTGGCAAGGAGGTCATGGCCGTGGTGGAGCTCAAGGCACGCTTTGACGAAGAGGCCAACATCAACTGGGCCGAGGCCCTGGAGTCCATGGGCGCGCAAGTGGTCTATGGCGTGGTCGGCCTCAAGACGCACGCCAAGATGCTGCTGGTCACGCGCCGCGAAGGCAAGGGCCTGCGCCGCTACGGGCATCTGTCCACGGGCAACTACAACCCGCGCACGGCAAGGCTTTACACCGACCTGGGGCTGCTGACCGCCAACGAGAGCATCACCGCCGACATGGACGGTGTCTTCAACCATCTGGCCAGCCAAAACCGGCCGCCCAGGCTGCGCCAGCTCATGCTGGCGCCCTTCTACCTGCAGCAGCGCATGCTGGACAAGATTGCCGCCGTGGGCCAGGCGGCGCAGGCCGGGCAGCATGCGCGCATCGTCGCCAAGATGAACGCGCTCACCGACGAAGCCCTGGTGCTGGCCCTGGTGCGCGCCGGCCAGCAGGGGGCGCGCATTGACCTCATCGTGCGCGGCGCATGCACGCTGCCGGCGCAGCTCGACGGCGTGACCGGCAACATCCGCGTGCGCTCCATCATCGGGCGCTTTCTGGAACACACGCGGGTGTTCTATTTTGCTGCGGGCGAGCAGGAAGACCTGTACCTCTCCAGCGCCGACTGGATGAACCGCAACATGATGCGCCGCGTAGAGCTGGCCTGGCCGGTGCACGACCCGCAGCTACGCCAGCGCATCATCGACGAATGCCTGGTGGCCTACCTGCGCGACGATCGCGACGCCTGGAGCCAGCAACCCGACGGCCGCTACAACGCGCCTGCACGCCCCGCCAATGGCAAGGGCGCGCAGGCGGCGCTGATGGCGCGCTACAGCCCTGATTCACGCAAGAAACGCAAATGATGGACTTGATCTTATGGCG
Organism: Pseudomonadota bacterium; assembly: GCA_018240985.1. Lineage (GTDB taxonomy): Bacteria > Pseudomonadota > Gammaproteobacteria > Burkholderiales > Burkholderiaceae_C > Alicycliphilus. The sequence goes on from JAFEER010000016.1 coordinate 12,757, forward strand.
CCACGCCGAGGCCTACGACGCCGAGGAAGGCCAGGACGACCTGCTGCGCACCCTGACGGCGCGCGGCGAAAAGCAGGCCGCGCGCATGGCGGTCTGGCTCGATCGCCAGCTGCCCCAGGGGCTGCGCGTGCTGGCCAGCCCGGCACGGCGCACCCAGCAGACGGCGCAGGCATTGGGGCGCAAGTTCAAGATGCGCGCCGAGCTGCTGCCCAACGGCAGTCCGGCCGATCTGCTGGAGCTCGCCCGCTGGCCCGAAGGGCGCGGCGCCGTGCTGGTGGTGGGCCACCAGCCCATGCTGGGGCAAACGGCAGCGCAGCTTCTGGGTGTGCAGGGGCACGAATGCAAGCTGCGCAAAGGCGCCGTGTGGTGGCTGCGCCGGCGCGAGCGCCAGGGAGAACACCAGACGGTTCTGCTGGCAGCCCTGTCGCCGGACTATTTGTAGGGCGCCAGAAAACGCAGGCGCCGCAATGCCGAAGCAGCATTGCGGCGCTTTTCTTGTTGGTAGAAACTATTGTTTTGATAGCTATTTGCGCCTGATGGATAAGCGCTACAGCCAAAAAATCACCTGATTTTTGTAACGACTCAGCTTCGCAGCACGCGCCCCGCCAAATCCAGCCGGCAAGATGCCGGCGCTCCCAGCAGACCTATCAACGCACGCGCCTGGAAGCGCCGGCGTCCCGCCGGCCAGTGAGTCAGAGACTGAGTAGTTACTGATCTTTAATATGCCTCAGATCAGGCCGCGAGCCCTCACCCCTGCCCTCTCCCAGAGGGGAGAGGGAGTAAAGCCAGCGCGGCCGATCGCCCTCGCCCCTCTGGGAGAGGGGAGGGGTGAGGGGCTTGCAGCGGTACGTACACAGGCAGCCAAAAGTCACTCAACAACTTCAAGCTCCCAGGGCGTGCGCTGCCAGTCCAGGCATTCCTCGCGCAGCAAATGCGCGGATTGGGGGTAGCGTGCGGCCCAGCCGGGGGGCAGTTGCAGGCTCAGGCGTTGCTGGCCGCTTTGCTGCAGTTGCAGGCCGGAGATGTCGGGATCGCGCCGCGCGTGGCATAGGGCCACGGCCAGGCGCAGGCAGGCCAGCTGCAAGGCAAATTGCGGACGGCTCCAGTCAAGCTCCAGCTTGCGCAGCTTGCCCCGGTGGCAGCGCAGCAACAGGCCCAGCTGCTGCAGCTCGGGCTGGGCAAAGCCCGGGGCGTCGGTGTGCTCCAGGATGTAGGCGCCGTGGCGGTGGTAGCCGCTGTGGGCGATGCGCTGGCCAATCTCATGCAACTCGGCGGCCCAGGCCAGCTCATGCGCGGCCTGCTCGCGGCCCTGGGGGGCGGCCTGGGCAAACAGGCGGCTGGCCACCTGCGCCACGCGCCGGGCCTGGGCAGCATCGACGGCAAAGCGCTGGGCCAGCGCGGCGACGGTGGCGCTGCGCTGGTCGGTATGCGGCGATTCGCGATCCAGCAGGTCGTAGAGTGCCCCCTGGCGCAGCGCGCCCTGGGCGACATGCAGGGTGTCGATGCGCAGCAAGTCCATCAGGGCGCGCAGCACGCTCACGCCGCCGCCAATCACGGGGCGGCGGTCATCTTTCAGGCCCGGCAGATCCACGCGGCTGGCATGGCCGGCGCGCAGCAGCTGCTGCTGCAGCCAGTCAAGATCGTGGCGTCGAATCACCCCGTGGCCGCGACCGCTGGCGGCCAGAATCTCCCCCACCGCGCCCACCGTGCCGGACGAGCCATAGGCCCGCTCCCAGCGCTTGGGAAGGTATACCACCAGGGCCTCATCCAGCACCGCCTGGGCCGCGGTTTCGGCGCGCAGGAATGCACGGGGCGTGAACTGCCCGTCGGCAAAGAACTCGGCGGACGAAGACACGCTGCCGACGCGAAACGAGGCCACTTCGTGCGCCTGGTACTGCTGGCCCAGGATGAGCTCGGTGGAGCGCCCGCCAATGTCGATCACCAGGCGCTTTTCGTCGGACTGCGGCAGCAGGTGGGCCACGCCCTGGTAGATCAGGCGCGCCTCTTCGGGGCCGGAGATGACCTCGATGGTGTGGCCCAGGATGGCGCTGCCGCGCTCTATGAACTGTTCGCGGTTGTGCGCCTCGCGCAGGGTTTGCGTGGCCACGGCGCGCACCTGCTGCGGCGCAAAGCCGGCCAGGCGTTCGGCAAACCGGGCCAGGCAATCCCAGCCCCGCTGCATGGCATCGGGCGTCAGGTTGCGTTCGTCGTCCAGCCCACCGCCCAGACGCACGACTTCCTTGAGATATTCGACTCGCTGGATCTGGCCCCGCTCGTAGCGGGCGATTTCCACTCTGAAGCTGTTGGAGCCAAGGTCTACAGCGGCAATCAATGTTCCGTCTTGCATGCGGGAATGGGGGTCAAACAGTGCGGCGCAGCATAGCACCGGGGAAACATGCGAATCGCGCAGGGTAAAAGCCATTCATGACAATTTGGTGACTGACCAACAAACCGCCTCCCGCCGCCTGGCGGCACCCATGACGGGCCGATCCCCATGTCATGCAGCTGTCACAAACCGCCCCTACATTGCCAGTCATCCCTTTCAACCACCTTTGAAGGTATTTCATGAAACTGAGCGTTTTGCGTGTTCTGGCTGCGACTTTGGTGTCGGCCTCCGTCCTGCCCCAAGCCCTGGCCCAGCAAGAAGCCACTGGTGCCGGCGCGAGCTTTCCGGCGCCGCTGTACTCCAAGTGGGCCGCCGACTACAACAAGGCCACGGGTGTGAAGATCAACTACCAGTCCGTCGGCTCGGGCGCTGGCTTGAAGCAGATCGAAGCCAGGACGGTGGACTTCGGCGCTTCCGACGCCCCCCTGAAGGACGAAGACCTCAAGGCCAAGGGCCTGGTGCAGTTTCCCACCGTCATCGGCGGCATCGTGCCCGTGATCAACGTGCAGGGCATCAAGCCCGGCGAGCTCAAGCTGAACGGCCAGGTGCTGGGCGACATCTACCTGGGCAAGATCACCAAGTGGAACGACCCCGCCATCGCGGCCTTGAACCCCGGCCTGGCCCTGCCCGATGCCGCCATCGCCCCGGTGCGCCGCGCGGACGGCTCCGGCACCACCTTCGGCTTCACCAACTACCTGAGCAAGGTCAACGCCGAGTGGAAGGCCAAGGTGGGTGAAGGCACCGCCGTCAACTGGCCCACCGGCGCCGGCGGCAAGGGCAACGAGGGCGTGGCCGCCTTCGTGGGCCGTCTGCCCAACTCCATCGGCTACGTCGAGTACGCCTACGTGAAGCAGAACAAGATGAACTACGCCATGCTGCAGAACGCTGCCGGCAACTTCGTCTCGCCCGACGACGGCAATTTCAAGGCTGCAGCCGCTGGTGCCGAGTGGCACAAGAGCTTCTACCAGATCCTGACCAACCAGCCTGGCAAGGACGCGTGGCCCATCACCTCGGCGACCTTCATCCTGATGAACAAGACCCAGGAAAAGCCCGCACAGGCCACCGCCTCGTTGAAGTTCTTCGAATGGGCCTACCAACAAGGCGACAAGACCGCCGCCGACCTGGACTACGTGCCCATGCCCGACAGCGTCAAGAAAATCATCTACAAGTCCTGGAGCGACATCAAGGACACCGCCGGCAAGAGCGTGGCGCCCCACTGATCCACCGGATCAACGCCCCGATCTGGCGACCACCGAGCTGAAAAGTGCCCACTACACTGCAGGTCAACCACGCCTCCGCATCTTCGGCGGGGCGTGGCACCACCATGACCCAACCCCCTGCGAAGAAGCCCCTGCTGTCCGGCACGGTGGCTGACAAGTTGTTCGGCTGGCTGGCCAAGGGGGCGGCGCTGCTGACCCTGGGCCTGCTGGTCGGCATCCTGGCCTCTCTGGTGCTGGGCGCCTGGCCCGCCATCACCACCTACGGCCTGGGTTTCTTCACCAGCACCACCTGGGATCCGGTGCAGAACGAGTACGGCGGCCTGGTGATGATCTACGGCACGCTGATCACGTCGATCATCGCGTTGCTGATCGCTGTGCCGGTAAGCTTCGGTATCGCGCTGTTCCTGACCGAGCTCTCCCCCGCCTGGCTCAAGCGCCCCCTGGGCACGGCCATTGAACTGCTGGCCGCCATACCCTCCATCGTCTACGGCATGTGGGGCCTGATGGTGTTTGCCCCCATCCTGGCCAAGTATGTGCAACAACCCCTGCAGGCGCTGCTCTCAGGGGTGCCGGTGCTCGGCGCCCTGGTGTCCGGGCCGCCGGTGGGTATCGGCCTGCTGTCGGCCGGCGTCATCCTGGCGATCATGATCATTCCGTTCATCGCCTCGGTGATGCGCGACGTGTTCGAGGTAACGCCCGCGCTGCTCAAGGAATCTGCCTACGGCCTGGGCGCCACCACCTGGGAAGTGACCGCCAAGGTGGTGTTGCCCTACACCAAGACCGGCGTGATCGGCGGCATCATGCTGGGCCTGGGCCGCGCGCTGGGTGAAACCATGGCCGTGACCTTCGTCATCGGCAACATGAACCAGCTCAACTCGGTGAGCCTGTTCGAGGCCGCCAACAGCATCACCTCGGCCCTGGCGAACGAGTTTGCCGAAGCCAGCGAAGGCCTGCACCAGGCATCGCTGATCTACCTGGGCCTGGTGCTGTTCTTCATCACCTTCGTGGTGCTGAGCATCTCCAAGCTGCTGCTGAACCGTCTGAAAAAGAACGAGGGCAAGAAATCATGAGCACCGCCCAACGCCTCATCAGCGCGGCCGACCAGACCAGCGCGCGGCAGGCCCGCTTCAATAGCCGCAACCGGGTCAACAAGATCGCCCTGTCGCTGTCGCTCGCGGCCATGCTGTTCGGCCTGTTCTGGCTGGCCTGGATCCTGTGGGAGACGCTGCGCCTGGGTCTGGGCGGGCTGGATCTGGCCCTGTTCAGCCAGATGACGCCGCCACCCAATGACGAAGGCGGCCTGGCCAACGCCGTCTTTGGCTCCATGATCATGGTGGCCCTGGCCACCTTTGTGGGCACCCCGATCGGCGTGATGGCCGGCATCTACCTGGCCGAGTACGACACCCATGGCTGGCTGGCGTCCGTCACCCGCTTCGTGAACGACATTTTGCTGTCCGCCCCCAGCATCGTCATCGGCCTGTTCGTGTATGCCGTGGTGGTGGCGCGCTTCAAGAGCTATTCCGGCTGGGCGGGTGCGATGGCGCTGGCGCTGATCGTGATTCCGGTGGTCATCCGCACCACCGAGAACATGCTGCTGCTGGTGCCCGCCGGCCTGCGCGAGGCGGCCTATGCACTGGGCACGCCGAAGTGGAAGGTCATCATCAAGATCACGCTGCGTGCCGCCAAGGCAGGCGTCATCACTGGTGTGCTGCTGGCCGTGGCCCGCATTGCAGGCGAGACGGCGCCGCTGCTATTCACCGCACTGAACAACCAGTTCTGGAATGCCGACCTGTCCAAACCCATGGCCAGCCTTCCGGTAACCATCTTCAAGTTCGCCATGAGTCCGTATGAGAATTGGCAGCGCCTGGCCTGGGCCGGCGTGTTCCTCATCACCATGGCGGTCTTGGGCCTGAACATCGTGGCACGCATCGTGACGCGCCAGAAATAACGCAGGAAAATCTGTCATGAACGCAATTGCAACTCCCACCGAGGTGGCGAAGATCACGGTGAAAGACCTGAACTTTTACTATGGCAAGTTCCACGCGCTGAAGAACATCAACCTCTCCATCCCCGAGAACAAGGTCACCGCCTTCATCGGGCCCTCGGGCTGCGGCAAGTCCACGCTCTTGCGCACCTTCAACCGCATGTTCGAGCTCTACCCCGAGCAGCGCGCCGAAGGCGAGATCGTGCTGGACGGCGAGAACCTGCTGACCAGCAAGCAAGACGTGGCGCTGATCCGCGCCAAGGTCGGCATGGTGTTCCAAAAGCCCACGCCGTTTCCCATGTCGATCTACGACAACATCGCCTTTGGCGTGAAGCTGTTCGAAAACCTGAGCGCCACCGACATGGATGAGCGCGTGGAATGGGCGCTGCGCAAGGCAGCGCTGTGGACCGAGGTGAAGGACAAGCTGTCGCAAAGCGGCTCGGGCCTCTCCGGCGGCCAGCAGCAGCGCCTGTGCATCGCCCGCGGCATCGCCATCAAGCCCGAAGTGCTGCTGCTGGACGAGCCCTGCTCGGCGCTGGATCCGATCTCCACCGCAAAAGTCGAGGAACTGATCGCCGAGTTGAAGGATGAATACACGGTCGTCATCGTGACCCACAACATGCAGCAGGCCGCGCGCTGCAGCGACTACACGGCCTATATGTACCTGGGCGACCTGGTGGAGTTTGGTGACACCGAGCAAATGTTCTTCAAACCGCAGCGCAAGGAGACTGAGGACTACATTACCGGCCGCTTTGGCTGACGGATATTCACTCCCTCCCCTCCGGGGGAGGGTTGGGGTGGGGGCCTGCTGACATTGCCGCCCTGGCCCCCATCCCCGCCTTCCCCCAGTGGGGGGAAGGAGAAAGACCAGAGACACCATGACCGACAAACACCTTTCCACCCAATTCGACAGCGACCTCAACCAGGTCTCGGCCCGCGTAATGGAGCTGGGCGGTCTCGTGGAATCACAGATCCGCCAGGCCATCTACGCGCTCTCGCAGTTCAGCCTCGACGCCGTCGAAGAGGTCGAGCGCATCGAACGCCGCACCAACCAGATGGAGATCGAGATCGATCACGAGCTCATCACCATCATTGCCCGGCGCCAGCCCACGGCGCGCGACCTGCGCCTGCTGATGACGTTTTCCAAGGCCACCGCCAACCTGGAGCGCATGGGCGACGAAGCCACGCGCATGGCGCGCATGGTGCGCTCCATCATCGAGAGCGGCGCCGCACGCTCGCTGCCCACCAGCGACCTGCGCGTGGCGGCCGACCTGGCCTCGGGCCTGCTGCGCAAGGCGCTGGACGCCTTTGCCCGCCTGGACACCCGTGCGGCCGTCTCCATCCTCAAGGAGGACGATCAGATCGACCGCGAGTTCGACGGCTTTGTGCGCAAGCTGATCACCTACATGGTGGAAGACCCGCGCACCATCTCGGCCAGCCTGCACCTCGTCTTCCTGGCCAAGGCCATCGAGCGCATCGGCGACCATTCCAAGAACATTGCCGAGCTCATCGTCTACCTGGTCGAAGGCAAGGACATACGCCATCAGGCGCTGGACACGATCGAATCCTCCCTGCAATGAAACAACACAGACCCCACGCCCCATCGCTGGGCGTAGTCCGCGGCCCCTCGGGGCTGCGGCTTTTTCTTATTGGGGCGGCCCGTCGATGAGCAAACCTCCGCTAGTCCTCATCGTCGAGGACGAACCCGCAATCGCCGAACTGCTGTCGGTGAACCTGCGCCACAACGGCTTTACCCCCATCTGGGCCGAAGATGGCACCACCGCGCAGCGCGAGCTCGATGCCGTGCTGCCCGACCTGATCCTGCTCGACTGGATGCTGCCCGGCCAAAGCGGCCTGCAACTGGCGCGCAAATGGCGTGCCGACGCGCGCAGCAAGGCCGTGCCGATCCTGATGCTGACCGCGCGCGGCGACGAGCCCGACAAGGTCGCAGGCCTGGACGCCGGTGCCGACGACTACATCACCAAGCCCTTCTCCACCCAGGAACTGCTGGCGCGCATACGCGCCGTGCTGCGCCGGCGCGCCCCCGAGCACAGTGGCGAGAGCGTCACGGTAGGCGCGCTGCAGCTCGACCCCACGACGCACCGCGTGCACCACGCGGGCCAGGCGCTCAAGCTCGGGCCCACCGAGTTCAAGCTGCTGCACCACCTGATGCGCAACGCCGAACGCGTGCACAGCCGCGCGCAGCTGCTGGACAAGGTCTGGGGTGACCATGTGTACATCGAAGAGCGCACCGTGGACGTGCATGTCAAGCGCCTGCGCGAAGCCCTGGGCGACGCAGCCGCCATGGTGGAAACCGTGCGCGGCGCGGGCTACCGTTTGACGGCCCAGGGACAAGCGTAAAAATGCTTGATTGGCAAGCTGTCTCGTTGAGATGGGGGCTGGAGCGCCGGCATCTTGCCGGCATCGACGCGCGAGCGTCGCTGGCCCCCACCCCGGCCCTCCCCCAGAGGGGGAGGGAGTAAGACAGGCCATCCGAGATCCGTTGCCAGTTAATTAAAAATGATAGCTTCCAGCGCCCTTATTTATTGGGCTAACGCCATTTTTCCATCATGCTCTGGCGCATAACGATATTGCTCATCTTCCAGCTGCTCGGTGCTGCCATTGGCATGTGGCTGGGCGGCACCTGGGGGCTGGCCGCGGGCGTGGCGCTGGCCTCCTGGCTGTGCTGGGGCTGGGGCGCCTGGCGCGGCCTGCGCGTGCTGGGCTGGTTGCGCCAGGGCGGATCGCCCACCGAAGCCCCCGTCCTGCGCGGCCCGCCAGGCCTGTGGGGCGAAGCCGTAGACCGCATGCGCCGCCTGCTGCGCCAGAGCGAGCACCAGGTAGCCGCCAGCGACGCGCGCCTGCAGGCCTTTCTGGCCGCGCTGCAGGCCTCACCCAATGGCGTGATCCTGCTCGATGCCACCGACCACATCGAGTGGTGCAACCAGACAGCAGCCGATCATCTTGGCCTGGATGCCAAACGCGACCTACTGCAGTCCATCGGCCACCTGCTGCGCGATCCCGACTTCAGCGCCTACCTCTCGGCCGGAGACTTCACGCACGACCTGCTACTGACCGGGCGCGGCAGCACCAACACGCAGCCAGTGCGGCTGTCGATCCACCTGCATCCCTATGGCGAGGGCCGCAACCTCATGCTGACGCGCGATGTGACGCAGCTGGAGCAGGCCGATGCCATGCGGCGCGACTTCGTGGCCAACGTATCGCACGAGATCCGCACGCCGCTGACCGTGCTGTCAGGCTTTGTGGAAACCCTGCAAACACTGCCGCTGGAAGAATCCGAGCGCACACGCTACCTGGGCCTGATGGCGCAGCAGGCCCACCGCATGCAGCACCTGGTGCAAGACCTGCTGACGCTCTCGCGCCTGGAAGGCGGTGCATTGCCCAGCACCACGGCCTGGACCAGCGTCCGCACGCTGCTGCAACGCTGCGAGCAAGAGGGGCGCAACCTCTCGGCGCAAATCACCCCCGCGGGCGCCGCACCCCAGCGCCTGACGTTTCCATCGCCCGAGCATCTGGCGCAATGCGGCGAGATTGCCGGCAACGCCGAAGAGCTGCACAGCGCTCTGTCCAACCTGATCGGCAACGCCGTGCGCTACACCCCGGCGGGCGGCAGCATCTGCGTCGATTGGCAGCCACAGGCCGATGGCGGCGCGCGCTTTTCCGTGCGCGACAGCGGCCCCGGCATTGCCCCCGAACATGTGCCGCGCGTGACCGAGCGCTTTTACCGCATAGACCGCAGCCGCTCGCGCGACTCGGGCGGCACCGGCCTGGGCCTGGCCATCGCCAAGCACAGCCTGCAGCGCCACGGCGCCACGCTGCACATCGCCAGCGTGCTGGGCCAGGGCTCAACCTTCAGCGCCCAGTTTCCGGCCCAGCGGCTGCGCGGCAGCGCCCGGCCCCAGCCAACGGCCGCGTAAGGCCGCAACGACCTGGCTGGCCTGGTAAGCATCTTGGTCAGCATCTGGAAAGGACGGAAATCATGAGCACCGCATTTGACAGCATAAAACAGGGGCTACACGAGGCCATTGCCCACGCCAAGGCAGAGGGCGAGGCGCAAATGCACTACCCGCGCGCCGTAGACGTAAAGGCCGTGCGAGCCAAGGTAGGCATGACCCAGGAGCAATTCGCCGCCCGCTTCGGCTTTTCCACGGCCACCCTGCGGCACTGGGAGCGTGGCGACCGCACGCCCACCGGCCCCTCACTGGTATTGCTCAACGTCATCGAGCGCAACCCCCAGGCAGTCATTCAAACACTGGCCTGAACCACCCTCGCCACCAGCTATTGATCTGCCCCATTGAAGTTGTGATGCTTCGTCATTCCGGCGAAAGCCGGAATCCAGTGCCAAGGCTACTGTGCAGCAGGGTTTGGCGCGCAAGGCAGGCATGGGGGATTGCCTTTCACCCTCATTTTCATCATGGCTTGGCGCATAGCGATATTGCTCATCGTCCAGCTGCTCAGCGCTGCCATCGGTATGTGGCTGGGTGGCAGCTGGGGCTGGCCGCCATCGAGGCGCCAGCCGCAGCCCATGCTGGCGGCCTGGGCAAGGCGGGCAACGATGAGCATCCCCGCCATCACCTCACAACACCAGCAAATGCTCCGCCTTTGCGCCTGGCACGGCTGCCAGATTCACCCGGGCATCAAAACTGACAAACCGGCAGCCGTGCCGCAACGCCAGCCCCAGCAAATACGCATCGGTCACCTGCCGGTGCCCCAGCAGCTGCGGCCAATGCAGGCTGCCTGCATCCAGCAGGCTGTAGTCATCCGCAATGAATTGGTGCGCCGGTGCGGCCGCCGCCTGCGCCAAGCGCTGCGCCACCGCTGCCAGTGGCAGCGCCTGCGGGTAAGCGGGCTGCGCCATGATGCGCAGGCAGCCGTTTTGCGTAAGCGGGCACGACGCCCAACCGTGATGCAACTCTTGCACCAGCCATTGGCTGGCGCGCTGGTGGTGCACATGTGCCGCGTCCAGCAAGGCGATGAGCACGTTTACATCGAGCAAGGCACGCACGGCTTACACCCCTTCGCTGTCGCGCAATTTGTCGATCAGCTCGTTGCTGACCACCACGCCACGCGGGGCGAAGGGCACAAAACCCGTAGCTGAAGCTGCGCCCCCTGATGCAGCAGCGCCCTGCACTACCTGCCCCGTCAGTGCCTGGCGCAACAAGCGCGAAACGACCTTGCCCAGGCTCACGTTTTCCTGCCGCGCCAGCTCTTTGACTGCCATCAAAGCGTCAGGCTCCAGATCAATAGTGGTTCTCATAGCGAGCCCCTTGATTCATTGATGTGATGCGCTGATTCTATCGCATCATGATGCATTAGCATCATCGCACCCAAGAGCAGTGTCTCCCCCGACGTCATCGACCTTTCCTGCTTCGGGATCTTCTTCACTTCTCGTCCTTCAAATTTCGACGCTAACCCTTGGCCCTTGGAAGTCGAAAAACGGCGAGCAGCGCAATGAGGGGAGCGCCGGCATCTTGCCGGCACCGACGCGCTAGCGTCGCTTGCCCCTACCCCTGCCATCCCCCAGAGGCAAAGGCATCTACTCATCTTATTTTGATAGTACGCAAGGCTTATTTGGCGCCGGTTTTGCTCCCTCTCCCCTCGCGGGAGAGGGTTGGGGAGAGGGGTAGATGAGGCGCTGCCCCTTTTGAGGGCCCCCTCTCCCCGAGCCCCTCTCCCGCGAGGGGAGAGGGGAGCGGTGCAGCGTAAAGACCTGTGTAGATACCCATGCTTTGGGGCAGGGGTGGGGGCCGGCGACGCTTGCGCGTCGATGCCGGCAAGATGCCGGCGCTCCAGCCCCCATCCCAGCCTCGGTGCTGGCGGCGAGACGCCGCCGCTCTTCAGGCAGTCCACTTCCGCACTGGCGGAACTGGAGCCGCAGCCTTCAGCCCCAAAGGGGGAAGGAGTCTGAGACAGCTTGCTAATCAAGAATAATCGTTCAAAACCACCTGTGCCACGGGCGCGTAGCCATGGTTGAGCGGCCCATGGCCCCGGCCGGTGCGGACGTCGGCGCCGGCGGCAATGGCGCCCAGGATGTAGCGGCGCGCAGCCTGTACGGCCGCTGCCAGATCCAGGCCCAGCGCCAGCTGCGCAGCAATCGCCGACGACAGCGTGCAGCCCGTGCCATGGCCGTTGTGCGTGGCGATGCGCTGCGACGCCAGGCGGTGCTGCGCGCCGCCGGGCAGCGCCAGCAAGTCCACCACACGCTCGCCCGGCAGATGCCCGCCCTTTAGCAGCACGGCGCGCGCGCCCAGGGCCAGTAGTTCCTGCGCTGCCGCTGCCAACTCGTCCTCGTGTGTGACCTGGCGGCCCAGCAGCCAGCCGGCCTCGTCCAGATTGGGCGTGACCAGCGCGGCCAGCGGAAACAGTTCGCGCACCAGGGTGCCCACGGTGTCCTCGGCGATCAGGCGGTCGCCGCTGGTGGCGACCATCACCGGATCCAGCACCACGTTGGGCAGGTTGTGGCGGCGGATGGCATCGGCCACCACCTGCACCACTTCGGGCGCGTGCAGCATGCCGATCTTCACGGCGTCCACGCCGATGTCCTCGACCACGGCGTCGATCTGCGCGCGCAGGATGTCGGGCGGCACGCCATGGATGGCGTGCACGCCGCAGGTGTTCTGCGCCGTGATGGCGGTGATCGCCGTCATGCCGTAGCAGCCCAGGGCGCTGAAGGTCTTGAGGTCGGCCTGTATGCCGGCGCCGCCGCCGCTGTCTGAGCCGGCGATGGACAGTACGCGGGCGTAGCGCCGCTGTGGCGTTGGAACGTCTTGAGTCATGAGGAAAATTATGCGGCACGGCAAAGCCGATGGCGCTCATTTCTCGATCATGGCCACATGCGCCTGGATCTTGCCGTCCACGGCATGCGCACCAAACCTGCGCGCGAGCGCGTCGGCGGCGGCATCGGTCGCCTGCGCGAGCCGCGACCCGCCGCGCGCCTCGATTTCGTTGCGCAGCGGTGTCCCCTGGCAGTAGGCGATGGCGGGCTCGCGCGGCGATGGCGCGCGGCTGCGCGCCGCGACCGTGGCCCATTGCGGCGGCTGCGTGAAGCCGCCCGCGGCAAGATCCCGTTCGATCGCAGACCGGTCGTGGTAACCGTGCGGCGTGCGCGCCAGGAAGCGCGGCGGATCGGCTGGAAATACAGCCTCCAACGCGGCCGTGACGGTGTCCGCGAATTCATTCTCGGCGATGGCGTCCCAGACGTTGAAGAGGAAGGCGCCGCCGGGTGCGAGCACGCGGCGCGCCTCGGCGAATGCCTTGGCCTTGTCCGGGAAGAACATCGCGCCGAACTGGCACACGACGAGATCGAATTCGCCATCGGCAAAGGGCAGCGCCTGGGCATCGGCCTGCTGCCAACGCACGGGGCGCGCGGTACCGGCGGCCACCGCTTCATCCAGCATGGCCTGGTTCAGATCCGTCGCGACGATGGAAAGCCGGGCATGAGGCAGACTTGCCAATGCGCGCGTCACCACGCCGGTGCCCGCTGCCACTTCCAATACCCGCGGCCGATCCATCGCAGCGACCCGGCCCTTCAGGTCGGCCGCATAGGGCGCGAAGATCAGCGGCACCAGACTGGTCTGGTAGAGCCTGGCGATCGAACCCGAAAAAACCTTGTCGATGTGGGACATGCGTATCTCCCTGTCCCATCACCACGGTGCGCCCCGGCTCGATTGCGCCAACGCCGTGGCGCATACGGCACGATGGAAGGCTGGACAAGGCCACGGGATCGCCCGCGCGGTGCGGGCCTGCCGTGGCCTGTCTCGCCTCCATGGCGCCTGATCACCGCACCCTCATGCCCGTGGGCGAAAAGCGGTAGCCGCAGAAGATGGTGTAAGGGCCTCGATTGCAGTTGGCGGGCGTGCGGGTCGTGCCGTTGATCAGCACGCCGGCGTTATCCACGTTGCGCGCCGCGGTTCCGCCGGGCTTGTGTCCCCAAAATCCCGCGGAGTGGCGGCGGTACCAGTGGTAATCGACCCCCGGCCATATGACAAGCGCCACATTCTTGTTGGAGCCGTTGCACACCGCCGTGCAGCCGTCCCAGTTGGCCGCATTGGCGACCTGCGGACACGCCATGACGGCATTGGGGTGACCCGAAATCCGCCCAGGCTGGGCGAACGTGTCCGAGCGGAAGTTCATTGCATAGTTGTAGCAATTGTTTTTCGGCTGAACGGCGGGAACGTTCCAAAACCCTGGGTTGTAGGCGGTGTTGGCGATGATGCAGGCCAGCGCCGCAGCGCCAAGGTCTCTGTCCGATTCCTCTATCGCCTCCGCGGCCGGTTCCTCCTCGCGCAGCCCCTGCAGCTTGGACTCGACTTCCTCCTGCACCGCGCCAGCCAGAGCGTCGCCCACGGCATGGGCGCCGGTGGCCAGCAGCCATTTGACGGTGTCGTCGGTCTCGTCAAAGGTCAGCGCGCGATAGCCCGCCTGCAGCGCTTGAGCGCTCGGGTTCGCCATACCTCCGATGCGGAACGCCATGGGCACTACGGCGCCAGCGTCGGCATCCGTGGTCTGCGACACCACCAGCCCGCGAAAGCCCAGCGCATAGTCGTCTTCAACAACGTCGGCCGGAGTGAGCGCCCGTTGGGCGACGCGATCCACGAGTTCCTTCGCCTTCTTGTCCGAGAGCATCCATGAAGGGTTGCGACGGCCCGAAAAGATTTCCAAGGTCACAAGCATTTCAGTTCTCCTTCAGAAAACATCGAAGCACGGCGCCCCGACGATTCGATTCAAGGTGGCTACTGCCCCGGCAGCGTCAACGCGGCGGGATGCCGTCCAGGATCGCCGCCCAGCCATTGGCGCGCGCGCTGCGTTGCAGCCAGGCCTCGGCACCGCGTATATCGGCGAACGGCTGCGAGTCGATCTCCACCGTTCCAGCGAAAACCCGAACCGGCGCTGCCGCCACGCCTGCGGAACCGCAGCGGTAGACAAGAAAGCCGCGGTAGCCAAGTGGTTCGGGCTGGCCTTGCGTGGCAACCGGCAGGTCGGACAGCAGAGCCAGCAATTCGATCGTTTGCGCATCGTCGAGCCGCCAGGTCGGGTTCGGCCGACCACTGAAGATGTCAAGTTCTATCTGAACCATTGGAACCCCTGGGTTGTGGCCCGCACCATGCGTGGACAAGGGCAGGAGGGCGAACACCAAGCTTGCCAAGCCATTGGCCCAAAGCTGCCCGCGGCCGCCGGCGATCCGCCTGGAAGATGGCATATGTATGGTTCAGGCACTACGGTGGCGATCCCAGTGCGTTTGGCAGGTAGCGCCGCTTGCGCCAATCGAACTCGAAGTAGTCGATCATCTGAACTGGCTTGCTGAAGGGCTCTTGCGGCCTGGGCACGGTGAAATAGCGCCCGATGATCAACTTGTCGGTCAACTCGACGCGAAGAAAACCATGGTGGTCGTCGCAATAGCGCTCCAGCGTGACAGTCTCGCCAGACTTGTCCGTGAAGGCCACGGGCGTGATCATCGCCTGCCCATCGACCTTGATGATCGAATGCAGGTGGTGGTAGCCACCGGCGCCCGTCACGAGATAGGGCAGTTGTTCGCCATTGGCCAGGCTTTTCGTCAGTCGCTGGTAGTTGTGCACATGGCCGGCAAGCACCATGTCGGGCTGGCGCTTGGCGCTCAGGGTCGCCTGCTCCAGCATGTGCTTCATCGGCGTGCTGCCCGAATGGTGGTCATCGGCGGAATAAATGGGGTGGTGCAAAGACACGAAAAGCGGCCGGTCGGTCGGCAGCGTCCGCAGTTGCTCTACCAGCCATTCGGTTTGCGGCGCCTTGATTTCACCGCCTTCGGGAACATTGCTGTAGAGGCCGACGAACGACGCCAGCGGCGTCAGCAAAGTCCAGTAGACATTCGGCTGAACCATCGCCGTGCGGTGCGAGTCGCCGGATTCGGGCATTTTCACCGGATGAGCCGCGCAGAAGTTTCTGACAAAGCCGTCCAGTGAATCGTCGCCTGGCAGATTCTCGCCATCGTGATTACCCGGCACGGCAAAGATCGCAGCAGGATAAAACTCGTAAGGGCGATAGAACTGGTTGTAATACCGTTTGATCTCGCCGTTGAAGTACACGCAATCGCCGCAGATGTACAAAAAAGCCGGCTTGTCGGCAAGCTTGGTTTTGCCATGAAAGTCGGCTTCCATGCCTTTTGCGACCAGGGTTTGCGGCACGTCGTAGTTGATGCCGCCCATGTCGCCGTTCAGGTGGAAGACCAGCTTCTTGGCCGCGACGACCGCCTTGTATTGCGCCGCCGGCACAATGGTCTTCAGGTCAAGTTGGAAAGGGGGTTTGCCGGTCGGCGGCGGCAAGTCGCGGAAATGCGTGTCCCGCTTCGGCGTCGTATGCAGGCTGAAGGTTCCCGACGCGCTGGGGCGCGTGCGCCCGAAAACGTGATCGAATGACCGAGGCTCCGCGGGAGTGACTGATGACTTCTTGGCCATGCTGAGCTCCTAGTCCACGAACTTCGCTCTGCGGCAGCAGCCTGCAGAACTCGCCGCGCAACTGTGGTGGAAATCCTAGCGCCGGCAGGTTCAAGGCGCTAGGACAATCCCGCCATTCACTAGGACGATCTTGCGTCCACGGCAGCCCCTGCGGCCCTGGCGTCGCCAGGCGGGAGCAGATTTAAAGCGCCCGAATGGGCGCGCCGCCGACAATGCGTGTCGGCAAGCCTTCGACGGTGGCTGGCAAATGCGCCCTGCCCCCCTTGGGCGTGTAGTGCAACACCACCACGCGTTGTCCGCTGGCGTCGCGTTCGATCCAGACGCCATCGACACCGGCAATGCCCATCAGCCTGTCAACGACCGCCTGGGGCAGCCTGTCGGCCGCAGCACCCGCCCCCCCGACGGCCTGCCGCGTGACTGGCAGGGGGTCGGAAGCCAGGAAGTCTGTGGAACCGGGGGGCAGGCTGGTCGCCATGGCAACTCCAATCAGGCTGGCAAAGGCCGGTGAAAACGCGTGGAAAACCATTGTGAACCATCAGGTCACCAGCTGCACGTCCAATGCCGCGAGCACGTTGACGATGGGGTTGCCGAAGGTCGTTCCGCCGCCGCCGGCGAACAGCAGCGCCACCGGCGCACGGCGCGCATCCCAGGTCCAGATCAATGAGCCCGAATCACCGCCGGCACTGAAAGTGCCGCCGGGCGTGCTGACCGCGATCTGGTTGACGAAGCGCGCCACGCGGCCGCCGCCGTAGTTGACGTTGATGGTGGCACCCACCGCCGTGACGCCGCCGCGCGTGAGCTGCGTCGTGCGTCCCGACTTGCCCACCTGCATGCCCAGGAACGCGGCCACCGGCGTGGAGCCGACGCGGAAGTAGTTGGTCACGCCACCCGAGATGTACATCAGCTCCTTGCGCACCAGGTTGGGCCAAGCCCAGCCGGTGGCGCAATCGACGACGTTCGCGGCACCTGCGGCGAAGTTGATGGGCACGAAGCGCTCCAGTATCGCGATCCGGTCGGCCGGATTGACCCCGCCGTCGAACGGGCCGGGCTGCAGGATGTTGGCGCCCAGCGGCCCGGCGTTGGTATTGGCCAGCACATGGTTGTTGCTCAGCACCATCAGCCGGTTGTTACGCGGCGCGCTGCGCCCCCGCACCAGGCAGCCTAGCGTGCCCGCGGTGATGGCGAAGTGCCCGCAGCTGATGCCGCCCGGCGCCGGCCGCAGGCGCATGCGGTGCGGCTGCGCATCAATCACGCCGGTGTGCACGGCCCTGATCGGGAAGTCGCTGTCGGCAAGCGCCGATACGCCGGCCACCGAGGCCAGGCGGGCGCGCAACTCGCCGCCGGATTCGGGCTCCAGCGTGTACACCTCCAGCACCGGATCGCCGGGCGAGCCGGCGGCCGACAGGCCGTCGCCCAGGCCGACGCCCACGCCGGTGATATTGGCATCCTGCGCCGCCTGGGACTGGGCGCCTTCCGCCTCGTTGCTCAGGCTGTCGAGCAGCTTTTCCAGCTCCGACTTGACGGCCATGAGCTGGCTGTCAACGCCGGACAGGAACGCCTCTGTTTCAGCTTCGACTGCTTCCTTCTCCATCGCGCCTTCCGTATTCGGCTCTTCGTAGCCGGAAAGATCGCTGGACGAGCTCTGCTGCCCGTCGTCCGTGCCGGGGGCCTGGAACTCGGTGTGGGTTTTCCTGGTTGCCATGATGATCTCCTTGGCAGGGCGTCAAGCCCCGAACTGAACAAACCAATATCTTCATGAAGCGCTGTTGCAGCGACTTCGCGCCAGGCTGGCTTTGCAACCACCTGCCGGCCCCCACCCGAGAAACGCCATCCATTCCCGGGCTTCACCACGTTCAATGGGTCTGCATATGCATTGATTGCCTCCTTCACCTTGGGTTGCTCGGATCACAAAGGGCAGGCGGGCTATGCGCTGCGCCCGAAGATGCCCTGCCTGAGCAGGCCGGCTACGTCGCGGGCGTCCACCCACTGGACAGGGCGTGCCGCGGAGAATGGGTAGGCCATCCCCGTGATGGCGCCATGCACGACGATCGGCGCCGCGCCCAGATAACGCATGCGCGTGGGCGCACGCGCCATGGCACTGCCGCCCGGCCGCACCGCGCCAGCGCCTGCCTGGCTAGCTTTCAGTGCCATCCGCCCCTGACCGCAACACGACATGATCGTTGTCCTCCGGAAATTCCAGCGCATGCGCCGGCAGCTCGCGGCGCGCGGCGCCAATGCGCTCCAGTAGGCAGGCCGCGCCCGATAGCGCCAGCCAGGCCAGCACCCCCTCCACCAGCGACTGCGCCACGGCGATGGCAAAGGGCACGGCAATCCAGAGCGACAGGCACTGAAAGCAGTCCATCCAGCCGCCCAGCACGCTTGACCCCAGCTTCAGCCGCAGCCTCAGCACCAGCTCGGCCGGGCCGTCTTCCTCCGCGATCAAATGCGTCACCCGCCAAGTTCCAAGCGCCGCCAGCGCAAACGCAAACCATGGGTTGATGCTGTTCACGGCCGTTACCCCGCGCGTTCACCGAGTGATTCAATGCTCGTCCTTTCATCTCGGTCATCTCGGCTCGCCTCCATCGGTTTCGGCTGCCCCACGCCGTGGCGGGCACACGCCGGGGCACAGATCCGGGCGCAGCACGGTGAATGACAGTTCGAACTGGTTGTGGTGCGTCACGCTCGGGTCTGAGCAGCCGCTGGTGGTGCGCTTCCAGGCCCACAGCCGCAGCAGGTAGGCGCAGCACTCGGGAAAGTCGGAGCCGCGCAGCACGACCTTGAAGTCGCCGCCATGCCAATGCGCGCGCGGCGCACCCTGGCCCAGGGCCTGGCTGTAGCTCGGGCCGAATTCCGCGGTCGGGTCGGCCGACAGCGCACCCACGCCGCCGGTCGCGTCCACGTAGAGCGGTGCGGCGATGTAGAAGGCCTGGTTGGCACCGTATTCGGCACGCAGCCAGTAGCCGCCGAGGTGGCCGTCCGGCACCGTCGCAGGGCAGGTGACGCTGAAGTGCAGGGTCAGCGTGTCGCTTGGCTCCAGCCGCGCGATGTCGCAGGCGGACACGCATTCCTGGCCCGGCTGGCCCTCGTTCTTCCAGATCTCGCGGATATAGCAGTCCGGCTCGACGGTGCAGGCGTGGATGATGCCGCCGCAGGCATGCGGGATCTTGCACGGCGCCGGCAGCGACGGCCCGGGGTGCGTGGCCGCCTGGTTGTCAATGCGCAGGTACACGCGCTCGGCCGATTCCTTGCCGCAGGTCGGCAGGATGCGCTCGCTGGCCGCAATCAGGTTGTCCGCGGCATCGGCGGTGAAGCCGTCGAACTGCAGCTGGTACAGCGCGTCGGGCGTGAGCCCCGGTTGCGTCGTGTCGAAATAGCACAGCGTGGCATAGTCGTTCCAGATCACCTGTCCACCGAAACGCGGAATGCCCGGGTTCAGCGCCTCGTAGTGGCGCCGCGTGATGATTACCAGATGGCCGTTCTTGGGCGCAGGCGTGAAGGCCACCGGCACGAACGTGGAGCCATCCCAGTAGCTGCGCGTGAAACCGCCGAACGCGGGGCTGGGCAGGTCGGCCCACGGCGCGCCGTTTTTCGACACCTGCAGCTTGAAGTAGTCCACGTCCCATCCCACGGCGCCCTGGATCTGCAGTGATCCGTAGAACGGGTTGTCCTTCCAGGGGTCGGCCGCCGAGACGCCGGTGCGGGCGTAGCCGCGCAGGTCGGGTGGGCCCGCATTCGCACTGATCTGGTCGACCGGCGTGCAGCCGACCCAGGTGAGCTTCAGGCATTCCGGGCATTCCGGGTCGCGGCAGGTGGGAATGCAGCACGCGAGCTCGTTGGCGATCAGCGTGACGTTCAGCGTGGTCGGTATGTCCCAGCGCGTCTGTGCGTTTGACTCCTGGTAGATCACGTTGACGCGGTCGCCGCAGCGCTGCGTCGCGCGGAACACGATGTCCGGCGCGCAATCGCTTCTATCCCACCACGGCCACACACGCTGTGCGGCCAGTTCGGCCGAGGCCGGCAGCCTGGCGCGCAGGGCCTGCGCCGACACCATGGCGGCGGGCTGCTGCAACGCGGGCAGCGACAG
Organism: Pseudomonadota bacterium; assembly: GCA_018240985.1. Classification (GTDB taxonomy): domain Bacteria; phylum Pseudomonadota; class Gammaproteobacteria; order Burkholderiales; family Burkholderiaceae_C; genus Alicycliphilus. The sequence goes on from JAFEER010000016.1 coordinate 32,882, forward strand.
CGCCCCCTGTGTCGCGGCGGCCAGCACCGGCCCGGTCAGGCTGGCGGCACCGCCCAGCCATTGCTGGAACAGCGTCGGGTCGGGATCGGGCCCCGGGGGCAGCGGCGGCAACGGCGGCTCCACGGTCGCGAGCAGCTGCTGGATGCGCGCCAGGATGTCCGGGTCAATGACCGCGTTCTGGCGCAGCCACGGCAACCAGCGCAGGCAGCACCAGCGAAAGCTCATGTGGAAGTTGCCGTTGATGTCGGTGGTCGCGCTGGTGATTTCGTCGCGCCAGTACCACCACCAGAAGCGGTCTACGTCCCAGGCCTCGACGACGGCGCCCGGCACCGGCTCGTCGCAGAAGGTCCAGCGATGCAGCCGGGGGTCGTAGTGCCAGTGCCGGCAGACGATGCGGCCGTTGATGGTGTAGGTGCGGCAGCAGACCAGCCAGCAGTGGTAGATCGCAGCCTCGACCACGATGGGGCCAATCTTGAGCTGCGCGCCCTGTGCCGCGGCGGTCTTTGCGGTGCCTCGTTCCATGGCGGGCGCCAGATCCACCTCGTAGCGGGCGGTATCGATGGCCAGCAACTCGCGGTCGGAGACGTTGGGCCCGGCCAGCAGAACCACCGGGCAAGGCAGGCGCGCGCCCGGCAGCATCGGCGGATCGAACGCCAGCTCGAACGGCAGGCGCCGCTCCTTCGCGTCACGCGGCTTGATGACGGCCGAACCCAGGACTGCCCCTTCGCGCACGACAGCCACACGCAGTTCCAGGCCAGGTTGGAATTGTTCGTCCGCAACTCGGGACAGATCCAACTCACCGGTGATCTTGGTCATGGCTTGCTCCTTGAACGGTGGCGCGTTGAACGCGCGCTTGACTGAAGCCCCAAGCATGCGGCAGCGGCGCGATGGCCGGTTAGTACCGACCTGCGCCTTTATCGGACGATTCTGCGGTGGGCCTGGGGGTTCGGCCGGGGCTACGGCGATCGCATGCGCTGGTATTGCGTCGCGGGGACGCCTACGAAACGGCGAAACACGCGCCCGAAATACGAGAGGTCGTTGAAACCGACCGCATAGGCCACCTGCGAGACCGATGACCCCGGTTCGGCCAGAAAATCGCGCGCCCTGGCGACCCGGTACTGCAGCAAAAAGCTGCAGAACGACAGGCCCTGCTCGCGCCGAAAGGCGCGGCTGAATTCCGATTCGGACAGATGACAAAGTTCGGCAGCGACCTTGATAGGGCAAGGCTGCGCGTAGTGCTCGCTGATCCAGGCCACGGCGGCTGAGGTTCGTGGGGAGGCCGTCAGTGGTTTGCGCAAATGTCCTGCCGGCGCGCGCAAATCCGGCGGCAACTCGGTGTCCAACCATTCATGGCGCGCCATCGGGCCAGTGATGGCGGACGTCAGAATCCCGATCAGGCGCGCCAGCGTTTCGGCGGTGACCGGCATGACCCGGTAGTCCCAGACCCGGCAGCGAAAGGCCCACACTGCCAGCGCCTCGGTGTGGTATTCGGTGAACATCAGCACCGGTAGCGCCGGGAACTCACGCCGCACCATGGGCACGGCCGTCAGGCGGGAGCGGTCGGGGTAGTCGTACTCGATCCCAACGAAATGCGGGCGGTGGGCGGCGATGGCGGACGAGACCTCGGCGATCTGCGTGACGCGGGCGATGTCGCAATGCGGCCGGGCATCCGGCCACAGGCCGCGTTGCTGCGGCATGCACCGCAGATCAATCCAGACGGCGCGCCGCTCGTTCATGCCGGTTCCCCTCGCTGCCGTCTCGGGCTTCTCACTGTGGAGGCTAGACGCTGGAAGAGTCCTGTGCTGCCGAAGCGATTGTTGTTCAAGACTGGCTCCTCAACAGCCAAAGCGGTGGCTGGGCGGTCGATGTTCGCATCCTAGAAAACATCAGTTTGAAAGTACGTATTTACTTAGAAAAATTACGTATGTAACTGCATTCGCGCCAATAGTCCCTACAGCAAATCTGGGGGTGGCGTATGAGCAGAGTTCAATTCGCAAGCCGTTGCCAACAGCGTGGAAACCTGCGCCATGTCAACGCCATGGGCTTGGGGCCTGTGCTGTAATGCCGGCCACTGACGAAACAGGGGTGTCCCGGCCGCACAGGCTGGCGACTGAGAAACACCCTCCGCACCCGATCCAGGTCATGCTGGCGTGGGGAGTTTTCAGCCATCAGGGTCACGCCGCCCTTGGCACCTGTTTTGTCCCCCCACGGTTTTGATTGGATTGCGGACAAGACACCATGCAGCCACTGCTTTCTCCCTCTTCCTCGGTCACCATCCTGGGCGCAGGCCTGCTCGGCAGCCTGCTGGCCACCAGCCTTGCGCGCCAGGGCCATCGCGTGCAGGTTTACGAAGCCGGCGGCCCCGCCGGTGTGGGCGCTGCCGCCTATGTGGCCGCGGCCATGGTGGCGCCCCTGGCCGAGTCGGTGGTGGCCGAGGCCTGCATCGTGCGCATGGGCCAGCATGCGCTGACGCGCTGGCCCGAACTGATCGCGCCGCTGCCGGCGCCCGTGTACTGGCAGCAGAACGGCACCCTCATCGTCTGGCACCGCCAGGACGCGGGCGACGCTGCCCGCCTGCGCGGCTTGTTCGAGCACCGGCAGAGCGAGGTGGCGGGCCTGCCCGCCATGCAGCCGCTTGACGCCGCAGGCGTGGCCGCCGCAGACCCGGGCCTGGCCGGACGGTTTGCCCAGGGCCTGCTGCTGCCGGGCGAGGGGCAGATCGACAACCGCCAGCTGTTTGCCGCCCTGGCGCAGGACATGCAGCAGCTGGGCGTTGAAACCCACTACCACAGCCCGCGCGAGGTGGGCGACTTCCGCCCCGGCGAGGCCGGCCAGCCGGACTGGCTCATCGACTGCCGCGGCCTGGGCGCACACCCGCAATGGCAGCAGCTGCGCGGCATACGCGGCGAGGTGGTGCGCATCCACGCGCCCGAGGTCACGCTGGCGCGGCCCACGCGGCTGATCCACCCGCGCTACTCGATCTACGTGGCGCCCAAGGAAAACCATGTGTTCGTGATCGGCGCCACCGAGATCGAGTCCGACGACCGCTCCGGCATGAGCGTGCGCTCGGCGCTGGAGCTGCTCTCGGCCGCCTACACCGTCCACAGCGGCTTTGCCGAGGGCCGCATCCTGGAGCTGAACACCCAGTGCCGCCCCACCCTGCCCAATAATCTGCCCGCCATCCGCCTGCAGCATCCGCGCGTGCTGGAGATCAACGGCATGTACCGCCACGGCTTCATGCAGGCCCCGGCCCTGCACGACGTGGCGCTGGAGCTCTTGAACCAGGGACAATCGCCGTTGGCAACGCAATTCGACCTGGCCCTGCAGGGCCCCGCCTTCGCATGAACGTCTCTTTGAACCAACAACCCACCCAGCTGCCCGCGCAGGCCAGCGTGCAGGACGCGCTGGCGCTGCTGCAGCCCAGGCCGCCCTTTGCCGTGGCCGTGAACACGGTTTTCGTACCCCGGGCTCAATACGCAAGCCGCCAGCTGCAAGAAGGCGATCGGGTCGAGGTGATTGCACCGGTGACTGGTGGATAAAACAATGGCAGGCCCATATCCAGCAAGCGCAAGCAGCTATCCAATTTATTTGACTGGCAACGCCAAATGTGGCCGGTCTTACTCCCTCCCCCTCTGGGGGAGGGCCGGGGTGGGGGCTCGCGACGCTCGCGCGTCGATGCCGGCAAGATGCCGGCGCTCCAGCCCCCATCCCAACCTCGGTGCTGGCGGCGAGACGCCGCCGCTCTTCAGGCAGTCCAGTTCCGCACTGGCGGAACTGGAGCCGCAGCCTTCA
>JAFEER010000170.1 GCA_018240985.1 Pseudomonadota bacterium
GCCGCACGCACCAGATCCAGGCCCGAATAGCCGGGCATGTTGTAGTCGGTGACCAGCAGGTCGTAGCGCTCGGGTGCGGCGCGCAGCGCGTCCGTGGCCTCATGCGGGTCGGTGAAGCCGCTGACCTCGTAGCCGCGGCGGCGCAGCAGGCGGCGCACCAGAAACACCAGCGCCTCGTCGTCGTCCACATACATCACATGGCGCTGGCGCCGATCTGCGGGCGCCGCGACTTCGGGTGCGGGTGCACTGGCCGCGGGCGCTGGGCCTGGCATCGCACCGGCGGCGGCGGGAAAGTACAGCGTGAAGCTGCTGCCCTTGCCCGGTGCGCTGTGCACGTCGATGGCACCGCCATGCGTGCGCATGACGCCATGCACCACGGCCAGGCCCAGGCCCGTGCCCTGGCCCACGGGCTTGGTGGTGAAGAAGGGCTCGAAGATGCGCGGCAGCGTGGCCTGGTCGATGCCGGGGCCGTTGTCGCGCACGCGCACCGCCACATAGTCGCCCGCGGCCAGGCCCAGGCGCTCGCACAGCTGCTGATCCGGCTGCACCAGGGCAGCTTCCACCTGGATGCTGCCGCGCTGGTTGCCAATGGCGTGTACGGCGTTGGTGCACAGGTTCAGCAGGGCCTGCTCCACCTGCGTGGCATCGGCCAGTACCGGGGGCAGCTCGGGCGGAACATGCAGGCTCAGCTCGATGTCGGGTGGCAGTGTGACGCGCAGCAGGCGCTCGGTGTCGTGCGCCACCTCGGCCAGGGCAACGGCGGCACGCCGGGGCGGCTCGTTGCGGCTGAAGGTGAGGATCTGGCGCACCAGGTCGCGCGCGCGGCGCCCGGCCTTGTCGATCTCCAGCAGGCTTTCGTACAGGGTGGAGCCCGGCGCGCAGTCGCTCTTGGCCAGTTCCACGTTGCCCAGGATGGCGTGCAGGATGTTGTTGAAGTCGTGCGCAATGCCGCCCGCCATGGTGCCTACGGCCTGCATCTTGTGCGACTCGCGCAGCTGCGTCTCCAGGGCGCTGCGGCGCGCCTCTTCGCGTTTCTTGCCGGTCAGGTCGCGCGCGAACACGGTGGTGGTCTCGCCCTCGGCATGGCGCTCGAAGGAGACGTTCACCTCCACCGCCAGCTCGTTGCCGCTGGCCGTGAGCGCGGTCATCTCTCCCAGCGCCGCCTGCGTGGTGAGCTGGGCAAAGGCCAGCACCTGCTGGGCATCGGGCAGAAAGCGGCTCAATGGACTGCCCAGCGCATCACTGGCCGCGCACTGGAACAGCATCGCGGCCGTGGGGTTGAAGACGGTGATGCGTTCGGCCTGGTCTACGCAGATGATCGCGTCCAGGGCGGAATTGATCACCGCCTCCAGCCGGCGCTCGCCGGCATGCAGCTGCGCGTTGCGCTCCTGCAGCTCCTGGGCGCTGCGCTGCAGTGCCTGGCGCTCGGCCAGCAGCGGCCCCTGGTCGATCACGGCGCAGAGAAACTGCGTGAGCGGCGTGCCATCATCGGTGTGCGACTCGATGCGCGCGATGTGCAGATCGCCCGTGATGTGCCGCTGTGCATCGATATGGAACACCACCTCGGTGGCCTCGGCCGTGCCTTGCGCGCGCGCGGCATCGAAGGCGGCATGTACGCGCTGCAGATGCTCGGCACCGACGAAGGGCATCAGCGCGATCAGGGGACGGTCGGTCTCCTGCGGCTGGAACGAGCGCTGCGCCATGGAGTTGGCCTGCACCACCATGTCGTGCTCGTCGAGCACCATGAGCGACAGCGGCACGTTGGAAAACAGCGCCTCGAAGCGTTCGGACGCGCTTTCGGCCGCCGCCTGGCTGTAGCGCAGCACCTTGTTCTGCGCCTCCAGCTCGGCCTGCGAGGCGCGCAGCTCGGTGATCAACTGGGCTACGGCGCCGCTGGCGCGCTCCGGGCCACGGCGATCGGCCATGGCGGATGGCGGTGGCGCGGCGTCGGCCGCGTGCGGTGCCTGGTCAGAACCGCGCAGCAGGAACGATCGGTCGGGTTGGCCCATGTCGGTGGCGGCTTACAAAATGGCTTAGCGCACGGACAGCAGTTCGATCTCGAACTGCATCGTAACATAGGAGGGAATCAGGGCACTGGAGCCACGCATGCCATAGGTGGTTTCGGGCGGGCAGGTCAGTTTGGCCTTGCCACCTTCCTTCATGCGCTGCACCCCCTCGCGCCAGCAGGGTATGACACGGTTGACTGGAAATTCGGCCGGTTCGTTGCGCTTGTAGGAGCTGTCGATCTCCTTGCCATCCGCGCCAATGCCGCGGTAATGCACCTTGATGGTGTCGCCGGGCTTGGGGCTGTTGCCGGTGCCCTCCACCAGGGATTCATAGACCACTCCGCTGCTCAGCGTGACCGGTGCGGACTGGGCGATGGCAGCTGGAACGACGCACAAGGCGGCGAGCAGAACCGGAATGGGACGCATGGCTTCTTTCAAAAAAACAAAGGCCCGATGGTAGGGCCTTTGTGAAGTGCGGTTAACGGCTTGGATCAAGCAAGATCGGACAGCGGCACGCAGCTGCAGAACAGGTTGCGGTCGCCGTAGACGTTGTCCACGCGGCCCACCACCCTGAACGACACGCCAAACGTGTTCAGCCGACGCGTAGCGGTCGGCTGCGGAGAATAGTTAGAACAAGCTAGATTTTTACGTAGCGCCATGTTTTTAGACCAAGAGTCTGAGCGGCAAGCTTTGCGGTTTCTTTGTCGCCGAAACAAGGTACTTCGTGTAAGTCCAAATTACTAAGCAGTAAATAAATTTAATTCACAAACCCACATTCTGGATGAGCAAAGAAGCCCCGTACGATCTCAGGCATTGCCTGAAGTCTCTCCAATGCCTTATTCAGGAGGGCGCGCAATTGCCACTTGTCAGTGGGGAATTGTTTTGCCACTCGCTCCTTGATATTCTTCCAAACTTGCTCGTCTGGATTGAGTTGAGGCGAATAGGGTGGCAAATAGTGCAATTCCAGCATTCCATTTGTCGATTTGACATACTCCTTGACAAGTTTCGCTTTGTGGATGGGATGTCCATCCACCACAAGGATGATGGGGGTTGTCGCATCCAGCATGAGCTGTTGCAAGAACTGTTTGAATACTTTGGAATTGCTGCGGCCCTCTACCAACATGAATTGCAATTCGCCACCGCTGCTGATGGCCGAGATCATATTCACCGAGTGGCGTTGACCGGTGGCACGGACGATGGGTGTGCGGCCCTGGGGTGCCCAGGTGGTGCCGGCATGGTAGTCACTGCGCATGCTGGCTTCATCGGCAAAGAGCAGCCGTGCACCGCGGGTCTTGGCACGCTGGCGCAGGGCGGGCAATTGCTCGGCCATCCAGTGCTGCACCAAGCTGGCATCTTGCTCATAGGCACGATGCAAGGGGCGTTGTGCCGTAAAACCCAACTGCGCCATGATCTTGCCAAGCGTCGGCAAACTCAGGCGCATACCGAACTCGCGCTCAATCAACTCACCAATCAGGCGCAGCGTCCACAAACCAAATTCGAAACGCAACTGGTTGGGTGTATTGTCTCGGACAATCATAGCGATCCAACGCATTTGATCTTCATTCACCTTAGGTGGCCTGCCTGCTCCTTCTTTTGCCAAAAGACCGTTTTGGCCAGATTCTGCAAACGTCGCTACCCAACCAAATACCGCACGAGTAGAAA
>JAFEER010000171.1 GCA_018240985.1 Pseudomonadota bacterium
CATGCGGCGTTGCTCCTCCTTGCGGGCAGTAGCCCGCAGCGTCGTCACGCCTTGCCTGGCACGCCGATCACGGCACTGGCGAGCGCGTTCAACTACCGAATCTAGGTTGAAGCATCAACCTGTGCCGGGCTGGAAGAAGGCGTTCAGCACCGGCGCCAACGTGGGAAATTCCTGCGCAAAGCGCGGACTGTCGACAAAGTAGGCCTCGCAGGCCACGGCAAAGAATTCCGCCGGCGCCGTGGCGCCATAGGCATCCAGCCAGGGCCAGGCGCCGCCAAAGCGCTCGGCGATGATGACCTGCTCGCGAAAATGCTCGTAGGCCGGCTTCCAGGCGCCGCGCCAGGCTGCATGGGCCGCGCGCGCACCGGTCTGGCCAAGAAAGCCCGGCGGCAGCGGCGGGCAGCCGTCGGCCGTGCCGTTCCTCATGTCGATCTTGTGCATGAATTCGTGGATCACCACGCTGGATGCGTGGCCACCCTGGCCGGCGTGATCCACCGCCGGCCAGCTCAGCATCACCGGGCCATGCTCCATGGCCTCGCCCAGCAGCACCTCGTTGTAGTGGTGCACCACACCGGCCTCGTCCACGGCCTTGCGCCGGGCCAGGGCCTCGGCCGGATGGACGACGATGCCGACGAAGTCGTCATACCAGGCGAGGGCCTGTTTCGGCGCCCCCCAGTGCAACAGCGGCAGGCAGGCCTGGGCGGCTATGGAGACGGCCATGGCGTCGGTCACGACCAGGCCATGGGCACCCGTGAATTCCTTGTGCTGCAAAAATAAGGCGCTCAAGGCGCGCAGCTTGGCTTGATCGGGCAGCGGCAATGCCGCCAGAAAGCCGTGGCGCTGCACGGTCTGCAGCCACAGTGCGCTGGAGATTTCCGGTATCGGTGCAACTATGGTGCGTATGCGCCGGGCGATGCGTTTGAAAAACCGTGAAGCGGCAGACATGCCGCTATGTAAGGGTAAAGGGTACGCGTTGCAAGCCATCCGCCGTCAGACGCAATACGCCGGCGCGCGGCGGATGTGCGCCCAAATCCCAATCGGTGAGCACATGGCGCGCGAGGCCCGGTGCCAGCACATGGTCGGCCGGCAGGTGGGTGTGGCCATGGATCAGCGCACCGGCCTGTGCGGCCCGCAGCCAGGTGGTGGCGGCAGTGGCATCCACGTCGGCATAGACGGTGCTGCCGGCTTGTTTGCGCGCCTCGCTCTCGCTGCGCGCGCTGCGGCCCTGGGCGCGGCGTTCATTCAGCGGCCTGGCCAGCAGTTGCGCCTGCCATGCGGGGTTGCGCGCCAGGGCGCGAAAGCGCTGGTATTCCACATCGTTCAGGCACAGGGCGTCGCCATGCGAGAGCAGCCAGCGCCGCCCCGCGAAGCCGAGCACCGTGGGGTCGGCCAGCACGGCAATGCCGGTGTGGCGCGTGAAGCCCGTGCCCACGAGAAAGTCGCGGTTGCCGTGCATGAAGTACAGCGCCCGGCGCTGCGCCGCGCGGGCCAGCAGAGCGCAGCATTCGCCCTCAAAGCTGCCAGGCTCGTCGATCGCGTCGTCGCCCACCCAGACCTCGAACAGGTCGCCGAGCAGGAACACGGCGTCGGCCGGCGTTGCATCCAGGTATTGCTGCAGCGCCCGCAGCGTGGCGGGCTGCGCCGGCTCCAGGTGCAGATCGGCCAGGAAATCGACCGTGTGCCAGCCGGCTGGCGCCACCAGCTCGGCCATGGGCGGCGCCACGGTCTGGGGCATGTGCTGCTTACAGCGCGACGGCCTTGTCGATCACCACGGCGTCAAACGGCACGTCGTCGTGGAAACCCTTGCGCGTGGTGCGCACCTTCTTGATGGCTTCGACCACGTCCTCGCCCTTCACCACCTTGCCGAACACGGCGTAGCCCCAGCCCTGGGGCGTGGGCGAGGTGTGGTTGAGGAAGCCGTTGTCCACCGTGTTGATGAAGAACTGCGCCGTGGCGCTGTGCGGGTCGTTCGTGCGCGCCATGGCAACGGTGTACTTGTCGTTCTTCAGGCCGTTGGCGGCCTCGTTCTCGATCGGGGCGTCGGTGCCCTTCTGCTTCATGTCGGCGCTGAAGCCGCCGCCCTGGATCATGAAGCCCTTGATCACGCGGTGGAAGATGGTGCCGTCGTAATGGCCCTTTTTCACATAGGCCAGGAAATTCTCGGTGCACTTCGGCGCGTTCTTGGCGTCGAGTTCCAGCGTGATCACGCCAGGGGTGGCGGTCTCGGCGACGTTGATGGTGACGTGCAGTTCGACTTGGGGGTTGCTCATGGTGATTAGTCCTTGGGGTTACTTGACCAGCGTTGCGGAGTTGATGACGACCGGGGTGGTTGGCACGTTCTGGTGCGGCCCGCGGTTGCCGGTGGCCACGGCCTTGATCTTGTCGACCACGTCGGCGCCCTGTATCACCTTGCCGAACACGGCGTAGCCGTAACCGTCCGGGTTCGGGGCGTTGAGCATGGCGTTGTCCTGCACGTTGATGAAGAACTGCGCCGTGGCCGAATTCGGGTTGGCGGTGCGCGCCATGGCAATGGTGTATTTGTCGTTCTTCAGGCCATTGTTGGCCTCCAGCGCGATGGGGGCCTTGGTGGGCTTTTGCACCATGTCGGCGCTAAAGCCGCCGCCCTGGATCATGAAGCCGTTCATCACGCGGTGGAAAACCGTGCCGTCGTAATGCTTGTCCTGTACGTAGGACAGAAAGTTCTCCACCGTCTTCGGGGCCTTGGCGGGGTCGAGCTGTACCACGATGTCGCCCATGCTGGTGGCCAGCTTCACCTTGGGGGCAGCGGCATCTTGCGCCCATGCGGGCGGCAGCGCCAGCAATGCCGCCAGTGCGGCGCCGGCCAGGGCGGTGGTTCGTCTGGAAATCATCCAATCACTCCTTCAAAAAAGATCTGCCAGTGGGCGCCCTTGCGCGTCCAGTACTGGCGTTTGATGCTGCCGGTGCGTGCGCCCTCGGCCAGTTCGCCAAAGGTCACCACCATGGTGTCGCTGCTGTCGGTCCAATGCAGCACGCTCTTGTCCTTGAGCACCACGCCGCGCCCGCGCAGGGCCTTGGTTTCGGCCTGCATGACTTGTGTCCACTGCTCCAGCCCGACGTTGCGCAGGCCCTGGAATTCGGGTGCATAAAAGCTCATCAGGCGCTGCATGTCGCCGTGTGACTTGGCCTTGCTCCAGGCGTCGAGAACGGCTTGAAATGACTGGCGCTCGCCCTGCAGTGCCTGGGGTTTGACCCACTGCAGTTGCCGTGCAATCACTACCGGCGTGGTGCGTGGCTCCACGGTTTTCAGTATGCGTTCCAGATCCGGATTGGCCAGGACCAGGCAACCATCGCTGGCCTGCGGCGCGCGCGAGAACTGATCCGGCGGCGTGCCGTGCAGCCAGATGCCGCTGCCGGTCTTGCCCCGGCTTTGATCGAGCGGATTCGGGTAGTTGATGGGCAGGGCACCGGCGCCGTAAAAATCCTTCAACGTGGCCGGATCGAGCCGGCTGGTGATGTAGTACACGCCCAGCGGGGTACGCTGGTCGCCTTCGACGAGTTTTTCGGTGCCGAGCTTGCCGACCGAGGCGTAGTAGTCGGCCACCAGCACCAGGCCCTTGTCGGTGTTCTCGAACAGGTAGAGCCGCGAGCGCGAGGCGTCCATGGCAATGGCATGGCGCGTGCGTGCCGAGAGTTCCAGAAACTGTGCCGGAATGCTGCCCTGTGGCGGCGGGGCCTTGGTGGAATCAAGACGCAGGCGCAACTCGCTGCGCAGGCTGGTGAGGGCCTCGCTTGCCGAAGGCGGCAGCGTCGACGGCAGGGAGATGGGCCGCGGTGCGGGTGCCGGCGCCGCCACGGCGGTGGCAAAGGTGAGGCCGGTAATCGGTGCCGGGGTTGGCATGGCCACGGCCGGTGCCGGCACGATGTCGCCCACACGCCCCAGGGGCCGCGCCCTGGCGGCCAGCAGGTCGCCCAAGGCCAATTGGGCCAGCTGGAAGTTCGGATGGTCGCGTACCAGGCGTTCGGCCAGCGGCAGGGCCTCGCGGGCGCGGCCTTGCGCCGTGAGCCTTGAGATTTCGAGCAGCCGCCGCTCGGCCTCACCGTCATGTAACGGGGCGGGCTTGGCAGCAGGTTTGCGCTGGACCTTCTTGATGGCGGGCGCTGGCTCCCTGGCGCGTGCCTTGTGGGCCTTCTCCGCCTTGTCCGCCTTCTCCGTCTTTGCCGCTTTTTCAGTCTTTGCGGTCTTCTCAGCCTTTTTTGCCAACGCAGGCGCGGGCACGGCCAGAAGCGCGGTCACTGCAGCCGCGGTCAGGACTTGGCCGAGCGGAAAAAGGGGCAGGGGCATGCGTGGTGGTGTGCGAGGTAAAAATGGTATGCGGCGCCGTCAGCGCCGCATTGCATTAGGGGCGGGCGTGCGCCAAGAGTTTCAACCACCTGTGGATTCACGCACGATGGCCCAGTGCCCGCCCTGATTGACCATGTCCAGCGTCTTTCGGCTGATAACGTTCAGGTTGCCGGAGCTGTACTGCTGGCGAAAGCGTGCCTGAGCCTTGTCGCCATTCACCTTGATTTGCAGCTCGCTGATATTCACGGTGATCTTGGCGCGGCCCACGATGCGCTCGCGCCGCTCCTTTTCCCAGGCGGCGCGACTGGACTGGCCCTTGGGCTGAAAGCTTTTGGCATAGGCGCCCATATAGCCATTCATGTCCTGGCCTTCCCAGGCCGATGCCCAGGCGTGCACGGCCTTTTCGACGTCTTTCTCGGCGCCGTTGGCCGCTGCGGTCTTGGGGGCAGCGGGGGCTGTGGCGGCGGCAGGTGCAGGCGTAGGCGTAGGCGTAGGCGTAGGCGCAGCCGCCGGTGCTGGCGGGGCTGCCTTCGCAGGCGCCGGGCCTGGCGCAGCCGCAGGAGCAGCCGCGGGTGCTGGCAGGGCTGCCTTCGCAGGCGCTGGGCTTGGAGCAGCCGCGGGTGCAGGCGTTGCAGTCGCCATGGGCGCTGGCGCTGGTGTCGGCGCCGGTGCGGGAGCGGGAGCAGAAACGGCCACGGGCGTAGGTACAGCTACCGCGGCGGGCGCAGGGGCGCGTGCCACTGTGGCGCCCGCCTTGGCGCCGGCGCTCTTGCCGTCGAGTGAGAAAAGCTCACGGATCAGGGCCAGCTTGGGGCGCAGCGTGCCGGCCTGGCTGGCGTCGAGCTGCAGCGCCTTGTTGTAGGCCTGGCCGGCCAGCTTGGCGTAGATGTCGCCCAGATTTTCATGCGCCGTGGCATAGGCCGGGTTGGTGCGAATGGCCATCTCCAGGGCCGTGCGCGCCTTGTCGAGCTGGTTCTGGTTGGCGTAGAGCACCGCCAGGTTGTTGTACGGCTCGGGCAACTCGGGGTAGTCCTCGGTGAGCTTGGTGAAGGTGGTGATCGCGTCCGCCTGCTTGCCGGTGTCGGCCTGCGCCACGCCGCGCAGAAAGCGCAGCTGAGGGTCGCGCGGGTTGGCCGCTATGCGTTGGTCGGCCTTGATCAGCGCCTCTTGCGCCTTGCCGGTGCGCAGCAGCTGGGTGATGTCCGAATAATCATCTGCCGCATGGGCCAAAGACATACCCAGCAGCGCTGACAGGGTCGTGATGCGCAAGAGCTGGGCAAGGGGATGGCGTGCGTGCTTCATGGGTGATGTGTTGATACGGGGAAAATACAGGGCCGCAAGGAGGCTTATACTGCGGCGGATTGTAGCCGAGGGGTTGTCTATGACACTGCCCGCCTTGTGAGGTTCTGCGCCTGGCTCGGGGCCGCCTCCTGGCTTGGTCTGGCTGGCCTGCGCCGATGGCGCTGGTGTCAGCTTGGCGGTTGCAATTCCCACCTGTTTGTGACCCTGTTCCATGAGTTTGCGCATCTATAACACGCTGACGCGTGCCTTGGCTGATTTTTCCCCTCTCGAACCCGGCCATGTGCGCATGTATGTCTGCGGCATGACGGTGTACGACCTGTGCCACCTGGGCCATGCGCGCTCCATGATCGCCTTCGATGTGGTGCAGCGCTGGCTGCGCGCCTCGGGCCTTCGCGTCACCTATGTGCGCAACATCACCGACATCGACGACAAGATCATCAAGCGCGCCGTGGAGAACGGCGAGACCATCCGCAGCCTGACGGATCGCATGATCGACGCCCTGCACCAGGATGCGGATGCGCTGGGCATTGAGCGCCCCACGCACGAGCCGCGCGCCACCGACTATGTGCCGCAGATGCTGGGCCTGATTGGCCGTCTGCAGGACAAGGGCCTGGCCTACCAGGCCGGCAGCGGCGATGTGAACTACGCCGTGCGCAGGTTTCCCGGCTACGGCAGGCTGTCGGGCAAGTCGCTCGACGAGCTCAATGCCGGCGAGCGTGTGGCGGTGCAGGACGGCAAGCTCGATCCACTCGATTTCGTGCTCTGGAAGAGCGCCAAGCCCGAGGAGCCGGCCGAGGTGAAATGGCCAAGCCCCTATGGCGAGGGCCGCCCGGGCTGGCATATCGAGTGCTCGGCCATGGGCTGCGCGCTGCTGGGCGAGAGCTTCGACATCCACGGCGGTGGCGCCGACCTGGCCTTTCCGCACCACGAAAACGAGATCGCCCAGAGCGAGGGCGCCACGGGCCAGCCCTTTGCCAGGGTGTGGATGCACAACGGCTTCATCAACGTGGACAACGAGAAGATGTCCAAGAGCCTGGGCAACTTCTTCACGATACGCGACGTGCTGCGCGAATACGACGCCGAGACCGTGCGTTTCTTCGTCGTGCGCAGCCACTACCGCAGCCCGCTGAACTACAGCGACGTGCACCTCGATGATGCGCGCGCCGCGCTCAAGCGCCTGTACACGGCCTTGTCGCTGGTGGCGCCAAGCGAGGTCGAGATCGACTGGGCCGAGCCGCACGCAGCGCGCTTCCGTGCAGCCATGGACGAGGATTTCGGCACGCCCGAGGCCGTGGCCGTGCTGTTCGAGCTGGCGGGCGAAGTCAACCGCGGCAAGTCGCCTGCGGCGGCGGGTCTGCTCAAGGCCCTGGGGGGCCAGCTGGGGCTGCTGCAGGACGATCCACAGGCCTTTCTGCAGGCCGGCGCGGGGCTGAACGAAGAAGCCATAGCCGCGCAGATCGCAGCGCGCGCGGCAGCCAAGGCGGCGAAGAATTTTGCCGAGGCCGACCGCATCCGCAATGCGCTGCTGGCCCAGGGCATTGTGCTCAAGGATTCGGCCGCGGGCACGACCTGGGAGGCAGCGCAGTAAATGCAGTATTGGTCAAAAATAGCTGTAACGCTTATGGAGTAAGCGGTGCCAGCTACAAAAAAGATACATGACCCGGTCGCGCCCGAGTATTGGGCGGATGCCTGCAAGCACCTGACCAAGAAGGATCGCGTGATGCGCCGCCTGATTCCCCAGGTGGGCGACGTGGCGCTGTACCAGCGTGGCGATGCCTTCAGCACGCTGGCGCGCTCCATCGTCGGGCAGCAGGTGTCGGTGGCCTCGGCGCAGCGCGTGTGGGACAAGTTTGCCGCCCTGCCGCGCAGCATGACGCCGCGCAGCGTGCTCAAGCTCAAGGTGGACGACATGCGCGCCGCCGGCCTGTCGGCGCGCAAGGTGGAATACCTGGTGGATCTGGCGCTGCATTTCGACCATGGCCAGCTGCATGTGAAGCAGTGGGATGCCATGGACGACGAGTCCATCATCGCCGAGCTGGTCGCCATCCGTGGCATCAGCCGCTGGACGGCCGACATGTTCCTGATCTTCCATCTGGCGCGGCCCAATGTGCTGCCGCTCGATGATGCCACCCTGATCCAGGGCATCAGCCAGCATTACTTTTCCGGCGACCCCGTGAGCCGAAGCGACGCGCGCGAGGTGGGCGAGGCCTGGAAGCCCTGGTGCAGCGTGGCAAGTTGGTATATTTGGCGCTCCCTCGCCCCCTTGCCGGTTGACTATTGATAACAAATGAGAGCAGGGCGGCCAGTTTCGGGCACCGCTCCGAGGAGAAAACAAGTTGGCAAAAAAAACCTTTCTGGACTTCGAGCAACCGATTGCCGAACTGGAGTCCAAAATCGAAGAACTGCGCTATGTGCAGACCGAGAGCGCGGTGGACATCTCCGAGGAGATCGACCAGCTCAGCAAGAAGAGCCAGCAGCTCACCAAGGACATCTACAGTGACTTGACGCCCTGGCAGATCACAAAAATAGCGCGTCACCCCGAGCGCCCCTACACCATGGACTACGTGAGAGAAATCTTCACGGACTTCGTGGAGCTGCATGGCGATCGTCACTTTGCCGATGACCAGTCCATCGTCGGCGGCCTGGCGCGCTTCAACGGCCACGCCTGCGTGGTGCTGGGCCACCAGAAGGGGCGCGACACCAAGGAGCGCGCCGCGCGCAACTTCGGCATGACCCGACCCGAGGGGTATCGCAAGGCGCTGCGAATGATGAAGACGGCCGAGAAGTTCAAGCTGCCCGTGTTCACCTTGGTCGATACGCCCGGCGCCTTCCCCGGCATCGACGCCGAGGAGCGCGGCCAGTCCGAGGCCATTGGCCGCAACATCTACGAGATGGCGCAACTCGAGGTGCCCATCATCACCACGGTGATCGGCGAGGGCGGCTCCGGCGGCGCGCTGGCGATTTCCGTGGCCGACCAGGTCATCATGCTGCAGTACTCGATCTACTCGGTCATCAGCCCCGAGGGTTGCGCCTCCATTCTCTGGAAGACCAGCGACAAGGCGCAGGATGCGGCCGACGCCATGGGTATCACGGCGCATCGCCTGAAGGCCCTGGGGCTGGTGGACAAGATCGTCAACGAGCCGGTGGGCGGCGCGCACCGCGACCACAAGCAGATGGCCGCCTTCCTCAAGCGCGCTCTTGCAGACGGCTACCGCCAGCTGGCCGACCTCAAGCCCAAGGAGCTGCTGGATCGACGCTACGAGCGCCTGCAAAGCTACGGCCGCTTCAACGACACCAAGGCAGAGCGCTGATCCGCATCGTTGATCACATGCTGAACGGCCCCGCGGGGCCGTTGTGCTTTGTGCGAGCATCCGCCCCATGACCCAGAGCCTCGACGCCGCCATGCAGGCCTTCGCTCCAAGGCTGCCCCTGGCCGTCGCCTTCAGCGGCGGCGCCGACTCCACGGCGCTGCTGCTGGCCTGTGCCGAGCGTTGGCCGGGCCAGGTGCATGCCTTTCATGTGCACCATGGGCTGCAGGCGGCGGCGGACGAGTTTGAACGCCATTGCGTGGCGCTGTGCGCGCGTCTGGGAGTGCCGCTTACGGTGCGGCGTGTGGATGCGCGCCATGCATCCGGCCAAAGTCCCGAAGACGCGGCGCGCCAGGCGCGCTACAAGGCATTTTCCGCCATGGCGGTTGATAGTCAAGCGCGAACAGCTATTCAAACAATAGCATTGGCGCAGCATGCCGACGACCAGGTCGAGACCCTGCTGCTGGCCCTGTCGCGCGGCGCCGGCGTGGCGGGCCTGGCCGCCATGCCCGCGCAATGGCAGCGCGGCGGCATCCACTGGAGCCGCCCGCTGCTTGCCGTGGCCGGCGACGAGGTGCGCGCCTGGCTGCGTGCACGCGGTGAGCATTGGGTGGAAGACCCCACGAATCAGGATGAGCGCTACACGCGCAACCGCATCCGCCGGCAACTGCTGCCGGTGTTGCAGCGCGTCTTTCCGCAATTTCGGGACACCTTTGCGCGCAGCTGCGGCCATGCGGCGCAGGCGGCCGAGCTGTTGCAGGAATTGGCCGAGGCCGATCTGGCCGCCGTCGGCCAGCCCCCGCGCATCGCCGCGCTGCGGCTCTTGAGCCGCGCACGCCAGGCCAATGTGCTGCGTTACTGGCTGCGCAGCCAGCACGGCACCACGCCGTCGGCGGCGCAGCTGGATGCACTGCTGCGGCAGATCGCCGCCTGCAGCACACGCGGGCACCGCATCCACCTGAAAGCAGGCAGCGGCCATGTGGTGCGCGAAGGCGAGCTGCTGAGTTGGTACAATCGACCGGTTTTGGATTTCATTTCCGCACGGGACGGCGGCGCACCAAAACAGTCTTCGCAATAGCGCCGCGCATCAGCGTTCCGTCATTGCAGATATTCCATGGCACTGTTCGTTCATAAATACGGCGGCACCTCGATGGGCTCCACCGAGCGCATCCGCAACGTCGCCAAGCGCGTGGCCAAATGGGCGCGGGCCGGCCACCAGGTGGTGGTGGTGCCCAGCGCCATGAGTGGCGAAACCAACCGCCTGCTGGCCCTGGCCAAGGATCTCGCGCCCGCACGCGCGAATGCAGCCTTCCACCGCGAGCAGGACATGCTGGCCGCCACCGGCGAGCAGGCATCGTCGGCCCTGCTGGCCATCGCGCTGCAGTCCGAGGGCATGCAGGCAGTGAGCTACGCCGGTTGGCAGGTGCCTATCCGCACAGACAACAGCTACACCAAGGCGCGCATCGAATCCATTGACGACAAGCGCGTGCGCGCCGACCTGACGGCAGGCAAGGTGGTCATCATCACCGGCTTTCAGGGCATCGATGACGATGGCAACATCACCACGCTGGGCCGTGGGGGCTCCGACACCTCGGCCGTCGCCGTGGCGGCCGCGATGAAGGCCAGCGAATGCCTGATCTACACCGACGTGGACGGTGTCTACACCACCGACCCGCGCGTCGTACCCCAGGCCAAGCGCCTGAAGACCGTGAGCTTTGAAGAGATGCTGGAAATGGCCAGCCTGGGTAGCAAGGTGCTGCAGATCCGTTCGGTGGAATTCGCCGGCAAGTACAAGGTGCCGCTGCGCGTGCTCTCGAGCTTCACGTCCTGGGACATCGACATCAACGAAGAGGCCGCATCCGGCACCCTGATCACCTTTGAGGAAGACGAACAAATGGAACAAGCCGTCGTTTCCGGCATCGCTTTCAACCGCGACGAAACCAAGATCTCCGTGCTCGGCGTGCCCGACAAGCCAGGCATCGCCTACCAGATCCTGGGCCCCGTGGCGGACGCCAACATCGAAGTGGACGTGATCATCCAGAACATCAGCAAGGATGGCCGCACCGACTTCAGCTTCACCGTGAACCACAACGACCATGCGCGCACCCTGGAGCTGCTGCGCGAAAAAGTCGCGCCGCAGCTGGGCGCACTCGACGTGGTGGGCGATACCGCCATCTGCAAGGTCAGCATCGTCGGCATCGGCATGCGCAGCCACGTCGGCGTGGCGGCCAAGATGTTCCGCGTACTGAGCGAGGAGGGCATCAACATCCAGATGATCTCCACCTCCGAGATCAAGACCTCGGTCGTCATCGAGGACAAATACCTGGAACTGGCCGTGCGCGCGCTGCACAAGGCCTTCGACCTGGATCAGCCGGCGACCGTCTGAGCTTTGCCTGAGACGGCGTCAATCTGAGGCATAATAGCGGGATTGGAAACGTGACCGAGTGGCCGAAGGTGCTCCCCTGCTAAGGGAGTATGGGGTGTAGAGCCTCATCGAGGGTTCGAATCCCTCCGTTTCCGCCAGAGATAGCTCCAGTAGCATCCGCTACCGACCAAAAAGCCCCGCTAAGTCGTTGACCTGCGGGGCTTTTTTTGTCCTGTACTGTCCAGTACCGTCCCGTTGTATCCGCATTCTGCTGGGGGCAAAATTGGGGGCATAAATCGGGATTTTCCGATGCCCCCAAGAATGTGCCCCCACATGGCCCTGACCGAGATCGCTTGCAAGAAGGCAAGCTGCCCGCCTGACCGCCCCCAT
The DNA here is from genome assembly GCA_018240985.1 of Pseudomonadota bacterium. Classification (GTDB taxonomy): domain Bacteria; phylum Pseudomonadota; class Gammaproteobacteria; order Burkholderiales; family Burkholderiaceae_C; genus Alicycliphilus. Next base: position 11,690 of record JAFEER010000171.1, read on the forward strand.
GTCCGCCTGGCCGATGAAAAGGGCCTGTACCTGGAGGTGACCGCCGCGGGTGGCAAGTACTGGCGCTGGAAGTACCGCTTCATGGGCAAGGAAAAGCGCCTGGCGCTGGGGGTGTACCCCGATGTGTCGCTCAAGGCCGCACGCGAGGCCCGCGACGAAGCGCGCACGACCCTTGCCGGTGGCGTTGATCCTGGCCAGGCCCGGCGCGACGCCAAGCAGCAGCGCCAGGCCGACCACGCCAACACGTTCGAGGCCGTTGCGCGGCGCTGGTGGGAGCACTGGCGCCAGGGCAAGAGCGAGCGCCACGCGGGCTATACCCTGCGGCGCCTTGAGGCCGACGTGTTCCCGGTGCTGGGCGCCCGCCCGGTGCGTGATGTGACGGCAAAGCATTTCAAGGATACGGCCCTGACCGTGCAGGCCCGTGGTGCCCTGGATATGGCGCACCGTGTGCTGCAAATGAGCGGCGCCATCTTGCGCTATGCCGTGGCGCACGACCTGGCAGGGCGCAACCCTGCAGCCGACATCCGGCCGGGCGACATCCTGCAGACCCGGCGCAAGACCAACTATGCACGCCTGGAGGAATCTGAGCTGGGCGAGCTGCTGCGCAAGATCGAGGCCTATCAGGGCGGGCCGTACACGCGCCTGGCAATGAAACTCATGTGCCTGACCTTCGTGCGCACCAGCGAGCTGATAGGTGCGCGCTGGCAAGACTTCGACCTGCAGGCGGCGCAGTGGCGCATCCCCGGCCGGGTGGACGATGCCAAGGGCCGCAAGCAGTACGGCATGAAGATGGGCACCGTGCATATCGTCCCGCTGGCGCCCCAGGCCGTGGAGGTGCTGCAGGCCCTGCAAACCCTCTCAGGCGGGCGGGTGCTGCTGTTCCCCGGCGAGCGTGACCATGCCCGGCCCATGAGCAATAACACCATCCTCGCCGCGCTGGCGCGCATGGGCTACAAGGGCGCGATGACGGGGCACGGGTTTCGCGGCATGGCCTCGACCATCCTGCATGAACGCGGCTTTGCCCACCATGTGATCGAGGCGCAGCTCGCCCACCAGGAACGCGACGAAGTGAGCGCGGCCTACAACCATGCGCTGTACCTGCAGGAGCGCCGCGCCATGATGCTGTGGTGGGCGGACTACCTGGACAAGGCTCGCAAGGGCGCCGACGTCATTGCGCTACCCCCTCGCGTGGCCTGATCCGCGATCCGTTCGGCGGCACGGGATCCAAACTCGTGCATAATCCGCGCAACCCCGAAAGGGGCCGGTGCTTGAAAACACCTTTGAGAAGAGCGGTGCAACCTCCCCGATAGCGAGGTTTTGTCACGTCTAGATTTTGTGAATGCGGCGCTGCGCCGTGTTTCATGGTTTTGGGCGGGATGGCCAAAGCGGTAACGCCCGGCGCATGGACTCTTCTCCATGTTTTCAACATCCCGTCCACCCGCTCGCGCTTGAAAACGTGGGCGGGTGGTTTCAAGTCTCGAAGAGGAGCATGAAACCATGTCCATGGTGATCCCCCTGGCCAGCCGCAGCGCTGCGCCGTCCCTGCCCGCTACGGGCGCCCCCACCGACCCCCACCAGGCCTTTGCCGACGCGCACAACGCGCTGAGCATGGCCGCCTACTACCTGCGCCAGCCCACGGCCAACCTGCCCGGCGCCACGCGCAAGGCCGCGCAAGCCCTGGCCGCCCTGCGGCGCCTGGATAGCTTGGTGGTGCAAGGGGGTGCGGTATGAGCAACGTCATTCCCCTTCCGGGCGCTGCCCTGGCGCCGGTTATTCAGACGCGGCGGCGCGGGCGGTATCCGAAGATGGTCGCCTGCTTCCATGCTGCGCTTGCTGAACGACGGGCCGCCCTTCACCTGGTGGATTCGCTCAAAAAGGATGCCCTGCGCTGGCGCGAATGGGCAGGTCGTTCGCGGCATGAGGCGGAATTGGCTTTGCAGGACGCCGCCATGCTGGAGGAGCGGGCGTGCGCTGCCCTGCGCAACATGAAGGCCGGCCGGCGTCACGGAGGTGCGGTATGAGCGGAATCGCCTTCACCCAGCGCGCCCCTGGCCACATGCCCGGCGCGGTTCTGCATGCCGACGCTGTTTTGCCCGGCGGCAAGTTCCTGACCGTTTCGGCAAGCGGTTTTCATCATGAGGTGCAGCTGGGCGTCGCCATCGGTGGCGTGAGCTGCGGCATGTCGTTCACCCCGGCGCAGGTACGCGACCTGGCCGCGCAAATGCTGGCCTGTGCCGCTGCCCTCGACGCTGAGCAAGGGAGGGCCTGAGTCATGAGCGAAGCAACGACCGAGCGCGAAGGCGTCACGCTGACCCACGCCAGGATGATTGTCTGCCTTGAGGCTGCATGGGAGATTGATGCGCTGGCGCGTGCCCTGCCCTGCATGGTGGAGCGCGTGGACACGGCAGACGGCCAGGCGCATTTTCTGGCGCGTGGCGTGGCTGGCCGCCTGCTGCGCCTGACAAGCGTCTTGATGTCCGGGCTTGGTGAAAGCGACGTGCCGACGCACAAGCTGGAATCCATCATCAATCTGGAATCTGGGCAGGGGTGAGAAGTTGTCGCATTTTTTCCGAGAAATGCGACAACCTTTTCGGCATGGTTGCGGGTGCTGGCGTTGTCCTTGTGGCTTGTGATGGGCTCATGTGGACAAAAAATCGTCTCATTTTTCCGAGAAATGAGACGGCAAAGCCAGCAGAGTGGGACAGCCCTTGCGCATTGAGTTGATGCGCGGGACATGTTTGAACAACCTGGAAAACAAGGCATGCAGAAAGAACCAACAACCCAGACGCGCAGCCTTTTGCGCATCGAGCAGGTGATGGAGCGCATACAGCGCGGTCGTTCGTGGATCTGGATGGCGGTGTCGCGTGGGGGTTTCCCTGCGCCACATCGTCTTTCACCACGGTGCACCCGTTGGGACAGCCAAGCGGTTGACCGCTGGATTGCAGAACGACTGGATGGAGGTGCATCGCAATGATGGCACCAATGGAGAAAGCGCGGGCCGATGCTCAGGCAGCGGCGCAAAGAACGCTGCAGCGCGCGGCGACGTTCGCAGGGCTTCACGCTACGTCGAAGCCGCTATTTCAAAAGCCCATGCGTGTGGGCTCGCGTTCCTTGCTGGTGCGCTTGGTATGGCCGGGCGTGCTGGTGGTGTGCGACCCGGCCACGGGCGAAGTGCTCGCCCAGTCGGTGCCCGGCAATCCGGCACTGCTGGCCGATGGCTTTGTGTCAGGCGCGCCGTTCACAGAAAAACCAATGGGGGAACGATGACCCACAAAGAGAAAGCCGCCGGGGTGTTGGAAGCACCCGAGGCGGCTAAACAGAAAAAAGGCACGGCGATTATTGGCGGCATGGTGATGCCTGTCAATGGCGTTGAGACGTTGTCCATGCTGTGTGCCATGCGGTCTGTCGGCCTGGAGCCCTTCAAAGACATTGACCTGGTGCCCGATGGCAAGCTGAGGCGCTTTCGGGTGCGTGGTGACAGGGCGGGCAGTGCCAACGGCTGGTATGTGCTGCATGACCATCCGATTCTGGCGGGTGCCTTTGGCAGCTGGAAAACCGGCGAGTCGCACAATTGGCGGGAGGTACGCGACAGGCCGCCCACGCGACAAGAGCGCGAGCAGCTGCGCCAGGCCATGCAGGCTGCGCAGGCGGCGCGCGTGGTGGAGCAGGCCGCCGTGCATGAGCAGGCGCAGCGCAAGGCCGAAGGCCTATGGCAGCGCGCCAGGCCGGCGACGAACGCGCACCCGTACCTTGAGCGCAAGCGCATAGCGGCCATCGGCATCAGGCGGTTGCGCGACATGCTGCTGATCCCCGCGCGGGACGCGGGCGGCACGCTGCACACGCTGCAATTCATCGGGCCGGATGGCGCCAAGCGTTTTCTGTCCGGTGGGCGCATCGCCGGCTGCTACTACGCCATGGGGCGCCCTGCCGGCGTGCTGCTGCTGTGCGAGGGCTACGCCACCGGGGCCACGCTGCACCAGGCCACGGGCCATGCGGTGGCCGTGGCGTTCAACTGCGGCAACCTGCCCGCCGTGGCCAGGGCCTTGCGCGCCAAGTTCCCCGCGCTGCGCATCGTTGTCTGTGCCGACGACGACGCGCGCACGCCGGGAAACCCTGGCATCACCCGGGCACATGAGGCCGCACGGGCGGTTGACGGGCTTGTGGTGGTGCCCCGCTTCGCAGGGAGTGGCCATGTCTGAAACATTCCCCCCGTTGACCGACTTCAACGACCTGGCTGCAGTCGATGGCCTGGATGTGGTGCGTGAGCAGGTGGCAGCGGCCATTGAGCACGCGCAGCACGAGCCGCAGGCGCAGCACGACACACCAGTGAACGAATGGCCCGCGCCGATCCTGCCGGGCACGCGCCCGGTGCCCGACATCCCCGCTACGGTGCTGCCGGGCTGGCTGGGGGGCATGGCCCAGGCCGTGAGCGCGAGCACGCAGACGCCGCCCGCGCTGGCAGTGCTGGTGGCCCTGGGGGTGCTGGCCACGGTGCTGCAGCGGCGCTACGTGGTGGCACCGTTTGGCGACAGCTATACCGAACCGCTGAGCCTGTGGACTCTGAGTGCATCGCCCAGCGGCACGCGCAAGAGCGCCGTTCTGTCGGCCATGCAGGCGCCGTTGATCTATTGGGAAAAGCTGCTGCGCGACCGCATGCGCGGCGAGATTGCCCGCGTGAATGCCGCGCGCCTGGTGGCGAAGAAGCGCATCGAGCGCCTGCAGCAGGACGCGGCCAAGGCCAAGGACCAGCAGGAGCGGGAGTCGCTGACCAAGGAGATCGAGCAAGAGGAAACCGACATGCCCGACGAGCTGCGGGCGCCGCGCCTGTTCACGGGTGACACCACGCCCGAGCGGCTTCAGGCGTTGCTGGTGGAGCATGGCGAGCGCATGGCCGTGCTGAGCGACGAGGCCGGCATTTTCCAGATCATGGCCGGGCTCTACAACGGCGGCGCTGCCAATCTGGATGTGTTCCTGCAGGGGCATGCGGGTTCATCCATGCGCGTGGACCGGGCGGGCCGCAGTGCCCATGTGGACCAGCCAGCCCTGTCGTTTGGCCTGCTGCTTCAGCCGGGAGTGCTGGCCGATGTGGCGGGCTCGCGCAGGTTCCGGGATACCGGCCTGCTGGCGCGTTTCCTGTTTGCGCTGCCCGTCAGCACGGTGGGCAAGCGGGACGTGCGCAAGCATGCGCCCATACCCCAGGTGGTGCGCGACGAGTACGAATACCAGCTGCTGCGCCTGCTGGGTGACGAACCTTTGGCCGTGGGTGAACCCGTGGTGCTGGTGCTGTCGGATGCGGCGCGAGAAGTCTGGTTGGACTTCGCCCAAGCCATCGAGGACGAGCAGGGCGAGGGCGGGCGGTACGAGGCTATCAGCGACTGGACCAGCAAGCTACCCGGCGCGGTGGCGCGCGTGGCCGCGCTGCTGGAGCTGGCGGCCGGCGGGCTGCACGCCAGGGAGGTGAGCCATGCGTGCATGGATGACGCCATCACCTTGGGGCGGCTGCTGATCCCGCATGCGCAAGCGGCGTTTGCGTTGCTGGGTTCCGACCAGGTGGACGTAGATGCTGACGCCGTGCTGCGCTGGGCACGCGGGCGGGGTGAGTCGGTGTTTCTGCGCAGTGAGTGCCATCGGGCCATGTCGGGGCGCTTCCGCGACGTGGAGCGGCTGAAGAAGGCGCTGGATCGCCTCGAAGTCAACCATGTGCTGCATGGCTTTGTGGTGCGTGAGCGAGGCAGAAAGCCGGCGCATCACTACCGGCTGAATCCGGCCTGTTGTTTGTCAAGTTGACAAGTTTGCAATAAGGCTTTTTTAACCCTTTTTCTTTCTATATCAACGGGTTGCCAGTCAACCCGCGACATAGGACAACTTAACAAATATGACAAATTTCACTCCCCCCAAGTCGGCTGTCGAAGGCATCGGCCAAGCGGGTTTGGTGAGTGAGCAAAGTTTGTCAAATTTGTTAAGTTGTCCTGTGTCGTGGGGTGAGGGTGGCCTGCAACGGAGTTGGAGCATGCAGGGATTTTTGTTGGTGGATGGCACTGACCGAGCAGGGAGTCGCCGCGTGATCGCCTCCCTCGGTCGTAGGTTCTCCCCAGCTACTGCCCGTGCGGGTAATTCGAGCCACGTTGATGCGCTAGCCGCTATCTTTTTTGTAGGGGTAAACCCATCATGGAACTAACAGAACAGGTGTCACAGCGTCAGCTGGCAACCCTGATAGGGGTCTCTCCCGGTCGTGTCTCTCAGCTGATCGCCCAGGACATCATCCCGAGGGATGGCGGCATTGGCGTTCAGGTGTCCGCGTACTGCGAACACCTGCGCAGCGTGGCCGCAGGGCGTAGCGAAGCGCCCGAGCTGACCGTGGAGCGGGCCCGGCTGGTTTCCGCCCAGGCTGACATCGCGCAGTTTGAGCGCGATGAATTGGACGGTAGCCTGATCCGCGTTGACGCTGTTCGCCGCGTTTGGGCTGGCGCGATGGTGGCCACTCGTGAAAGCCTGCTGCAAGTGCCCGCCCGCCTGGCTGCCGTGGTAGCCGCAGAAAGTGACCCTGCGGCCGTCCATACCCTGCTGGCGCGGGAAGTTCACCAGGCATTGCTAAACCTGTCGCGCGGCTCATATGAGTCCGCCAGCGGCATGGATGCCGCCGTGGATGAGATGCTGGAGGAGGGCGACAGCGATGACCAATGACCTACACAGGGCGTGGTTTGCGCACGCAGCGCCAGAGTCCACGCCAGACGGTCTAGAAACGCTGCGCCATGCACTCATCGCCATGGAAGCCGGGTTGCCCCTGGATGAGAAAACGGCCAAGCATCTGACGGCCGCATTCCGTGGTTACCTGCATGAGGGAAAGTCAGATTTGACAGCCAATCTTGGGTTACGTCCGCGCAAGGGTGGAAAGTGCGAAGCCCCGTTGCGGCTGGAGCGTATGAGCCGGCGCGACACCTTGATAAAGCAGGCGCTGCAGCGGCTGGGGGGCAATAAGCCTCACGCGCGGAGCATGCTAGCGGAGCTGCTTGGCGCTGATGATCTGGTGCTCCCGTCTTGCTTCGCGTTCGCTGAGCCCGTGATGGCATTGCGCAACGACGCGGGCGGTAGGCTTGAAATCAGCGATCGGCAGATAGCCCGCATCGTGACGGATCAGCCCGCGTACCGCAAGAAGTGTCGGACTTGAAAACCGTCTGCATGTCCCGCGAGAAATGCGCGGGACACTGCGGGCATGAACCATCAAACCGTCCCCTCGCCACCGACCCGCCAACGCTTCAGGGTGCGGCCTGGCTTGCATTTTGAAGCGCAATTTGGCGATGTTGGTATCGCCATGCAGTTGACCATTGACGAGGCCCTGAGCCTGGCAATGATCCTGCTGTATGAAGTGCGCGAACAAGCTGCCATCCAGCGCGCACAAGGGAGTGCTACGTGATGAACGGGCCCCAATTGATGCGCGCCATTGAATTCGGGCGCATGGCCGCCGACATAAGCGCCGACACGGCGATTCCCTGCACCATCGCTACGCAGACACCCGTGCACCGCTATGGCGTTGCCGAGGTTCTGGACTGTTCAGCCACTGGCGTTGACCTGAGCCGCAGCCCTTTGCCGTTGATCGTGTCGCACGACGCGCAGCAGCTTTCCATAGGCCTGGTTGAGAACCTGCGCGCTACTGGTGATCGCGTGGTGGGTGAGGTGCGATTTGCCAGCAGCCCGGAGGCGCAGCAAGTGCGAGCCGATGTACTGGTGGGTATCCATCGCAGTCTTTCCGTTGGATATGCCCACCTGGACGAAGGCGCCCCTATCGAGGGTGGGTTGATGTACCGCTGGCAACCCTACGAGGTTTCCATTGTTTCAGTTCCCGCTGATCCTCAGGCGGGCTTTTTCCGATCTTCCACTACGACCATGAACACACAAGACCACGAAACTATCAACGACCTGTGCACTCGCCACGGCTTCCCCCAGCTATCTCGCGATCTCAACGACCGCGGTGCTTCCGTGGAGCAGGCGCGCGCCGCCATCCTCGAAGCCATGGATGTGCGTGACCAGCAGCGGCGCGGCGGTAGCACCGTCAGCATGGGTTTGACTCGCGAGAATCCGGCGCAGCGCGCCTTGATCGAGAACACACTGGTTGCCGCCTTTGGCGGGCGCCCTGGTGGTGACGTGATCCGCTCAACCGACCTTGCGGGCCTGGCTGTGCGTGCCCTGGAGATGCAGGGCGTGAGCGTCAGTGCGACCGAAAGCCGCGACCGCATCATTCAACGTGCAATGCACACAACCAGCGATTTCCCAGCGCTGCTGGGTAGCGCGGTGGGCCGTGTGCTGCATGCCATCTACGCTGAAATTCAGGCGCCACTCAAGACCGTCGCCCGTCTTTCCAACCTGCAGGACTTCCGCGCCCGTAGCGTGGTGCGTCTTGGGGGTGCCCCCAGCTTGGAGCGTGTGAACGAAAGCGGAGAGTTCACCTACGGATCTCTGAGCGACACCGAAAACGGCTGGCGCCTGACCACCTATGGCCGCATCCTTGCGCTGTCGCGTCAGGCCATGGTGAATGACGATCTGCAGGGCTTTTCTGCACTGCTGCAGAAGTTTGCACAGGCCGCAGCGCGCCGTGAAGCCGATGAACTGGCTGCCATTTTGTTGACACCCAGCCTCGTGGACGGTTCGGCACTGTTCCACGCTGACCGCAGTTCACTTATCGACAAAAAACTGACCCTGACCGGCCTTGGCGATGCGGTGAAGGCCTTGCGGCTGCAAAAGGAAGAGGACGGCGGCTTGATCCTGCAAGAACCTGCGAATCTTGTCGTTCCCGTCAGTCTGGAGATGGCGGCGCGGCAGCTGGTGGCCTCGTTCGCCGCTGTCACTGCCGATACCGTGCAGCCTTACAGCTTGAATGTGGTGGTTGAGCCACGTTTGGATGCGTCCAGCGCTGCCGCCTGGTATCTGGTGGCCGGCAATCAAACGGCGCTGGAATATGGCTACCTGGACGGCGCGCAGGGCGTGCAAATCACCCAGCGCGAAGGGTTTGAAGTTGATGGCCTGGAGGTCAAGGCCCGTCTTGATTTTGGCTGCGGCTGGGTTTCGCCAATCGGCTGGGTCAAAAGTTCTGGAACCGTCGCATAGGACGTTATGAATCGCGAATCCGGGCGAGAAGATCGCCATAGCCTGGATTTGCGGCTTGTGGCATGGCGATCGCCCCGCATCGTGGTGCATTGCGATGTGGCCAGCTTGGGGACGCGAATATGGAGAGCGGCGCGGCTGGCACCTTCCTATTTTGTGGCCTGGGGGCATTTTTGGGGGCATCGTGTTCTTTTAATCCGATAAAACCTAGCATTCATGCGGGTTACAGCGTGTTTTATGAATCCCTCCGTTGCCAAGATTGACACTAAGTGATTGATTCACTTAGGGTTTTTTCTTTTGTGGTCCGTCTTCCCGCCCAAACACCCGCCCAAAGTCAACCCGGTAGGGATTGCAATTGATTGCACAGCAATCTTCCTGGAAGTGGCGCAAATATTTCCCTTGTGGCCTGTGTTTTCATCCATACTTTGCATGCGCGGGGTTGTCCCGTGCTTTTATGGAGGCAAGAGGGAATGGCTAACGAGGTGTCTAACTATCTGGCTAACTACTTGGCACCAGCTTCCGCCGCGCTTGCTGCGCTGGTAGCGTATGTGGCAGTCTATAAAAATTCTCAGCCACAAGTCGTTGTGTACTACCAGCCCAGCAAGCGGCAGCAATCAATCATTGAGCTGGTCATTGAGAACGTGGGTACTGGCAACGCTTTCGACATAAAGTTTTCCAAGCCGATACCTATTAGCTGGTTCGGTATCGAGTCCCCGTCCGGGCATGGCAGCTACATTCCCAAATCAGGCATTCCATCTCTTGCGCCGGGGCAGCGGCTGGTTTTTTTTGGCGGTCAGTTCGCAGGGCTTGCTAAGGAACTGGAAAAAAGCGGTGGGCGGCTAGATATTTCCTACGAGTTCAATCCGCCGCTGTGGCGCAGTAAAAGCGCAACCGATACCTGTGTGCTATCCATTGAGCACCTTAAAGGTATGGCATCGGTGAAAAGCATGGAGCAGGCAGTGGTTGACGCTATCGAGGGCACCAACTCAACCACAATTAAGGACATTCGTGGCGCTCTTCAGAAGATTGAGAAGCATCTAGCCGCGATGAGCAGCGGCAAGAGTTCACACAATGGGCGGGCTGGAGAAGAAGGCGCTGGCTAGGTTCCAGGCAAGGCTTTGCTCCCAGACTCCCCCCTCTCCCCCAGCCCCTCTCCCGCGAGGGGAGAGGGGAGAGGGGAGAGGGGAGAAGGGCCCGGCGCCGCGACTTGTGTAGCTACCAATGCCCAAAGGGGGAGGGCGCCAGAGGGGCGTTTTGAGGCATCTTGCTAATCAGGCAGTGCTTTGAGCAAAATATCCTACAGCGCTTGTGTAGTAAGTGCTGGAAGCTATGACTTTTGATATATGGCGAAGAAAGACAAGACCACTCATGTGAGCGAAACCCCGGCCACGCAGCTGCTGCGCCAGCACGGCGTGGCGTTCACCGAGCACCCCTACGACTACGTGGAGCATGGGGGTTCAGAAGAGTCGGCGCGCCAGCTGGGGCTGGATGAACACATGGTGGTCAAGACCCTGGTGATGCAGGATCAGGACGCCAGGCCGCTGATCGTGCTGATGCATGGCGACCGCAAGGTCTCCACCAAGAACCTGGCGCGCCAGATCGGCGCCAAGCATGTCGAGCCCTGCCGGCCCGAGGTGGCCCAGCGCCACAGCGGCTACCAGGTGGGCGGCACCTCGCCCTTTGGCACGAAGAAGGCCATGCCGGTGTTCGTCGAGGAAAGCGTATTGAGCCTGCCGCGCATTGCCATCAACGGCGGGCGGCGCGGCTTCCTGGTGCAGCTTGACCCGCAGGTCTGCGTGCGGCTGCTGCAGGCGCGGCCGGTGCATTGCGCGCTGGCAGAATAGGGCGCTTCGCATCTCTGCCCATTGCCTGCCGTGAGCATCCTCCTGTCCCTTGCCGCCACCGTGGCCGCCTATTTGCTCGGTTCCCTGTCGTTCGCCGTCATCGTCAGCCGCCTCATGGGGCTGAACGATCCGCGCACCTATGGCAGCAAGAACCCCGGCGCCACGAATGTGCTGCGCTCCGGATCCAAGGCGGCCGCGGCGATCACGCTGCTGTTTGATGCCGCCAAGGGCTGGCTGCCCGTGGCCCTGGTGCGCTGGTTTGGCGCGCCCTACGGGTTGGAGGAGGGCAGCATGGCCATGGTGGGCCTGGCGGCATTTGCCGGCCATCTGTGGCCGGTGTTCTTCCGTTTCCAGGGCGGCAAGGGCGTGGCCACGGCTCTGGGCGTGCTGCTGGGCGTGAGCGGCTGGCTGGGCCTGGCCACGCTGCTGACCTGGCTCATCATCGCTGTCTTTTTCCGCTACTCGTCGCTGGCCTCGCTGGTGGCGGCGGCGTTTGCTCCGTTCTTCTATTTTCTGGGCGCCGGCCTGGTGTGGTACAGCGATGCGCGCGTGGGCGTGGCCATGGCCGTCATGGCGGGCCTGCTGGCCTGGCGCCACAAGGCCAACATCCAGCGTCTCGTCCAGGGCAAGGAATCGCGCCTCGGCGCGAAGAAGAAGGCCTGAATCAGCCCGAGACGGTGTTGCTGCGGTGCGCCGCGTACAGCCCCAGGCGCACCATGGTGCGGTGGGGCAGCTGCACGGTGACCGCCGAGCGTGCCAGCGCCGACTGTATGCGCGGCTGGCCACGCACCGTGTGGTACAGCTGGGGCGTTGACTGTGGCTCGCCCCTGGCATCGACCACGCTGGCCACCAGCGGAAAATTGGCGCGCTCGCTGCGACGCAGCACGATGGCCGTCTCGCCATTGTCCAGCCGCACGAAGCTGCCCGGCGGGCACAGGCCCACGGTGCGCACCAGGGTCAGGCCAACCTCGTCGCGCGCTTGCGTGTCCTGCCCGACGATGGCGCGCACCGAATCCGTGGCGCTGCGGCCGGCGCGTGACTTGCGCGGGCTGATCATGGCGGCGTAGCGGTCTATGGCGCCGAGGATGCGTGTCAACCGCTCCAGCGGCGGCAGGCCGGCCAGGGGCGGGGCTTCGGGCAGCGCCGCATGGTGCTGGGCCACCAGCTCCAGCCACAGATCGTCGCTGATGCCCAGCTCCTCCAGCAAGTCCATGCCGGCGCGCGGGTGTTCGTCCACGGCGCGGCGCTGCGTGGGCGTGAGCGGTTCGCGCTGCTGGGCCAGCTCGTCTTGCAGCGCGGTCATGGCGATGTTCATGCTGAAGGCCGCGCGCACCAGGCTGTCGCGCTCGGGCGCGGGCAGTTGCAGTTCTTGCGCCAGGATGTGGCACAGCGTGGCGCACACCAGGGCGTGCGCGGCACTGTAGCCCACGGTGGAGGTTGCGGCGAGCTGGAACATCAGGTACAGCGCGGCGTCGATGTCGTGCGCCACCAGGTCTTGCAGCCAGCGGTCGCACTGGCGCAGCTTGCTGGCAAAGTCCTGCACGCTGCGCGGGCGTGCCAGCAGCGCCGATAGGGCCGACTCCAGATCCGACCACTGGCCCAGCAGGTCTTCGTACTCGCTGTCTACCGAGTCGGGGGCGCTGGCGGGGGGCTGGGCGGTCATGGGACGGGTTGGCTGGTGTGGACTTTGTCAGCGCCGCTTGCGCA
>JAFEER010000172.1 GCA_018240985.1 Pseudomonadota bacterium
CTGCTGAATTTCGCGTTTTCAACAAAATCCGCGCATAAAACAACAAGGCAGTCCATAGATGCAAAAAAACAACGCACTGTTACTATTTTGCATCTGGAAACACGCTGCTGCGCGGCAGCACATGGTACCAAGTGCCGTCGATGCGGCGCCATTGATCCGCCACGTCGCCCTCTTTGTCCTTGAGGCGCAAGAGGGGCACGTCGAAGCGCATGCGCAGATCCAGCTGGGCCTCGTCGCCCTGCAGGCTGCGCACGCCCAGAATTTCGACGCTGTTGTAGACGATGCCACCGCGCTTGATGTAACCCTCCAGCGTCATGCTTTGGTCTTGCGAGGCGGCCTCGTACTTCCAGGCGTTGACGGCATCGTTCTTGCGCTTGAGCTCCCAGTAGTCGCGCGCGCGCTGCTGCAGGGCGTCGCGGTCGGACTGGGGCGAGGGGCTGCTGGCGCAGCCGGCCAGGGTGAGGGCCATGGCAACGGGCAGGGCCAGGGTTTGCAGCAGCCGGCGGCGGTGCAGGGGCGTGGATGTCATGTACGGGTGCTCCATGGATATGAGGGGTGGGGTCGGATGCGGTTGTTGGGGCTTCAGCGCGGCGCGACCAGCGGAGGGGCGCTGCTGTTGTTGTTGCTGTTGCTGCCGGTGGCGGGCGGCGGGGCGAGCTGGGGGCCGCGCTCGAGCATGGGCAGGGGGGTGAGCGATGTCTGCGTGGTCAGGCTGCGCATGCGGTCGCGCAGCTCGGCGCTGACTTCGCGCAGGGTGGAGTCGTCGTTCAGCACGCGCGGGGTCATCATGACCAGCAGCTCGGTGCGCGCACTGGTGTTGGCGGTGGTGGAAAACAGCGCGCCCAGCAGCGGTATGTTGCGCAGGCCCGGCACGCCGGTGTTGCCGACGCTTTCGTTGTCGCTCATGACGCCGCCGAGCACGATGGGATCGCCGGAACGCACGGCGACGCGGCTTTGTATCTGGCGCGTGAGGAAGCTGCGCTGGCCGGTGGCGGAGTCGACGTCGCCCACGTCGGTGACCTGCTGCACGATGTCGAGCGTGACCAGGCCGCCGGCGTTGACGGATGGCGTGACGTTGAGCATGACGCCGGTGTCCTTGTAGACGATGGATTCGGTGACCAGGTTGCCGGTGGTGACGGTGGTGGACTGCTTGATGGGCTGCTGCTTGCCCACGAGGATGGTGGCGCTGTGATTGTCGAGCACCAGCACGGATGGGCTGGACAGCACGCGCAGCTGCGAGCTGGCGGCCAGGGCGTTGAGCGTGGCGCGCACCACGCCGGCCTTGCTGATGGTGTACGAGAACCCCGGCTGCTGCGCCCCTATGGGGCCGGAGGGGTTCAGGTTGAGCAGGGCCTGGCCGGTGCGGTCGCGGCTCATGCTGTTTTCTATGAACCACTCCACGCCGTACTTGAGGTTGCCGGTGAGGCTGACCTCGACGATGCTGGCTTCGATGAGCACCTGGGTGGGGGCTTTGTCGAGCTCGCGCAGGGCTTGTTCTATGCGCCGGTATTCGGCCCGGTTGGCGCGGATGAGCAAGGCGTTGCGCTTGTCGTCGGCAACGACGCGCACGCCGCCTTCGAGTTGCGAAACCGTATTCAGCGGCGCCTGCGTGGCAGCGCCGGCGGAGCTGCCGCCCAGGGCGCCAAACCCGCCAGCGGTACCGCCCATGCCAGTACCGGTGCTGCTGGTCGTTGTGCCGGTGCTGCCGAAGGCGGAGCGATTGCCGGTGCCGGCCAGGCCGGTGGCCGCGCCAAACTGTGCCGGCGCCGCGCCCGCCGCCACCCCCGGGCGGGCTGCGCCCGGTGCGGTGGCGCTGCCCGTGAACAGGCCGTTGAGCATTTCGGCCAGGTGCACGGCGGAGCCGTTTTGCACCGGGTAGACGAAGAGTTGCTGCTCCAGCGCGTCGGTGGGGCGATCCAGGCGGCGGATCCAGGTTTCGACCTGGGGCAGCAGGTGCGGGCGCGGGGTGACGACGACCAGGGCGTTGAGGCGCTCGACGGGGAACAGGCGGATCAGGCCAAACAGCGGGCCGCCGACGGCGGCTTCGGCCATGCCGGCGGCGTTGGCCGCGGGCGCACCTGCCGCGCCACCGGCCGTGGCGGCGCCGGCCGGGCGGGCCGCGCCTGCTGCAGCGGCCGTGCCAGCCGTAGCCGCCGTGCCAAACGGCGAGCTGCCACCAGCGGCCCCTGCAGCGCCGCCGCCGAGGACGACCTGCAGCGCGTCGCGCACGACGTTGACGCTGGCGTTCTCGAGCACGAAGACGCCCAGCGACATGCCGGAGAGGAAGTCCACGTCGAAGGTGTCCACCAGCTCCAGCCAGCCGCCCAGCTGGGCCTTGCTGCCTTGCAGCACGAGCAGGTTGCGGGTGGTGTCCACATAGACGATGGATTCGCGCGGCGCCAGCGGGGTGAGGATTTTGGCCATCTCGGCCGCGCCGATGTGGTTCAGCGGCACGATGACGGTGCCGCTGCCGGTGAGATCCTTGAACTTGGAGGCGCTGACCAGCGGGCGCGAGCCGGCCGTGGCGGCGCGTTTGGTGACGTGGTAGACGCCGGCGTTGTCGCGCACGATGGCCAGGTCGTGCGGCAGCAACACGGCGTCGAGCACGTCCAGCACCTGGGTGCGCAGCAGGGGCTGGCGCGTGCGCAGGCTGACCACGGTTTCGCCGCCGGCATCGATGGTGTAGTTGAGCTTGAGCAGGTCGCCCAGCAGCGCCACGGCCAGGTTGCCGACGGTGACGTTTTCAAAGTTCAGCGATACGCGGTCGCCCGTGGCGAGCACCGGGTCGGTCTTGGGCGCCACGTCTTGCTTGAACAGCTGCCCGGTACCAGGAAAGAGCTTGGTGTTGCTGGGCCCGGCCTTGGCGTCGGCAGGCTTCTCGGGCGCAGCGGCATCTGGCTGCGCGGGCGGCGTCGGTGCTGGCGTCTGTGCTGGCGCTTGCGCCGCGGTGGCGGGTGCTGGGCTGGCGGGCGGCGTTGCCGCCTGGGGGATTTGCGGAGCTGGCTGGGCGGCCATGGGCGCGTCATTCACGCTGGCACAACCTGCGGCCAGCAGGGCCGATAGGAGGATGGAGGGCCGAATATTCATAAGCTGCGGAAATTCCCTGGGTTTATCTGGTTGGCCCCGGTTCAGCGTCGCGGGGGCTGGGCACTGGGGGCGTCGCTGGGGCGTATTCAAGTTGCAGTTCCACGCGCCGGCCGTCGTCGGACATGAATTGGGCCTGGCGCCCATTGAAGGATTGCAGGCGCCAGGGCCTGGTTTCGGCGCTGAGCTTCATGGACGTGCCGTTGGCGCGCCGCAGGAGTGCAATGCGGCTGGCGCCGGATTCCAGCACGGCCAGCAGGCGCGATTGGGCGAGCTCCTGCTCTTGCTGATTTTTCTGGTTTTCGGCCTTCAGCTCGATCGGACGGCGTGTAGTCCACATCACGGGCCTGGCCAGTGTCTGCGCGTTGGATAGGGCTGCGGGCTGCTCAATGGGCGTGTACTGGGGCAGGTCGGGCCGCAGCGGCGCGGGGGCGCTCCAGTCGTTCTTGTGCTGCTGCCACCAGTAGGCGCTGGCGCCCAGCGCGGCAGCGGCCAGTACCGGCCCGAGGTGCCAGGGCTTGATCATGGCTGCGCCTTTTCTGGCACCAGCGGCGCCTCCAGCTGCAATGTGATGCGCGCCTTTTGCCCTTGCGCGCCGGTGTTGGCGCCATCGCGCTGGAAGCTGGCGGAGCGCACCCACAGCGGCGGCATGGTGACTTGCAGGTTTTGCATGAGGCGCGCCAGTGCCGCCCAGTCGCCCCCCACGGTGGCGGTCAGGCGCACCGCGGCGAGCTTGCCTTCGGCCGCGGGTTCAAGCGCCACCTGCGAGGAGATCAGGGTGTTGCCGGACGCGGAGATGAGTTCGCGCAGGCGCTGCTGGGTGTCGTTTTGCGCGGCTTCGCCGTCGGGGCGCAGCCAGGGCTGGATGTTGTCGCGCAGGGACTGGAGGGTGGCCTCGATGTCGGGGCCGGCGCTGATGACGCCATCGAGCCGCTCGCTGCGCGATTGCAATTGGGTCTGGGCGCTGTCGTAAGCGTTCCAGAGGGTGCGGTAGACCCAGGCGGCAGCGCCGGCTGCCGCCAACAGGCAGATCAGCGCGGCGAGCAGGGCGCGTTGCGTCCACACGTTCACGATTTACCCCCTTCGGTGCGCCAGCGCAGGTCTATGGTGAAGCGCTCTTTGTTGGCAGAGTTGTCGCGCACGCTGGGGCCGCTGGCACGCACGTCGGCAAAGCTGGGCAGGCGCGCGAGCTGGGTGATGAGTTCGGCTGCGTTGTTGGCGACACCGGCAATGCGTATGTCGCTGCCGCTGATTTCTATGCGGTCGAGCGAGGCGTCGTCGGGCAATTGCGCGCTCAGGCCTTCGATGACTGCGGCCAAAGGCAGGCTGGTTTCAAGCCCTTTGCGCAGGCTGTCGGCGACGGCGGCACGGGCGCGCAGTTCGTCGAGCTGTTTGCGCAGCGGCGCTGCCTGGGGTTCGATGTTGCTGACATGCTGCAGGGCGCGCACGACGGCCTCGCGCTTGAGCACCAGCGGCATGAGGGCCGGCGTGGCGATGGCCCCCAGGATGAGCAGCAAGGCAGCGCTGGCCAGACCGTCGATCCAGCGCTGGCGCCGGCGCATGGCCTGCTGGCCGGGGCCAGGCACGGGGTGTGCGCGGCCCGAGCGTTGCAGGTACACGGGGGCGTTGTCGGGCAAGGCCGGGGGCACACCTGCATCTTGCCCGGCGCTGGCACGGCAGATGCCCCAGTCCACGGCCCAGCCCCCATCCGCCTGGGGCGTGGCCTGCCACGCGGTCATGACGTCTTGCACGGGCAAGGGGGAGACGCGCCACATGGCCTCTTGCACGGCCTGGCCCAGGGCGGCGCGCGGCATGGCCGGCAGTTGCAGGCTGCCCCACAGGCAGTCGGCCTCAGGCACCAGCAGGCCGGCGGCTTTGCCGGTGCCGGCCAAGGGGTGCAGGCGGCTGCCCACCAGCTTCCAGTGGCCGCCCTGCGCGTCGGCCAGGGCCAGACGCGGCGCGGGCCAGGCGCCGCGCTCGACCAGCAGGCGCCTCAGGTCGCCAAAGCCCCAGGCGGTTCTGTCCCACCAGAGGTGCATGCTGCGTTGTAGCTGCCCCTTGTCTGTCATGGGTTCGATTCCTGTTGCGGCGTTTGCATACGGCGTGTGGGCTCTAGTGAGAGGGTTGTCCAGGGGGTCAGGCTGTCGGGGCGCTCGCTCAGGTCTACCCAGGCTTCGCGCTGCCACCAGCGTCCCTCCTGGGTTTGCACCGATGCGAGCAGCTTGAGTGCGCCCCCGTCGCCACGGGCATTGGGGGAGAAGTATTCGGCGGCGACTCCGGTCAGGAGGTCTGCCCGCCCTTCCAGGGGGGTGGAGTGTATGCGCGCACCCAATCCTGGCTGGCCGGTGAGTTTGTCTATCAGCGCGGGCGGCGCCGCATCGACGGCGATGCGGGCCTGCCCGTTGATGCCCAAATAGGGCGAAATTATCCCATAGAGCTGGGGCGTCATTCCGAGCACCATTTGCAGCTCGGACAGGTCGTCCACCGGCGCATTGCGCGGCATGACGGCTTTTCCGGCGGCGCGGTACTGCGGCGCCTCGGCACCGCCGGCGCCGCGCGGGGCGTCGTCGGGGTCGATGAAGTCCTTGATGCGCGAGGCCATGATATTGGCCTCGCCCTGGGACAAGCCGCCAATTTTTTCAAACACCGCTTCCAGTAGCCGATCATTGGCGACGTTGATGTCCACCAGGCCCTCGGCAGGAATGATTTCCAGGCGCACGGCGGCGTCACCCATTTGCATGCGCCACACGCGGTAGCGCCCGGCGGCCTTGCGGTCGGCCATGAGGCGCTGTGCACCGAGCTCAAGCACAGCGTCCAGCGCCTGCTGCGAGCGCATGCGATCCAGGTCGACGGCCACGCGCCGGGTTTGCAGGCGCATCCCCTGTGCACTGACCAGGACTACCAGAGACAGCGCAGCCACCAGCCACAGCACGAGTATCAGCGCCGCGCCGCGGCTGCGTTGGTACGAGACCCTCATCGCGCCCCCAGCAAGGCAAAGACCAGGGTGGGCCAGTCACCCTGGGCGTCGGCCAGCTCGATCTTGACGCGCGCCGGGTAGCGCTGGGTGGAGCTGTCCCACTGCTGCGTCCATTGGCCGGTCTTGCCGTCCTGGTAGTGCCATTGCAGGGTACGCACGTCATGCAGCAGCACGGCTTTTTCGGCACGGCCCCAATCGAGCACCATCAGCTCGCCGGAGTAGGGAAGAACCTCCATGGACAGATCGACGGTGCCGTCTTCGTGGCGCAGCGGGGTGGCGCGAAAGACGTACAGGCCCCCGTCCTCGCCACGCTCAGGCAGCGGGGCCACCCACATGGCGCCGGCGGCATTGCCGCTGAAAAACGATACGAAGACGCCGTTGACCTGCAAACTGAGCTGGCGCAGCGTGTCCATCTTGCGGCCCAGCCATTGGCTCGTGACCAGCATGCGCTCGGCCCTGTCGATGAGGCGCTGGTTGCGCTCCTCGGTGCGCCCGATGACGCCGAAGCCCGCAAAGACCAGGGCCACCACGGCGGTGGTGATGCTCAGCGCAATGAGCAGCTCCAGCAAGGTGAAGCCGGCCTGGCGCTGCTTGCGCCTGCGCGTGGCGGCACGGCTCATGGCGCGCTCCTGTAGGGCTTCCAGGTGCTCCAGGTCAGCACGTTGCGGCCGTCGCGGGCCACCTCTATCTGTACGGCTGCGGCCCGCAATGCGGGGATGGGGTCATGGCCCTGTTCGGTGACTGGAACCTGCACCGGGGCGACTCGCACCGACCATTGCCAGCCATGGGCATCACCCGCGGGTTGCTTGAGCAGGTCTTCGGCAAAAGTGGCCGATGCCAGTACCGAGCTGGCCAGCATTGCGGCCTGCACGCGGGCATCCACATCCACGGCGGTTTTCGAGCTTTGGCCCACGGTTCTGTATAGGGCGGCAAAGGCAATGGAAGCGATCGCCATGGCCACCAGGGCCTCCAGCAGGCTGAAGCCACGCACGCGGCCTTGGGTACGGGGTGCGGTCATGATGCGCCGCCCGCTGCTGCCTGCTCCACGGTGCCGAGCAGCCAGTTGACGCGAAACGATATGCCCTGCCCCGACCGCGAAACGGCAAACACCCCGCCGCGCGCGCCGCCATCGGCGTTGAACACGAAAATGACCTGCCCCGGCTGTGCCAGCTGCGGCAGGTCAACGGCCTCCCAGGTCACATCCACACCATCGGGCAGGTGCAAGGGCTGCTGGCCATCGATGGTCAGTTCGCGCTCCCCGGGCTGGTAGCTGACGACGACGCTGCGCCCTTCCTGCACGCTCAGCGAGCGGGCATGCCCGAGCTGGCCGGCCACCTCACGCACCGCCTGATGGTATTGAGCGCGCGCCATGAAGGATTGCGCGCTGCCGCCGACGATGGTGACGGCCATGGCGGCCAGCACCAGCACCACCAGCAGCTCAAGCAGGGTGAAGCCTGAAGACTTGGTGATGGCTGCGGGAAAGCCGCGGTTCATGGCGCCGACGGGCATGGGGATTGCGCACGCAAGCGCAAGGCTCTGCGATGTGCCGCAATGACGAAGGCGGGGTCAGTTGAAAATGTCAGCGCTGTCACCCTCACCACCAGGTTTGCCGTCGGCGCCCAGCGAGTAGACGTCGGGCGAGCCGCCATGGCGTCCCTGGCTCTTGTACTGGTAGGCGCCGCCCCAGGGATCCACGGGCAGGCCTTTCTTGAGGTAGGGGCCGTTCCAGCCGGGGGCGGTGGCGGGACGCTCGACCAGGCCGCGCAGGCCCTCGGCATCGTTGGGGTAGCGGCCCACGTCGAGCTTGAACAGGTCCAGGCTTTGCTCGATCTCGCCGATCTGCACGCGCGCGGTCTTGACCTTGGCGCCGCCCAGCTGGTCCAGCACCTTGGGGCCGACCAGGCCGGCCAGCAGGGTGAGGATGACCAGCACAACCAGCAGTTCGATGAGGGTGAAGCCGCGCGCACGGCGCGCCTTGGGTGCCATGGAGGCAAAGCGGGGCATTTGCAGAGAATGCATGGGTATCTTCCTTGAAACTGGGGTTGTCAGATGGTGTCGTTGATGGACAGCACGCCGCCCAAAATGGCGACGATGATAAAAGCGACCAGCATGCCGAGCACGATGATGATCAGCGGCTCCATGGTGGCGAGCACACGGCCCATGGTGCGGCGGCCCTCGTCCTCGTAGCGGTCGGCCAGGCCGAGCAGGGTGGCGTCGAGCTGGCCGGTTTCCTCGGCCACGCGGATGAGCTGGGGCGTACTGGTCTTGGCGAAATACCGCGAGGTGAAACCCGAAGATAGCCGTTTTCCGGTCTTCACCACCGCCACCAGGGGCTCCATGTCCTGGCGCAAGGCGGTATTGGTCAAGGTGTCCACCGAGATGCGCAAGGC
>JAFEER010000173.1 GCA_018240985.1 Pseudomonadota bacterium
TGAAGCTCACGCCGGTGAGCTTGATGTCGTTGAAATAGGCCAGCTTGTAGTACGGTGTGCTGCCAGGGGATGCCTGGGCACCGAACCGGCCGAAGGACGAGTAGTTCGTCGCGCCGGTGAAGTCGAAGAACATCGCGCCCACGCGGTCGTGGTAGCGGTAGTGGTAGAGCCCCAGTTCGGTGGCGTCGGTGACCTGGTAACGCAGGCCCAGGCCCCATTGGCCGCTGTCCTTGGGCTTGATTTCGCCGGCAAAATTGGCCACGCGAAAACTGTGGTCGGGCAGGCTGGTGATCACCCCAGGCGCCAGGCGCATGAATTGTGCGCCGGGGCCAAAGTAGTCGGAACCGAAAAAGTCGCCCACCGGGTTGAGCCGGGTCTCGCGCCACTTGAACTGGTAATAGCCCGTCACGGTGAGTGCGTCGTTCAAGCCCAGGCTGGCAGACAGCTGCGGCACGGGGAGGTAGGCCTCCTTGGCCTCGGTGCCGGGCACGTTGAACTTGGTCGCATCCACCGGCAGCTGACCCTGGCTGATGTTGGGCCAGAACATGCTTTCGCCCCAGGCCACGACATGCTGACCGAGCTTGACCGACAGGTGCTGGTCGTTGCCAACAGTCCAATTGCCAAAACCGTAGAAGTCCAGCAGCCGGGCGTCCTGGCCGCTGCGCTTGCGCGTGGCCGACACGAACTCATTGGCTGCCCCGATCTTGTTCACGGTGTCCGGCGAGTCGTTGGCATTGCGGCCGCGGTAGACGGTGTCGTAAAGTCCGGTGGCACGCGCCAGGAAGCCGATGTTGTCGTGTTTGAGCTTGATCTCCCCCAGGACGCTGGCACGGTTGTTGATGAGGTCGCCGCGCTTGAAGTTGCGCGTGCCGTCATCATTGTTGATATCGTTCAGATACACCGACGAGGGTGACGAGGTGCGAGCCGATGCGGCATAGGACAGCGTGAGCGAGTAATCCAGCGTGGTGTTGTCCGACAGGTAGGTCGTGGCAGCTGCCTGGGCGCTGCCGCCGTACGCCAGCAACGTCAGTGCCGCCGCCTGCGCCAGCAGCGTGCGCGCGGCAGCGCCGCCCCGACGCTTGGGGGACGAAATGTCCATGGGTTCTCTCCTTGGGAGTTCTTGGGGGTGTTGTGTGAGGTCAATCCCATCCCACGCAAAGGCAGGTATGAGCGCCCTGGACGATGCCAGCGCCTGGGGGGTGCTTGCATCCCGCGTTCGGACTACTGAAAAACCCCTTCGTGGCTCGCCTTGGGTGCGTCCCGCGCGTTACTCCTTTTGGACGATGCCGCGCCGTGCCTGCCCTGAATAATGGCTGCCTACCCCACCTGCATATTCAGCGCACGCCATGACCACAGCTTCAGAACCACAGTCCCGCATCGATGCCTTTGTCGCCACGATGGCGCGTGCACTGATCAATCTGCGCAAGCCTCTTGGCATCTTCTTCCTGTTGCTGACAGTAGTTCTGGGTATCTCGGCGCTCAATACCCGGATGGATCCGGGCTTCAACAAACTCATTCCGCTCAAGCACTCTTACATGAGCGCGTTTCTGAAGTACGCGAGCACGTTTTCGGGTGCGAACCGCGTCATGGTGAGCGTGCGCTGGAAGGGGGAGGGCGATATTTACAACCCGGAGTTCCTGGCCGTGCTGCGCAAGGTGAACGATGAGGTGTTCTTCATCCCCGGGGTCAACCGTGGCAGCGTGCGTTCCATCTATGCGCCCAGCGTGCGCTACATCGAGGTCACCGAAGAAGGCTTCACCGGCGATGTGGTGATTCCGGCCCGCTTCAGTGCCGACCCGCAAAGCATTGCCAATGTGCGCGCCAACGTGGCCCGATCCGGGGTGATCGGAAAGTTGGTTTCCAATGACCTGAAGTCGGCCATGGTTCAGGCCGATCTGCTGGAGATCAACCCGGAGACGGGCGAGCATCTGGACTATGCCAAGGTGGCGGAGCAGCTCGAGCGCATTCGCAGCGAGTTTGCCAAGGGGCCCATCGACATTCAGATCGTCGGCTTTGCCAAGGTGATGGGCGATGTGATGGCCGGCCTGACCACGGTGGCGCTGTTTTTTGTGATCGCCTTCGTCATCACCTTCATGCTGCTGTGGTGGTATTCGCGCTCGCTCAAGCTCACCCTGCTGGCCATCGTGGTGGCGATGCTGCCGGTGATCTGGCTGCTGGGCATTCTGTCGCTGCTGGGTCGCGGCATCGACCCGATGTCGGTGCTGGTGCCGTTCCTGATTTTTTCCATCGGCGTGTCCCACGCGGTGCAGATGACCAATGCCTGGAAGCAGAACGTCATGGCAGGGCAAAGTGCACGTTTGGCGGCAGAGAACGCGTTCCGCATGCTGGCCATTCCCGGCATCATGGCGCTGCTGGCCAATGCGCTGGGCTTTCTGGTCATCATGGTGATCGACATCCCCATCGTGCATGAACTGGGCCTGACGGCCTGCCTGGGCGTGGCGCTGATGATCATGACCAACAAGATGTTCATGCCCATCATCCTGTCGCATCTGCGCCTGGAATTTTCTGCACAGCAGGCGCCCGACAACATCGAGCACCGCCATCCGCTGTGGTGGCGTGTATCGGCCCTGGCGCTGCCGCGTCCGGCGCTGGTCACATTCGCCATCATGCTCGTGCTGCTGGCGGGCGCGACCTACTACTCGCGCCAGCTGCAGACGGGCGATATCGGCAGCGGCGTGCCCGAGCTGCGTGCCGACTCACGCTACAACAAGGACAACAGCGAGATCATCTCGCACTACTCCATCGGCATGGATGTGCTGTCGGTGTACGTGGAGTCGAAGAACCTGGAAGAAGCCTGCCTGAACTGGCAGGTGATGAATGCGGTGGAGCGCTTTGACGAGTACATGCGCGGCGTGGCTGGCGTGCGCTCGGTAAGCACCATTGCGGGACTCACCAAACTCTACGCATCGAGCAACAACGAGGCCAACCCGCGCTGGGCCGCGCTGCAGCGCAGCGAAGGCGGGCTGCGCGCCGGTGCGCGTGCTTCCAACCCGGAAAACGGCTTGAACACCGATGGCTGCAAGGTCATCCACATCGCCGTCTACCTGACGGGGCACGATGGCAGCACGCTCAAGAACGTGGTTGACGAAGTGCAGCATTTCATCGATTCCAACCCCTTGCCAAATTCGGTCATCCGGCTGGGTGGCGGCAACGCCGGTGTGGCCGCGGCCACCAACGAGGCGGTGGAGAAGGCCGAGGTGCAGATGCTGCTGTCCATCTTTGCCTCCATCTCGCTGCTGTGCTGGCTCACCTTCCGCAGCTGGCGCGCCGTGCTGTGCGTGATCGTGCCGCTGACCTTGGTGACCATCATGTGCAATGCGCTGATGGCCATGCTCGGCATTGGCCTGAAGGTGGCCACGCTGCCGGTGATTGCGCTGGGCGTGGGCGTGGACTACGGCATCTATATCTTCGAGTCCATGCAGCATGAGATGCACAGCCGTGGCCTGGCGCTGCGCGAGGCCTTCTATGAGGCCATGCGCCAGCGCGGAACGGCCGCCGTGTTCACGGCCGTGACCATGGCCGTCGGTATTGGCACCTGGGCGTTTTCTGCGCTCAAGTTTCAGGCCGACATGGGCACATTGCTCGGCTTCATGTTCCTGGTGAACGTGCTGGGTGCGATATTCCTGCTGCCTGCGCTGGCCTGCTGGCTGGATGTGGAGCGCGAGCAGCGTTCCGTCGCCGGCGGGAATGAGCCCGGAACGACGACGCACGCAGCCTGACCAGGCAGGTCAGGGCGCAGGTCGGCAACGGCTGGCGTCACTGTTCGCGCGAAGCTGGGAGGCTCATGCCTGGTGTCCAGCCTGTCGTTGGCTTAGACGGAATGCACGCCATGCATGTTGCTGCCATTGCCGAGATCACCCAGCTGCTGTACCGCTACGCAGAGGCCATCGATCAGGGGCAGCTGGAGCAGGCAGCCGCCATGTTTGACCACGCGCGTGTGCTCACCGGTGCGGGTGAGCCGCTGGACTCCCGGGCGTTGCTGGCGCTGTGGCGCCGCCTGCTGATCATCTACCCTTGCGGCACGCCGCGCACGCGCCACCTGATCAGCAACCCCATCGTCGAGGTGGCAGAGGATGGGCTGACGGCCCGATCACGCTCCTGCTACACCGTGCTGCAGGCGTGCGATGGATTTCCATTGCAGGTCATTGCCAGTGGACGCTACCTGGATTGTTTCGAACATGTCGATGGCGCCTGGCGTTTCGCCGAGCGCGACTATCGACTGATGGATTTTTCCGGCGACCTGAGCCGCCACCTGCAGCGGCCGCTGCGCGCTTGAATAAAGCAGCGCCCGGCCCCGTGCGTGGCGGGGTTTTGCATGCCGCAAAATACCAACGCCCCGGGGTTGCCGGGGCGTTTGGGTTCGTGGAATGGGGCCGTCGCGATCAGGCCGTTTCGGCCGTGGCCAGCGGGTAGTCGTTGTAGCCGGCCACACCCGGCGTGTAGAGCGTGCTGCGGTCGAACCTGGCCAGTGGCAGGCCATTGCGCAGGCGCTGCACCAGATCCGGGTTGGCGATGAAGTGGCGTGCAAACGAGACCGCCTCACCCTGGCCGGCCTGCAGCACTGACTCGGCGCCGGCGCCGTCAAAACCGTCATTGAGGATCAACGGCCCGCCAAAGTGCTCACGCGCCAATGCGAAGGCGTCGATGTCGTCCACCGAGGCGCGCATGACGTGCAGATAGGCCAGTCCCA
>JAFEER010000174.1 GCA_018240985.1 Pseudomonadota bacterium
GCGGCCCAGCAGGTGCTGCGCCGCGACAACGCCTACCGCCTGGCGCTGCTGTGCGCCGAGGACACGGCCTACTACTACCAGCAGGCGCTGTTCTGGAAGTGGTACCTGCTCTACCCCAGGCTGTGCCTGGTGCCCATGCAGGGCGCCAGCGCGCCGCTGGTGAAGCTGCGCGGGGGCGAGCGGCGGCATTTCGCCGCGCTGCTGGCGCACCATGGGGGCGCCCGCAAAGGCAGCCTGTGGCAATGTGCCTGCGCTCCCGGGCGGGTGTAGCCGGGCGTCCGCCGGGGCCTTCAGCGCAGGTGCAGCGCCGGTGGCGTGCGCCCGGCACAATCGCTGGCCATGCCTTCGTTCTCGCGCCGCCAGCTCGTCATCCTCATCCTCCTGACCCTGGTGTGGGGCTTCAACTGGCCGGTGATGAAGGTGGGGGTGGAGCATTACCCGCCGCTCACCTTTCGCATGCTCGCGCTCTGGGGTGGACTGCCCATCCTGGCGCTGGTGATGCGCCAGCAAAAAACGCCGTTTGCCATCGCGTCCGCGTATTGGGGCCGGGTGCTGTTGCTGGCCGGGTGCAATTTGGTCGTGTGGAATGCGCTCATGATCCTGGCCATGCCGCTGCTGTCCAGCGGGCGCGCCGCCATCCTGGGCTACACCATGCCGATCTTCTCGGCCGTGATCGGGGCGTTGTTCTTTGGCGACCGGCTTACCGGCCGGGCCTGGGCCGGCGTGGCGGCGGCGTTCTTGGGCGTGGTGCTGCTGCTTTGGCATGAGCTTGGCGCCCTGGGCAGCAGCCCCACCGGCTTCACGCTGATACTGATCTCCGCCGCCAGCTGGGCCCTGGGCACGCAGCTCATGCGCCGCCTGCCTGTGCCCGTGCCACTGCTGACGCTGTCGTTCTGGATGGTGTTCATCACCTGTCTCGCACTCACCGTGCTGGCGGCCTGGTTCGAGCGCGATCAATGGCATTGGCCCGACGGCCCGGCTTTGGCAGCGATGGCCTACAACGCCGTGCTGGCGCTGGGTTTTGCGCAGGTGGCCTGGTTCTTCCTGGTGCGCACGCTGCCGCCCGTGGCCTCCACGCTCAGCGTGATGATGATCCCGGTGCTGGGCGTATTCAGCGGCACGCTGTGGCTGGGCGAGCGGCTGAACTGGCAGGACTGGGCGGCCGTGGGCCTGATGGTGCTGGCCATTGCCTCGGTGCTGTGGCCGGCGCGGAAAAAATAGCGCACAGAAAAAAGCCGCAGCCCTGCTCGGGCGGCGGCTCGCTTTTGGGACGCTGGGTTAGCGCGCCACCACCAGCAGGCGTTGCACGTCGCGGTCGTTGGGCAGGGCGTAGTCGTATCCGCGGATGATGCGGCTGTCCTCGGTGCGCACCAGCTTCATGCTCACATAGGTGAAGTTGGCGGCGGACGAAAAGGTGCCCACCAGCACCATGGAGGCGTTCTGGTTGCGCGCGATGTCCTTGATCTCGCGCGACAGCAGCAGCTCGCCGGCGCCTTCCTTGACGAACACCTCGCCGCGCAGCTTGATCTCCTTCACGTTGAAACCGATGGCCGCCATATTGGTGGCGAACTGCTCGGACAGCGTGCGGCCCAGAGGGGCCGAGCGGCTCAGGTCGTTCACGTTGACCACCGTGGCCACCAGCACCGGGCCGGGGCCGGTGGCGGCCACATCCAGGTTGGCCACCAGGCGGTTGACGGCGTCACGGCTGCTTTGCAGCAGCGGGGCGTTGGCGGCGTCCTGATAGGTGGGCTCCACGCGCAGCTGCGGCGCCTGTTGGGCGCAACCGGCGGCAAACAGGGCGGAAACGAGGGCGAGGGCGAGTGTGCGCTTCATTGCGAAACCACCTTCATGTTGACGGCACGGTAGTGCGAGGGGAGCAGGAACAGCGGCGTGTCCGCGTTCTCGATGTAGTACACGTCGGTCTTGCGGGCCACGTACTGGCCGGCACGCGAGACCGTGGTGGTCAGGATCAGTTCGGTGTTCGTCGGGCCGCCCGAGTTGATGCTGTTGACGTAGTCGAGCGCAGTGGTCAGGCCCAGCGTGGCCAGCAGCTTGGTATCCAGGTGCTCGTGGCGCAAGCCATAGGCAGCCATGATGCCGCCAGCCAGCATGGTGAACTGCCCTGGGATGAAGTGCGGGCGATCGCTGTTGTGCCGCACCAGCTGGGTGTTGTAGCTCACTTCCAGCACGGCGCCGGGGTTCTGCTGCACGGTGGCGCCGCCTTGCACGAACTCGGTAATCAGGAAGTCGCGGAACCCCAGGTCGAATGCGCTCGACTGCGCCGGTGCTACCACATGCATGGGCGTAGTGGCAGCGTAGCCGGCCTTTTCCAGCGTGGCGCGGGTTTGCGCCACCACATCGCGCGACACCAGTTCCCAGTGCCCGGCCGAACGCACCTTGTACTGGTTGGTCAGTTCAAAGTTATTTGACAGCGGAATCGGCGCGCTGCCACAACCCGCCAGCGCAAAGACCGCGCCGGCCGCAGCAGTCCACCCGAGTGCTTTGATGAAAGACATGGTTCCCTCCTGAATTGGTGATGGGCGCGAGACACAAATGTTTGTGCTGCACACATTTAGGAACGATTCTGAAGGGGGTAGTGACCAAAAACAAGGAGATTTGCGTTTTTGGCCGTCTCAAGTGGGCAATAGTGTTGTTTTGCCCGCATGCGCCGCATGCCGCGGCGCCAAGATTCGAGGTTCAACCCGCTGCGCGCTTTTGCAGAATCTCGAACGCCGGCAGGGTTTTGCCCTCCAGCACCTCCAGGAAAGCGCCGCCGCCGGTGGAGATGTAGCCAACCTGGCTCGTGATGCCGTACTTGGCAATGGCCGCCAGGGTGTCGCCGCCGCCGGCGATGCTGAAGGCGCTGGATGCGGCGATGGCACGGGCGACGGTTTCCGTGCCCTTGGCGAACTGGTCGAACTCGAACACGCCCACCGGGCCGTTCCAGACGATGGTGCCGGCGGCCTTGAGCTGCACCGCCAGGCGCGCCGCGGTCTCGGGGCCGATGTCCAGGATCAGCTCGTCCTCGGCCACGTCGGTGGCTGGCTTCACCGTGGCGGCGGCGTCGGCGGCAAAGGTTTTCGCGACCACCACGTCGGTCGGGATCGGCACCTCGGCACCGCGCGCGGCCATGGCGGCGATGACGGCCTTGGCCGCGTCCAGCAGGTCGGGCTCGGCCAGGCTCTTGCCGATGGGCAGGCCGGCGGCCAGCATGAAGGTGTTGGCGATGCCGCCGCCGACGATCAGTCCGTCCACCTTGCTGGCCAGGCTCTGCAGGATGGTCAGCTTGGTGGAGACCTTGGAGCCGGCGACGATGGCCACCAGCGGGCGCTTCGGTTGTGCCAGGGCCTTGGTGATGGCGTCGATCTCGGCCGCCAGCAGCGGGCCGGCGCAGGCCGTCCTGGCGTATTCGGCGATGCCGTAGGTCGTGCCCTCGGCGCGGTGCGCGGTGCCGAAGGCGTCGTTGACGTAGATGTCGCAGAGTTGGGCCATCTTCTGCGCCAGCTCGGGGTTGTTCTTCTTCTCGCCCTTGTTCACGCGGCAGTTTTCCAGCAGCACCACCTGGCCGGGCTGCACGCTCACGCCATCGACCCAGTGGGCGACGAGCGGCACGTCGCGGCCGAGCAGTTTGGACAGCCGCTGGGCGACGGGGGCGAGCGAGTCCTCGGGCTTGAACTCACCCTCGGTCGGACGGCCCAGGTGGCTGGTGACCATGACGGCGGCGCCGGCATCGAGCGCCATCTGGATGCAGGGTACGGAGGCGCGGATGCGCGTGTCCTCGGTGATGCGGCCGGCGTCGTCCTGCGGCACGTTCAGGTCGGCACGGATGAACACGCGCTGGCCGCGCGCCTGGCCGTTGGCGCAAAGGTCGGAAAAACGAAGAATATGCATGGCGAGTAATGAGGCGGATGGAAATCGCGCCGCATTGTAGGCGGCGCCGTAACCGCTCTGTAACTCACCAGCCCAGGGCTATGTGCAGCGGCAGGTAGACCGCCATGCCGACGACGATGGTGCCCAGGATGTCCC
>JAFEER010000175.1 GCA_018240985.1 Pseudomonadota bacterium
CGGCCGGCGTTGATCAGATCGGGCAGGCTGCGGAAGGCGTTTTTGTATGCCGCCACCTGTTGCCCCAGGTGCTCGACCGTTTCGAGCTCGAAGGGCGCGCCGGGGGCCAGCAACTGCGCGCGTACCTGGTGCGCGCGCTGCACGAGTTCTTGGGCGTTGTCTTGTGTGCTCATGGGATCAGAATCCTTTCAGGCGGGCGTAGCGGTCGCGGTGGAACAGGGTATCGCCCAGCGACTGCTGGATGACGCGGGCGCGCTTCAAAAACAGGCCCAGGTCGAACTCATCGGTCACGCCGATGCCACCATGCAGCTGTACGGCCTCGTTCAGCAGCTTCTCGCACAGATCATTGGCGCGTGCCTTGGCCAGGCTGGCCAGCAGGGGCAATTCTGGGCTGCGCGCGTCGATGGCGGCCAGGGCGGCGCGCACGCAGCTGTCGAGCAGCTCCACCTCGGTGTACAGGCGCGCCACGCGGTGCTGCAACGCCTGGAAGGAGCCGATGGCGACGTCGAACTGCACGCGCTCCTTCAGGTAGGCGACGGTGCGCTCCAGCACCTCGCGGGTTAGGCCGTGGGCTTCGGCCGCCAGGCAGGCGCGGGCGCAATCCAGCGCACGCTCCAGCGCCGCCGCCGGGTCGGCCAGCGCCAGGCGCGCGTTGGCAGGCAGTTGTACGGCCTGCAGCGTGACGCGGGCATGGTTGCGGCTGTCGGCCAGGTGCAGGGCTTTGACGTTGACGCCTGCGGCCTGGCTGTCCACCATGAACAGCGCCGGCGCTGCCTCGCCCGCCACCTGGGCGGCGACGATGAGCCAGCGCGCGCCCAGACCGTCGATGACGAAGCATTTCTCGCCGTCGATCCGCCAGCCGTCGCCGTGCTTTTCGGCGCGGGTGCGCAGCACGGCAGGCCGGTGTTGCTGCGATTCATCAAGCGCCAGTGCCAGGCGCTCGTCCCCACCCGCCAGCAGCGGCAGCCACTGCGCCTGCTGCGCCGCGTCATCGATCTGCAGCAGCAGCTCGGCGGCCAGCACGCTGTGCGACAGCAGGGGCAGGGCGGCCAGGTGGCGGCCCATCAGCTCAAAGATGGCACCGAGGCCCGCGTAGCCCATGGCCAGGCCGCCGGCGTGCTCGGGCAGGGCGCAAGCGGGCCAGCCCAGCTGCGCCACCTGCTGCCACAGCTCGGGCGCAAAGCCCAGCGGCGCGGCCTCGTCGCGCAGCTGGCGCTGGCGCGTGACGGGGGATTGTTCGGACAAAAACGCCTGCGCACTGTCGCGCAGCATGGTTTGTTCTTCGGTCAGCAAAAAGCCCATGGTGAAAGTCTCCTCGCGCCTCAGCCCGGCAGGCCCAGCACGCGCTTGGCGATGATGTTGAGTTGTACTTCGCTGGTGCCCCCGCCTATGGTGTAGGTCTTGGACAGCAGCCACTGGCGGCAGACGTCGTGCTCCAGTTGGCTGAATTCCTCACCCTCCCAGGACAGGCCGCGCAGGCCCATCACCTGGGTCAGCAGCTCGTACTTGGCCACCTCCTGCTCGGTCTGCAGCAGCTTCATGATGGATGCCGGGCCGCTCACGTCCTGGCGCGCCATGGCCTGGGCGGTGACGCGCTCGTGCGTCAACGCAAAGGCATGCGCGTCCATCAGCACCGCGGCCAGGCGGTCGCGCCACACGGCGGCCTGGGCCGGGCTGGCGTCTTCCAGGTAGGGGCGAGCCACGGCCAGCGCGTCGTGCGAGGGCGCGCCGCCCTCGGCAAACTTGGACATGGCGGCGCGTTCGTGCTGCAGCAGCTTCTTGGCCACGGCCCAGCCTTCGCCCTCCTGGCCCACGAGCTGGCGCACGGGAACGCGCACATTGTCGAAGAACACCTCGCAAAAGCTCGACTTGCCGCTGATCAGCTCGATGGGCTTGACACTTACGCCTGGCGCATGCATGTCGATCAGCACGAAGCTGATGCCCTGCTGCTTGCGCGCGCTGGCGTCGGTGCGCACCAGGGCGTACATCCAGTCGGATTGGTCGCCATATGAAGTCCAGATTTTTGAACCGTTGACGATGTAGGCCTCGCCCTCGGCGTCGCTGACGCGCTTGGCCGAGGTTTTCAGGCTGGCCAGGTCGGAGCCGGCATTGGGCTCCGAAAAGCCCTGGCACCAGCGTCGCTCGCCGCGCATCATGGGGATCAGGTGCTCGCGCTTTTGCGCCTCGGTGCCCACCTCCAGCAGCACCGGGCCCAGCATCCACACGCCCAGGTTGTACTGCGGCTGGCGGCAACCAAGGCGTGCCATTTCTTCTTCGACGATGCGTGCCTGCTTGGATGACAGGCCGCCGCCGCCGTATTCGCGCGGCCAGCCGGGAGCGAACCAGCCACGCTCGCGGCAGCGCTCGAACCACAGGCGTTGGTCGTCGTTCAGAAAGGACAGGCGCGAGCCGCCCCAGACCATCTCTTCGGCCACGATGGGCCGGCGCATGCTGGCGGGGCAGTGCGTCTCCAGCCAGGCCGCTGCCTCGGCACGAAAATTGTCGTTGTCACTCATGATGGGTCTCCGAAAGGGCTTCGTCGGGTGCGGTGGGAGCGCCCGCGAGGTGAAAGCGGTACAGGCCGTCATCATCGAGTACGCGGCCTATCTGCCCCTGGTAGCGCAGCCAGGACAGGTGGGCCAGCGTCTCGCCCATGGCCATCAGGTCGTCCATGGCGTGGCGGCGCTTGGGGAACTGCGCCTGCGTCAGCACCCAGGCGGTGGCGCCGGGGCAGTCTTGCAAGGCGCTGCGCAGCAGGGCGAATTGCTGCTGGTGGTGCGCATGCAGCTCGGCCACGCGCGCGTGCAGGCCACGGAATACGCTCTGGTGCGAGGGCAACACCAACGTGTCGGGGTGCAGGGTGTCCAGGCGGTCGAGCGAGGCCAGCCAAAGGCGCAGCGGATCCCCCTCGGGCTCGATGGGCGTGACCAGTACATTGGAGGTGATGCGCGGCAGAAGCTGGTCTCCAGCTATCAAAATGTGCTCCTTGCCATCACTGTGGTACAGGCACACATGCTCGGGTGAATGCCCCTCGCCGATGAGCACATGCCAATTGCGTTCGCCAATGGGCAGCACATCGCCCGCGCGCAGGCGCTGGTAACTCTCGGGCACGGGTGGCATGAAGGGATCGCGGCGCAGGCTGGCGAACATGTGTTCGATCTGCGCGTCTGTCATACCGGCGCGGCGGTAAAAGCGCTGCTGCAGCGGCGGCAGCGGGTCGGGCGGCGGGCCGTAGAAGCCGCGCAGCATGAAGTATTCGCCGAAACTCATGCACAGCTGGGCGCCGAAGCGCTCGACCATCCACGCTGCCTGGCCGGCGTGGTCGTAGTGGCTGTGGGTGCAGATCAAGCGCTGGATCGGCAGGCCCTGCAGGTGCGTGGCCGCGAAATGCTCCCAGGCCAGGCGGCTGGCGGGGGTATTCAGGCCGGTATCGATGGCCGTCCAGCCCGCGCCGTCGCGCAGCAAATAGACGTTGATGTGATCCAGCGCCATGGGCATGGCGATGCGTGCCCACAGGATGCCGGGCGCCACCTCGACCACGCTGTCGCCCGGCTGCGGGGGCGCTAGGGGATAGTCCAGCTCGGCGCTGGCGCGCAGGCGCTCAGGCTTGCGAAGGGCCGCCACCTCAGCCACGCAGCGCCTTTGCGAGTGCCTCTGGGCTCAGGGGCACGTAGGTCTTGGCGGCGTCGTCACGCACGTAGAGCGGGTCTTTCACCAAGCTGGTGTCAAAGCCTTCGCGTTGCAAATCCACCTTGCGCAGCTTGTAGTTGCCCGTCATGTCGGCCGCCTGCGGCAGGCGCACAAACAGCGGCGCGGCGTAGCGCGGCAGGCGCTCCAGCGCCAGCTTCCAGAAGGCCTGCGGATCGAACAGCGCTTCTGGCAGCATGACCACGGCCGCCATGCCGGCGCGGCCATCGTTATGGGGCACCTTCACGCCGTAGATGGTCAAGGCGTCCAGGCCGGGGTAGTCACCGAGCACGTCGGCCACCTCGGTGGTGGAGACGTTCTCGCTCTTCCAGCGGAAGGTGTCTCCTATGCGATCCACGAACCAGCAGTAGCCGTCGGCATCGCAGCGCAGCAGGTCGCCGGAAGACCACCAGGCGTCACCCTCTTGGAACACGTTGCGCAGGATCTTCTTCTCTGTCGCCTCGGCATTGGTATAGCCCTCGAAGCGCCCGCCGATGGCCTCGGGGTGCTGCACGATCATGCCCATGGCTTCGCCCGGCTCATTGACGTCACACAGCTGGTAGAAGCCGTTTGCGTCGCGCGGGTGGGTATCTGTCTCTACGTCGTAGCGCACCAGGCGCAGGTTGGTTTTCTCCCAGAACGGAACGCGCCCGCAGGAGCCTACCCAGTTGTCCAGGTTCAGCGTGTTGGTGTTCGATTCGGTCGAGCCCCAGCCTTCGACGATCTGGAACTCGTCGCCAAAGCGCTCAGTCCATTGGTTCCACACCTCGGGCGCCATGCCGGTGCCCGAGAGTTTGCGCAGACTGTGGTTTTTATCCTCGGGCGTGGGGGGCGCGCTGAGCAGGAAGCGGCAGATTTCGCCCACGTACTGGCAGGCGGTGATCTGGTGGCGGCGCACGTCGTTCCAGAACTCGCTGCGGCTGAACTTGCGCCGCACCACCAGGCGCGCGCCGCCGGCCAGCGCGGTGGAACCCGCCGACATGGAGGCCGCGCCGTGGTACAGCGGCAAAAAGCAGTAAAAGCAGTCCGCGGGCGTGATCTCCAGGCTGATGCGCATCACGTCGCCCGCCATCAGCCAGCGGCCGTGGCTGATGTGCGCCGCCTTGGGCAGGCCCGTGGTGCCGGAGGTGAAGATGTACATCGCCGTGTCCCCGGCGGTGATGCCGGCGCGCCAGCTGGCGGGCGGGTTGCCACTGGGCGCATGGGCGGCCAGTGCTTGCAGATCATCGCTGCACAGGCTGCGCGCGGTGGCTTCCGCCGGGCGCTCGGCGTCGGGCCAGAGCCAGTACTGCAGGCCGGCGGGCAGCTCCTGCGTGCTGCTCTGAAAGTTCGTCAGGCATTCCTCGCCCACCACCACGCGCGTGGCGCCGGTGACCTGCAGCGCGTGCGCCAGCGGCTTGCCACTCACGTAGGTGTTGAGAAACGCCACCTTGGCACCGGCCTTGTTGAGGCCCCACCAGGCGAAGAAGA
Organism: Pseudomonadota bacterium; assembly: GCA_018240985.1. GTDB lineage: Bacteria > Pseudomonadota > Gammaproteobacteria > Burkholderiales > Burkholderiaceae_C > Alicycliphilus. The sequence continues at coordinate 5,158 of JAFEER010000175.1, forward strand.
AGGCGGCGCGGTTTTCCATGGCCAGGGCCACCACGTCGCCCGCGCGCACGCCCAGCGCATGGGCGGCATGCGCCACCTGGTTGACGCGGCGGTTCACCTCGTCGTAGCTGTACTGCGCAGCACCCTCTAGCAACAGCGGCGCTTGCGCGAACTGCTCGGCCTGCTCCTGCAGACGGTCGCCGATGGTGTAGGGCAGCGAGGCGCGGTACTGGGCGCTGGCCTGGCTGCGCAGATCCAGCTTGGCCTGTGTCACCTCGCGCGGAACGGGTTGGGCGGCTTGGTTCATGGAGTCCCTCGATATGGTGTGGTCGCCCGTGCGTCAGCGCACCGGGCGCGGCAGGCCCAGGCCGAACTGGGCGATCAGTTCGCGCTGGATTTCATTGACGCCGCCGCCAAAGGTGTTGATGGTGTTGGCGCGGATCTCGTACTCCAGCTCGCCCATCAGGTAGGCGGCGGAGCTGCCTGCACGCACCAGGGCGCTGGCGCCTACGATGTCCATCAGGCGGCGCAGGATTTCGAGCACGCTTTCGGTACCGTAGACCTTGGTGGTCGAGGCCAGCGCCACGTCCATACCGCCCGCTTCCAGATCGGCGGCGATGCGGAAGTTGGTGATGCGCATGGCCTCCAGGCGCGTGTAGCACTCGGCCAGGCTGCGGCGCACCCAGGGCTGGTCGATGGCGCGGCGGCCCTGCTCGTCGCGCGCCTTGGCCCAGGCCAGTACCTTGCTGAACGGGCCAAACACCTTGTCCGACCAGGATCCGAGGCCCAGGCGCTCGTGGTTGAGCTGCGAGGTGATGAGCTTCCAGCCGCCGTGCAACTGGCCCACCAGGCGGTTGGCGGGCACCTGCACGTTGTCGTAGTAGGTGGCGGCGGTGACGTTGCCCACGGTCTCGATCAGCGTATGCGAAAAGCCCGCTGTGCTGGTGTCGGCAATCACGATGGAGATGCCTTTGTGGCGCGGCAGATCGGCGCTGGTGCGCACGGCCAGCCAGACATGGTCAGCAGACTCGACGCTGGAGGTCCACAGTTTGTTGCCGTTGACCACGAAATGTCCGCTGTGCAGGTCACCTTCCAGGCGTGCCTGGGTCTTGAGCGTGGCCAAATCCGAGCCCGCCTGGGGCTCGGAATAACCGATGGCAAACAAAATCTCGCCCGCCGCGATGCCGGGCAAAAACTCGGCTTTTTGCTGTGCCGAGCCATGCTCCATCAGCGCCGGGCCTACGGTGCTGATGGTGACGAAGGGCAGGGGTGCGCCGGCGATGTTGGCCTCTTCAAAAAAGATCAACTGCTCAGTGGCCGACAGGCCCTGGCCGCCGTATTCCTTGGGCCAGCCTACGGCCAGCCAGCCGTCGCGGCCCATTTGGCGCACGATCTGGCGGAACTCGTCGCCGCCCTCGGCGCCGCGCATGCGCACGCGCAGCTCGGGCGTCATCAGGGCGTTGAAGTAGTCGCGCACCTGCAGGCGCAGGCGGTGCTGTTCGGGGGTCAGATCGACAAACATGCTGCTCCCTTCGCCTCAGGCCGCGCCCAGGATCAGGCCGCTGGTGGGCACGCCGGTACCCGCCGTGACCAGTACGTTCTGCACATTGGCCACCTGGTTCACGGCGCTGCCGCGCACCTGGCGCACGGCCTCGGCCACGCCGTTGAAGCCGTGGATATAGGCCTCGCCCAGCTGGCCGCCATGGGGATTGACGGGCAGCTTGCCGCCGCGTGCGTGGTGGCCGGCGCGTACGAACTCCTTGGCCTCGCCACGGGGGCAGAAGCCGAATTCCTCCAGCTGCGTCAGCACGAAGGGCGTGAAGTGGTCATAAATCACCGCGGTCTGGAAGTCCTGTGGGCCCAGGCCCGACTGGGCGTACAGCTCCTTGGCGACCACACCCATCTCGGGCAGGCCGGTGATGTCTTCGCGGAAGAACGAGGTCATGCTTTGCTGGCCGGTGGTAATGCCCTGCGAGGCGCCCTTGATCAGCACCGGCTTGTTCTTCATGTCGCGGGCACGTTCGGCACTGGTGATGACCATGGCCACGGCGCCGTCGCTCTCCTGGCAGCAGTCCAGCAGGTGCAGCGGCTCGGCGATCCACTTGGAGGCCTGGTGCTCGGCCAGCGTGATGGGCTTGCCGTAGAAGAACGCGGCCGGGTTGGTGGCGGCAAAGTCGCGCACGGCCACGGCGACGCGGCCGAAGTCCTCGCTGGTGGCGCCGTAGCGGTGCATGTAGCGGCGCGCGAACATTCCCACCCACGCGGCGGGCGTGTGAAAGCCATGCGGCATGTACCAGCCGTAGTTGACGTTGTCAAAGATGGGCGTGGCGCCAAAGCCGTAGCTGCCGGTGCCGAAGCGGTACCAGCTGCGTTCGTTCATGGCGCGATACACCACCATCACCTTGGCCATGCCCGTGGCCACGGCCATGGCCGCGTGCAGCACCGGTGCGCAGGCCGCGCCGCCGCCATGCGGGATCTGCGAGAAGAACTTGACGTTCTTGGCGCCGATGTTGCGGGCAATCTCGTACTCGGGCACCTTGTCCACGCTGTAGGAGCTGAAGCCCTCTACTTCGCTGGGGTCGATGCCGGCGTCTTTCAGGGCGGCCAGCGTGGCCTCCAGGGCCAGGCGCAGTTCGGTGCGACCGGAGTTCTTGGAAAACTCGGTCGCGCCCAGGCCCACGATGGCGGCGCGGCCGGAGATGTTGGATTCACTCATTGCTTGTTTCTCCTCGTCGCGCTTCAGCCCAGGCACACGCGCACGGTGCCGTTGACGTGGTTGCCGTATTGGTTTTTGCCCTTGAGCGTGACCTCGACGCTGCGGTCGCTGTCGCGCTTGTCGGTGACGCTGCCGCTGAAGGTCATGGTGTCGCCGGGGTAGTTGGGCGCGCCCAGCTTGATCCGGAGGTCGCGCAGCGGCGCACCGGCGCCACCCGCCCAGGCCTCGACGAAGCGCTGCACCAGGCCGTTGGTGGTCAGGATGTTCATGAACACATGGGGCGAGCCCAGGGCCTGGGCGGCGTCCTTGTCCACATGGCCGGGAAAGTAGTCGCGCGTGGCGATGGCGCCGCCGGCGATCAGCTGCACCGTGATCGGCACGGCCAGTGCGGGCAGCTCGTCGCCCACCTGCACGTCGTCAAAGCGGCGTTGCTTAGAGTTCATCTTCGGCGAGGTCATATTTCCATCCCAGGTTGTCGTTGTCGGCCAGCCAGTCGCCCAGGGCGGCCAGGTGGTGCTCGGTGCCGCCCAGCGCGACGGCCAGGGCGCGGCTCCAGTAAAGAAAGCGGTGGATCGGGTAGGTCACGTCCACACCCATGCCGCCATGCACGTGCTGGGCCATGTGGCCCACGCGGTGGCCGGTGTCGTTGGCCAGCGCGCGCACGGCGTGCGCCTGGGGCAGCGCGCCCAGATCCGCATCCAGGCGGTAGACCAGCTGCCAGACGCTGCTGCGCAACGCCTCCAGCGCGATATGGCCATCGGCCATCTGCCCGGCGACGAGCTGGAAACTGCCGATCGCGCGGTCGAACTGCTTGCGCTCGCTCACGTACGCGACGGTGCGGCGCAGCTGCTGCGCCGTCACGCCCATTTGCAGCGCGGCCAGCGCGGCCAGCGCGCGCGGCTGCAGCCAGGCGACAGCGGCGGGGGGCAGCACGGCGTCGGCGCTCAAGGCTACGTTGGCGTAGTAGAGGTCTGCCACTTCCTGGTGGTGCTGGCTCTGGCCCACGGCGCGGCTCACGCCGGGCGTCTGCAGGTCCAGCCACACCAGGCGCGGGCCATCGCTGGCCTGCGCCACCAGCAGGGCATGGCGCGCGCTGCCGGCCAGGGGCACGGCGGGGCTCAGGCCCTGCAGCTGCCAGCCCGTGCCGTCCTGTTGCAGTTGCAGCGTGCAGCCGCGCGATTGCGCCAGGCCGGCCAGCGAGACGGCGGCGATCTCGCCCTCCAGCAGCGCGGGCAGGGCAGTTTGCGCGCCGGCGCCGCCAAAGCGCGCCAGCGTGGCTGCGGCCAGCTGCTGCTCCCACAGCGGCACCAGGGCCAGGGCGCGGCCCTGTTGCTCCAGCACGGCCATCAGTTCGGTCATCCCCAGGCCCAGGCCGCCGTGCTCATCGGGCACGGCAATGCTGTGCAGGCCGGCGGCCACGCATTGCCGCCACAGCTCCTGCATGAAGGGAGCGCCCGACACGTCGTGTGCGCGCAGCTGGTCGTCGCTGCAGTAGTCGGCGAACAGGCCCTGCGCCATGTCGGCGAAGGCGCGCTGGTCTTCGGTGAGTTGAAAGTCCATGGCGCGCGTCCTCAGGCAGCGACGGGACGGAACTGCGGCAGCACCAGCTCGCCGTCGTTGAAGGCGTTGAATTCCACCTTGACGCGCTGGCCGATCTGCACCTCGCCGCTCTTGGCGCCGACGATCTGCGCTACCAGGCGCGTGCCCTCGTCAAGCTCGATCAGGCCCACGGGGTTGGGGTAGTCGAACGGCGGCACCTCGGGGTAGTGCATGACCACGAAGGAATACACCGTGCCCCGGCCGCTGGCCTGCACCGCGTCCCACTCGAACGAATGGCAGTGCGGGCATACCGGGCCGGGCGGGTGGCGCAGGGTGTTGCACGACTTGCAGCGCTGAATCAGCAGCTTGCCCTCGCGCGCGCCGTCCCAGAAGAAGCGCGTGTCGTCGCTGATGCCGGGGGCCGAGCGCGGGATGGCCTTGGGCTGCGCGGCCGGTGCGTCGGCAGCGGGCTTGATGGGGTTGGCCGGACGGAACTTGAACACGCGGAACAGCAGCTCGCCCACCTTCTCGTCCTGGCCGCCGGCGGCGATGGAGAAGTAGGTCATGATCAGCGTGACGAAGTAGCCCGTGCCCAGGCCGGTGGTCTTCTCTTCGCCCACGGCATCGAGCCGCGTGGTGTAGTAGAGCTTTTCGCCTTCGCGCAGGTAGCGGTCGAAACTCAGCTCCGAGTTCACCGCCACCACGGAGGGGAAGCCCTGCGCCTCGATGAGCTTCAGCGCTTCATAGGGGTTCTCGGTGGTGGAGCCGGGCGGGTAATTGTTCTGCACCGGGCCTTCCATGCACCACACCTGCAGCATGGCGGGCGGGGCCAGCACCTGGCCGGCCGCGTCGGTCGGCACCTCGGTGCCCATCAGCTCGCACCACTGGCGGATCATGGGTGCATTGACCGGATCCCAGGCGTACACGCGCCCGTATTCCTTGCCTACCAGGGCACGGATTTCTTGCATCCATTCGGGTTCAGCCACGGCTTGTTCCTTTCAGTTCGGGGGTGATCGCGGGTCAGGTCAGGCCTGGCCTTGTGGAGTGGTGTTGTGGGCTGCTGCCAGAAAGGCGGGTTTTTCCCCGCCGCCGTGCAGCAGCAGGTTGCTGCCGCTCATGTAGGAAGCCTGGGGCGAGGCCACGAACAGGCAGGCGTTGGCAATGTCCTGCGGCTCGGCCATGCGCCCGGCGGGAATGGTGGCGCCCACGGCGGCAATGCCCTGGGCGTCGCCGTAGTGCAGGGCCGACTGCTCGGTGCGCACCAGGCCGGGGCTGACGGCCACCACGCGAACCTTGGGCGCCCATTCCACGGCCAGTGAAGAGGTGAGGCTGAGCACCGCCGCCTTGGCCGCACCGTAGGCCGCCGTGCCGGGCGAGGGGCGCAACGCGCTGATGCTGCCGATGAAGACGATCACGCCGCCCTGCGCCTGCTGCTGCATGGCGGCGTTGGCGGCCTGCGCCATGTGCAGCGCGGCCAGCAGGTTCAGGCGGATCACGCCCTCGTGGAAGCGCGGCGACACCGTGGCTGCGTCCACTGCCGGGCTACCGCCCGCGTTGTGCACCAGCACGTCCAGCCGCCCGTGGCGCTGCACGATGGCCTGCACCAGGGCCTGCACCGCAGCGGCTTCGCGCACGTCGCAAGCCTCGAAGGTGGCGCTACGTGCGCCATGCGCGGGCAGGGACTCGGTCTGCTGGCGTGCGCACACCACCACGGTGGCACCTGCCGCCAGAAAGCCTTCTGCTATGGCGCGGCCAATGCCCTTGGTACCGCCGGTGACGAGCACCACCTGGTCTTGGAAGTCCTGAATTGGGTTCATGGGAAGCAAATATAAAAATCCCCACGCACGCCAGATACGTCCAAAAGGACGATGCCGCAGCCGCATGCCGAAACGACTATCGCCCGCACTGTCCTGGATCAAAACCATGCCTTTTTTGTCTGATACCCCCTTTTTTGATGAACTTTGTACGCCCGAGCTGCGCGTGCAGCGTCAGGATGACGGCGTGGCCGTGGTCACGCTGCACCGTCCCGACGCCACCAATGCGTTGAGCCTGCCCTTGCAGGCCGCGCTGTCGCGGGCGTTCGCCGCGCTGTCGGCCGACAAGGCGGTACGCGCCATCGTCCTGACCGGGGGCGACAAGGTGTTTGCCGCCGGGGGGGACATCAAAAGCATGGAGGGCTGCGGTGCCATCGACATCCTGCAGCGCCACACCGAGCGCGTGTGGGCGCCCATAGAGCGCTGCCCCAAGCCCATCATCGCGGCCGTGTGCGGCTACGCCTTTGGCGGCGGGGCCGAGCTGGCCATGCACTGCGACATCATCCTGGCGGGTGAGGGGGCCAGCTTTGCCCAGCCCGAAATCCGCATCGGCATCATGCCGGGCATAGGCGGAACGCAGCGCCTGGTGCGCGCCGTGGGCAAGTTCAACGCCATGCGCATGCTGCTCACCGGCCGCCCTGTCGGCGCCGAGGAGGCGCGCGCCATGGGCCTGGTCAGCCAGGTGCTGCCCGACGATCAGGTGCTGCCCGAAGCCCTGAAAATGGCAGCCCTGATCGCCGCCATGCCGCCGCTGGCCGCCATGCAGATCAAGGAAGTGGTGCTGGCAGGCATGGATGCCTCGCTAGATGCCGCGTTGATGCTGGAGCGCAAGGCCAATCAGCTGCTGTTTGCCACGCAGGATCAGAAGGAGGGCATGCAGGCCTTCATCGAGAAGCGCAAGCCGCGCTTCGAGGGGCGATGACGCGGCTGGCCGGATCGCTAGGGAAACCGCCTAGTCCTGTTTGACGATGAGCAAGAGCGAGGGGACTTTCACAATTGCGTTGTCATGCACGGCCAATCCCTTTGCGGGCCCGGCATGCGAACGAGGCCCCAAATGCAATGGAATGCCATTGAGGCGGCCAGCAACCACTGGCACTGCACCTGATACAAGGAGATCGATATGGAAAAAATAGTGAAACCCGGCGCGCTGCTGGTACTGGCCGCGGGTGTGCTGGCCGCTGGTGCGGTTTTTGCCAAGGCCTCGCCCGAAGAGGTGGACAAGCTCGGCAAGACCCTGACCTGCACCGGCGGTGAAAAGGCCGGCACCGCCAGCGGAGTGCCCGAGTTCACCGGCAAATGGCTGGGCACGCCCCCGGGTATTGACTACAAGCCGCACACCGGCCAGCACCCGGTCGATCCGTACAAGGACGAGAAGCCGCTGTTCACCATCACGCCCGAGAACCTGTCGCAGTACGCCGAGCGCCTGACCGATGGGCAGAAGGCGATGTTCGCCAAGTATCCAAAGACCTACCGCATGCCGGTCTACACCGGCCACCGCGACTTCCGCTTCCCGGACTTCGTGTGCGCCTCGGCCAAGAAGAACGCCCAGCAGTCGACGATGAACGCCAACGGCCTGGCCGTGGAGCATGGCGACAAGGGCTCGCTGCCGTTCCCGATCCCGAAGACCGGCCTGGAACTGGCGTTCAACAACCTGCTGCCTTTCCGCGCGTACAACGAAGAGACGATTCGCGACAACGCGAACGTGCTGTCGGATGGTTCCATCGCCTGGGGGCGTGCGAACAACTACAGCATGAGCCTGATGAACATGCCCGACGAGGCAGGCAAGCCGCTGGAAGGTCCCATGGCCCAGGGTATGAACGTGACCCTGCTGCCCGAGCGTGAGAAGGGCACCGTGGGTGTGAACCAGGAGCCAGTGGATTTTGCCAAGGACGGCCGCCTGCAGTGGACTTACGACCCTGGCACGCGCCGCGTGCGCCAGGTGCCTGAGTACGGCTTTGACCAGCCCATGCCCGGCACCGGCGGCAAGATGACCATTGACCAGGATCGTCTCTTCAATGGCTCACCGATTCGCTACAACTGGAAGCTGGTGGGCAAGAAAGAGATTTACGTTCCTGCCAACGCCTACAAGATCCACGGCAACAACGTCAAGTACGCCGATCTGATCAAACCCGGCCATGCCAACCCCGACTTCATGCGCTATGAGCTGCGCCGTGTCTGGGTGCTGGAGGCCACGCTCAAGGAAGGCTACCGCCATGTGTTCGCCAAGCGCGTGCTGTTCCTTGACGAAGACACTGGCCAGGCCCTGGTGAGCGACTTCTACGACGCACGTGGCCAGCTGTGGCAGCACGGGTTGATCAATCACTACTACGCCTTCGATGCCAACACCTTCCACGCCGGCACGAGCTTCTTCTACGACCTGAACTCGGGCGGCTACGTGGCCTACAACCTGTTCCAGGAGCGCCCGCTGGGCCCGATCCTGAACAAGGGCAACTTGAAGCCCTCCATGTTCACCCCTGAAGCCGCGCGCAACGCAGGTAAGTGACGCGCTGAGAGACAGTCATTCCTGCAGCCGAGTGCCATTAAGGCGCTCGGCTGTTTTTGTTGTGCGCAGGAAGAAGCATCGATGACGCATTTGTAGACGTTACAGTGCCCTCATATTGTGGGGATTCATCAAGTTCTTTGCCTTGGGGCTGGCGGCACTTCTGGTGCTGGTGCGGATGGCGTTCTTGAGCCTGTTGGGCGCTTGGGGCCTGGCGGTGGCAGTGCTGCCGGTGGTGGCGGTGCTGCCCCGGCAGCTGACGTAGTTAGCGCTTGTCATCGCGCTCGCGTGCCCATGCATCCAGCATGGCCGCAGCTTTGGCGCGTACAGGGAGAAGATGGCAGCGCAGGCTGCTGGATGGGGCCGCTGCGCGACGAGGCGGCGGGGCCTGAGCCTCTGAGACGATGGCGCGGCTTTCAGCCGCTGGTCTTCTCCATGTTGGCAGGGCCAAAAATCGCGCGCATGGAGGCGATTTCCCCGGCCTCGTTGAAGCGGAACACGTCGATGGGGCGGATCTCCATGTCCTGGCCCTGCCAGTGCAGCCGCACGCAAAAGGCAAAGGCCGCTTCGTTGGCGGCCGCGCGTACCGGGCCTTCCAGGGTCACGTCGAGCCTGCAGGCGAGTGAGGCCGCGTAAAACGCGCGGATGGCGTCGCGCCCCCGGTGAACCGGGCTGCCCACCGGGTCTTCGACTGTGGCATCTGCGGCGTACAGCGCGGCAATGGCGTCCAGGTCGGCTGCATTCAGGGCAGCGATGTAGCGGTGCACCACCGCTTCCATGGCTTGCGGGCTGGGCATGGTCAGAACTGTGTGGGGCGCACCATGGCGTCCATGCCGCCATCGACGAAGAGCTGCGCCCCGTGCACGAAACTGGCCTGTGGGCTCATCAAAAAGGCGACGCTGGCGGCAATCTCGGCCGGGTCGGCGCGCCGCCCGATGGGGGCGACGAAATTCTTGATGGCCTCGGCGTAGCGTGCATCCTGCAGCCCGGCCTGCAGCAGGGGCGTTTCCACGGCCCCGGGCGCCACGGTGTTCAGGCGCACGCCGGCCTGGCCCCAGGCCTTGGCGCGCCGGCGCACGGCAACGGTGACCGCGTTCTTCGAGCCGGCGTAGGCCAGGTTGCCCCCGCGCTCGCCGGCAGCATCGACGATGGCGCCTGCCTGCGCCTCGTCCCCGGCTTCGAGGGCGGCGGCCAGCGGGTTTTTGTCCCAGGGCAGTTGCGCCGAAGCCACAGACGACACGACGACGGCTGCGGGCTGCTGGCCTTTTTGCAGTGCCGGCAGCAGTCCGTCAAGCAGGTCTACCACGCCGAAGTAGTTCACCGACACAGCCTTGGAGGCGGGGTGCACCTGCGCGCCCAGGCCGGCGCACAGCACCAGGCCATCGAGCTTGCCCTGCGTCAGCTCCAGCGCCTGTGCCAGCACGGCCTGGCGGCCTGCGGCGGTGGACAAGTCGCCGCAGATGTCGGCGTTGCGCAGATCGACGCCAATGGTGCGGTGGCCTGCCGCCTGCAGTGCCGCCCGGGTGGCGGCGCCAATGCCGGAAGCGCTGCCGGTGATCAAGGTGGTGGGCATGGGAGTCCTTTCGGGGTTCGGAGGGGTGGCAATCCCGCAATGACACCGCAGATGCAGCGCCTGCGCCACATGCAAACGGACGATATCAACCCCCCGCCCTCTGGCGGACTGCACCGCGGGTAAGCCTCTAGTCTCAATAGACGATGAATGCCGGGCCTGGAACTTGAAGAATTGCGTCCAGTCTTTGCCATACGTAACTCTGGGCTGTAGTGCGTTCCGGCGATCAATGGCCATTATGTGAGGAGATAACGCAGTGATTTTTCGCAACAAACTCAAGCCCGTAGCGGCTGCCGCCGGGGCCCTGTTGCTGGCCGGCTGGACTCATGCGGGTGAAACCGTAGAGCTGGGCAACGACGTCAAGCTCGACTGGAAGCTGACCGGCACCTATACCGCATCGCAGCGCATGAAGCATGCCGACCCGGTGCTGGCGGGAGCCGCGGGCAGCAATGATGGCGACAACAACTTCAAGAAAAACGCGATGACGGCCAACCGTCTGGCCGCCTTGTTCGAGAGCCGGGTCTACAAGGGCGAGAGCGGCTTCGTGCTTTCGGGCAGCACGTTCTATGACGACGTGTACCACCGTACCAACGACAACGACCCGAACTCCAAGACGGTCAACAAACCGCCGCCGTTCAACCAGTTCACCGAGGGCGCCAAGCGCTACCACGGGGGCTACAGCCGTTTCCTGGATGCCTACGGCTACACCTCGTTCGAGCTGGGCAGCAGCCGTGCCACGGTGCGCCTGGGTCGTCAGGCAGTGAACTGGGGCGAGGCGGTGTTCCTGCCGAACATGGCGCAGGCGCAGGGGCCGTTCGACGGCACCAAGGTGGGCGTGCCAGGCACCGAGGTCAAGGATTCGGTGTTGCCGGAAGACCAGATCTCCATGTCCATCGAGATGAACCCGCGCTGGTCGCTGCTGGGTCAGGTGCAGTTCGGTTTTCACCCGACCATTGCTCCGGCGCCGGGTTCGTTCCTGAACAGCTCGGACGCCGTCGGCCCCGGCGGCAGCTGCCTGGGGCCCTATGCCGCGATTCCGGCCATTCCGGCCATGAACTATGGGGGCTTCAACGGTTGCTCCTTCGGCGTCCGCGGTGCCGATATGCAGCCCGGCAAGACCGGCCAGTGGGGCATCGGTACGCGCTACCGCGTCACCGACGAAACCGAAGTCGGCGTGTACTACATGAATTACAACGACCGTACACCGCTGACCGAGATCAACGCCTTCACGCCCGGATCGCCCATCCCCGGGGCGCTGCAACCGGCGATGGGCGGCCTCAAGCAGATCGGCAACGGCTCATACCGTATCCGCTATTTCGACAACATCAAGCTGCTGGGCGGCACCGTCAGTACCGCCTTTGGCCCGGTGTCGGCCTATGGCGAGCTGACCTACCGCGAAGGTGCGCCGGTGCTGGTCAATGCCATCATTGACCCCGCCAAGCGCACGACCATGCCAACGGCCACCCGGGCCAACATCACACAGCTGAACGTGGGCGGCTTCTACAACATCGGGCGCACCCCGATTGCAGACCAGGTGCAGCTGCTTGCCGAGGTGTCCGGCGTGACCATTGGCAAGGTGCAAAAGCGCGCCGCCGTCGGTTCGGAAGCCTTCCCGCCCGCCTTCGGATTTGCGGCCTCGGACGACCTGACGTTCCAAAGCAAGAGCGCATGGGCCTTTGCGGGTACCCTGGTGCTGGGCTACCCCGGCATCTTCGAGGGCTGGGACTTGAACGTGCCCATCAGCTACCAGCAGCAGATCAAGGGGCGCACCCTGGTCGGCGGCGTGGGCGGACAGGGCGACAAGCGCTACAGCGTGGGCGCGTCCTTCGTCTACAAGGGCAACTTGGCCGTGGGTGTGAGCTACTTTGGCTATCTCGGCGGTGCCTCGCTCGACATGAAGACCAACCGCCTGCTGACCGACCGCGATTACCTGTCCCTGACCATGAAGTACACCTTCTGACGGCAATGCGGCTTTCAGGGGTCAGGTGGTAACAGACCTGCCGGCCCTGCTTTCGACGCACTGGCGAGCGCTGGCTCCCGGTGCGTTTTTTTTCGTGGTGCGGGCTGTCGTCCTTTTGGACGATGAAGGTTCGGGCGCATTCGACAGAATGCAGCACAGTAGTCCAATCCCGCCCAGAGCGCCGCGTGGCGCAGCGAAGATCAAAGGAGACAAGCGTGCGAATACTCGTTGGCCTGACCATGTCGGCCCTGATGGCCGTTGCTGCGGTGCAAGCGTTTTCACCGCGGCATACGCCCGCGCTTGCGGCCACGCGGCTCGCGGTGGAAAAGCTCCAGTTCGATACCGTGGCGCAGTCAAAGACCGCGCTGGTGGTCGGCGGGGGATTGGGCAAGGTGCTGTTTTCCAAAGACCAGGGCAAGGATTGGCAAGTCGCCACCTTGTCGCAGGATCGCCAGGCGCTGATCACGCAGGTGGTGTTTGCCAGCGACGGCCTGCGCGGCCTGGCCGTGGGGCACGAGGGCTGGGTCTTACGCACCACCGATGGTGGGCAATCGTGGACTGAGGTGGCCTTTGACGAAAAGAACGGCGAGCCTCTGATGAGCGTGGCCAACCTCGAGGGCGAACGCTGGCTGGCGGTGGGCGCGTTCGGCCGCGCCTTGCTGTCGCAGGATGACGGTAAGACCTGGGCGCCCTTCACCCTGCCTGCCGGAGTGGAGGACAAGCACATGAACCGTATCGTCGGCTCTGCCGATGGCAAGGACTGGCTCATCGTTGGCGAACGTGGCCTGGTGCTGCGCTCGCAGGACCAGGGCCAGAGCTGGAAGCAGTTGCCCGAGTTCTACAACGGCTCCTTCTACAACGCCATCGCGCTAGCCAACGATGGCTGGCTGGTGTACGGCATGCGGGGACATGCCTTTGTGGAGCGCAATGGCGGGTCTTGGCAGAAGTCCGATATCCCTGGCCCCGTCTCCTTCTACGGGCATTCCGTACTGCCGGATGGACGCATTGTGCTGGTGGGACAGGGCGGGGTGGTTGCAACCAGCACGGATGGGGGGCTTCATTTCACGTTCGACAAACTGCCCGGAAGTGCTTCATTGACCGACATTGAAGTCAACGACAAAGGCGTGGGTTGGATTTCCTCAGACGCTGGACTGCTGCCATATCAGGTGCGCACGAATCCTTCTCAATAACGGAAGGGTTTGCGCAGTCCTGCTGAAGCGTCGATGGCGAGGCCAGTCTGCGAGGGGCGCGGCGCGCTGTGGGTGTGACTTGTTTTTATGAATTGGCCAAAAACCTCTGCTAGAATCGCAGACTTTCCAGAATGCATTGAGAATATGCGTTTTGGAACACGCGGGAATAGCTCAGTTGGTAGAGCGCAACCTTGCCAAGGTTGAGGTCGTCGGTTCGAGACCGATTTCCCGCTCCAATTTATGATTTACAGACTTCCACCGGTGTCCGTATGCCATTGAAAAAAAGGAGCTTCGGCTCCTTTTTTTGTTGCTGCGAATGCCATGGAAATCGACCCTCAGCCAGCGTTTTTGAGCCACATGACGGCCGCCGGTGCGGGTATGACGCACCACAGCGCCGCCGCCGAAGCCTAGTACATCAACCCGGAAATATCGAAACATGAAAGCGCGTCTTCGCACCCATGGCGGCGTTGCAAATCCTCGCGATAGCTACGGCTATCGCTGCGGTTTGCGCCTTGCCCTGGGCAGGAATCCATCGCTTTCATTGTGTTCCTCTACTTCCGGGTTGCTTTACTAGTCCTTCAAGACGAGCAACAAGTCTTTCGCCTGCACCCGATCGCCAGGCTTGACCAAAACCCGTTCGATCACCCCATCGCGTTCCGCCGTCATGTGTGTCTCCATCTTCATGGCTTCCAGAGAAAGCAGCGTCGCACCCGCCTGTACCTGCTGACCCGGAGCCACGGCAACAGTGACGATGGCGCCTGGCATGGGCGCTCCCACATGCTGCGGATTTCCGGGCTCTGCGGTCTCGCGCTGAGCTGCGACAGTTGCGCCGGCCCTCGGCACGCTGGTCATGCGCGACTGGCCGTTCATCTCGAACTGCACCTTGGCGATGCCATCTTCCTCATGGATGGTCTGCAGGCTGACCAGCAAGGTCTTGCCGGCCTCGATCTCCAGCGCCACCTCGTCGCCGGGCTTCATGCCATAGAAGAAGGTCGGTGTGGGCAACACCGATACGTCGCCGTGCTTGACCTGATGCCGATGGAAGTCAGCCGCCACTTTGGGATACATCAGCGCACTTGCCAGTTGCCGATCATCCATTTCCTCAATGGGTCGCCCACCCGCCTCAGCGGCCTTGGCTCGGGCTGCCTCCAGATCTACCGGCGGCAGGTGGTCGCCAGGGCGGTAGGGGCTCGGCGGCTCTGCCTTGAGTGCCTTGCGCGACAGCTCCCGCGGGAAGCCGTCCGGAGGGAAGCCCAGCTCGCCCTTGAACAGCGAGACCACCGACTCCGGAAAGGCCACTTCGTGCGCCTGGTCTGCTACCTGTGCAGGAGTCAGGTCGTTGGCCACCATCATGATGGCCATGTCACCCACCACCTTGGACGTGGGCGTGACCTTCACGATGTCGCCGAACAGCCGGTTGACGTCGGCATAGGCCTGCGAGACCTCCGTCCAGCGATGCTCCAAGCCCATGGAGCGGGCCTGCTCGCGCAGGTTGGTGTACTGGCCGCCGGGCATCTCGTGGCGATAGACGTCTGCGGTACCGGAGCGGATGTCGCTCTCGAACGGAGCATAGAAGCGCCGCACACCCTCGAAGTAGGTGGATGCCTGGTGCAGCGCGTGCTGCGACAGGCCTGGATCGCGGTCTGTGCCAGCCAGCGCTGCCGCCATGGCCGACAGGTTGGGCTGAGCCGTCAGGCCGCTCATGGCGTCCAGCGCGCCGTCCACCGCATCGCAGCCCGCCGCCACGGCCGCCAGCACCGAGGCGGCGGCAATGCCGCTGGTGTCGTGGGTGTGGAAGTGCACCGGCAGGCCGGTTTCTTCCTTCAACGCCTTGACCAGCGCAGCCACCGCGCGCGGACGGCAGATACCCGCCATGTCCTTGATGGCCAGGATATGGACGCCGGCCTGTTGCAGTTCCCTGGCGATGCCGACGTAGTACTTCAGGTCGTACTTGCTGCGCGTGGGGTCGAACAGGTCGCCGGTATAGCAGATGGCGCCCTCGCACAGTGCACCTGATTCAAGCACGGCGTCGATGGATACGCGCATGTTGCGCACCCAGTTCAGCGCGTCGAAGACGCGGAACAGGTCCACGCCAGCTTCGGCCGCCTGCTTGACGAAGAACTGCACCACGTTGTCGGCATAGCTGGTGTAACCGACGCCGTTGGCTCCGCGCAGCAGCATCTGGAACAGGATGTTGGGCACGCGCTCGCGCAGCCGGGCCAGGCGCTGCCAGGGGTCTTCCTTGAGGAAGCGCATGGCCACATCGAAGGTAGCGCCGCCCCAGCACTCCATGGAGAACAACTGCGGCAGCTCCCGTGCATAGAACGGCGCGATGGGCAGCATGTCGGCCGTGCGCATGCGGGTGGCGAACAGCGACTGGTGCGCGTCGCGCAGCGTGGTGTCGGTCATCAGGATCGGCTTCGCTGCAAGCATCCACTGAGCGAACTTCTTCGGGCCCAGTTCCTTGAGCCGGTCGCGGCTGCCGGCCGGGATGGGCACGCTCAGGTCTACGCGGGGCAGCACGGGCTTGGGGAACGGCAGTTCGGGCATCCTGCGCCCCGCCATCTCGGGGTTGCCGTTGACGGTGATGTCGCCCAGGAAGCCAAGCAGCTTGCTGCCGCGGTCGCGCCGCCTGGTGAATTCGAGCAACTCGGGCGTGGTGTCGATGAAGCGCGTGGTCACGGCACCGGAAGCGAAGTCCGGGTGGTTGATCACGTTCTCCAGGAACTGCAGGTTCGAGGCCACGCCGCGGATGCGGAACTCGCGCAGGGCCCGATCCATGCGCTGCACCGATTCCTTTGCCGTGGGCGCCCAGGCGGTGACCTTGACCAGCAGCGAGTCGTAGTACGGGGTGATGACAGCGCCGCCGTAGGCCGTGCCGGCATCGAGCCGGATCCCGAAGCCCGACGCGCTGCGGTAGACCGACAGGCGACCGTAGTCGGGCAGGAAGCCGTTCTCCGGGTCTTCGGTGGTGATGCGGCATTGCAGCGCCGTGCCGTTGAAGTGGATCGCGGCCTGGGCAGGCACGCCACTGCCACGCGGGCCATTCTCATCGTCAGCGTCTTCGGTGATGCCAATCCGGCCGCCCTCGCTGATGCGCAGCTGGGCCTTGACGATGTCCACGCCGGTGATCAGCTCGGTCACGGTGTGCTCGACCTGGATGCGCGGGTTGACCTCGATGAAGTAGAACCGGCCGCTGTC
>JAFEER010000176.1 GCA_018240985.1 Pseudomonadota bacterium
AAAAAGCCACCAATCGAGGCGCAAAACGCAGCCATAGCTCGGGCTATGGCGAGTATTTGCAACGAAGAGTGGGGGTGTTTTGGCGCGCAAAGCGGGCATGGGGGATTGCCTCTCACCCTCTCAGGCCGCGCCGCCAGAGCCGCGCGTACCCGAGGACGGCAGCGGCAGGCGCAGCATGGCGCAGGCCACGGCCTCGCCGACCTTGATGCCGTCCACGCCGGCCGAGAGGATGCCTCCGGCGTAGCCCGCGCCCTCGCCGGCGGGGTAGAGGCCGGGGGTGTTCAGGCTCTGGAAGTCGTCGCCCCGGTCTATGCGCAGCGGGGCCGAGGTGCGCGTCTCCACGCCGGTGAGCATGGCGTCAGCCATGTCGTAGCCGCGGATCTTGCGCGCGAACGCCGGCAGGGCCTCGCGCATGGCGGCGGTGGCGTAGGCGGGCAGGGCGTCGTCCAGGCTGACCAGCGTCACGCCGGGTTGGTAGGACGGCTGCACCGTGCCCAGGGCGGTGGAGGCGCGCCGCGCCAGGAAGTCGCCCACGCGCTGCGCCGGGGCGTTGTAGTTGCCGCCGCCCAGCACGAAGGCCTGCGCTTCGAGCTGGCGCTGCAGCACGATGCCCGCCAGGGGATGTGTTTGATCGGCGGGCAGCGCCTCCACGCCATGCGTGGCGCCCAGCATGGCCTCGAAGGCCGCCGGGTCACGCGGATAGTCCGGCGGCTCCACGCCCACTACCATGCCGGCGTTGGCGTTGCGTTCGGCGCGCGAGTACTGGCTCATGCCGTTGGTGACCACGCGGCCCGGTTCGCTGGTGGCGGCAACCACGGTGCCGCCGGGGCACATGCAGAAGCTGTAGACGGTGCGGCCGCTTGCCAGCCCGTTCTTGGCGTGGTGCACCAGCTTGTAGTCGGCCGCGCCCAGGAGCGGGTGGCCCGCATCCTTGCCCCAGCGCGCGCGGTCGATCACGCTTTGCGGATGCTCGATGCGCACGCCGATGGAAAAGGGCTTGGCCTGCATCGCCACGCCGCGCCCGTGCAGCATGGCAAAGCTGTCGCGCGCGCTGTGGCCCAGGGCGATGACGGCGTGGCGCGTGGGCAGCTCGTAGTCCTGCGCCGTGGTGAGATCCAGCACACGCAGGGCGCGCAGCCGGCGCTCGTCGTCCAGCAGCACATCCGTCAGGCGCTGCTCGAAACGCACCTCGCCGCCCAGGGCATTGATCTGCGCGCGCAGCGCCTGCACCATCTTCACCAGGCGAAAGGTGCCGATATGCGGGTGCGCGGTGTACAAAATTTCCGGCGGCGCGCCGGCGGCGACGAACTCCTGCAGCACCTTGCGCCCCAGGTGGCGCGGATCCTTGATCTGGCTGTAGAGCTTGCCGTCCGAGAAGGTGCCCGCGCCGCCCTCGCCAAACTGCACGTTGGATTCGGGATTGAGCGCGCGCTGGCGCCACAGGCCCCAGGTGTCCTGGGTGCGCTCGCGCACCGCCTTGCCGCGCTCCAGCACGATGGGTTTGAAGCCCATCTGCGCCAGCACCAGCGCGGCAAAGATGCCGCAGGGGCCGAAGCCCACCACCACCGGGCGCTCGGTGCCGCCGGACTGCGCCTGGCCCACGGGGCGCCAGGCCATGTCGGGCGTAGGCTGGATATGCGGGTGGCCGGCGTGGCGCGCGAGCAGCGCGGCTTCCTCGCCAGCGTTGGCCAGGGTGACATCGACGATGTACACCGTCAGCAGTTCGGCCTTGCGCGCGTCGAAGCTGCGCTTGTGGACATGCAGCGTGGCGATGGCCTCAGGCGGCACGCCCAGCGCCTGCACCGCCAGGGCGCGCAGCGCGGCCTCGGGGTGGTGTTCGGGTTCCAGCGGCAGCGCTGCCAGGGGCAGGCGCAGTTCTGACAGGCGCAGCATGGCTTGTGACGATCAAGCAAAAAGGGGCGCCATGCTAGCAGCTGGTGCAATGGCCTACTGGCTCGACGGTTGAGCCATCCTGAGGCGGCATATTCCTCAGATCGCCGTCATTCCGGCGAAGGCCGGAATCCAGACGCTATGCCCTGGTCACGGCGGTGGATTCCGGCTTTCGCCGGAATGACGCGGTGATTGATGCCAAGCGCTCACTGAGATATGTCGCTAATTAGGTCGAAATGACCTTTACCCCTTTTCTGGCAAGCGATAACAGCTACTAAAACAGTAGTTTGAGCCGAGCCGTCAGATCCAGTCGCCGAACTCGTCGAAGTCGTCGAACTCGTCGAAAGCGTCCATCTCCTTCAGCTTTTGCCGCTCGGCCTTGATCCAGCTCTTGAGTGCGGGCAGGCCGGTGCGCAGATTGCTCAGTTCCTTGCGCAGCTGGATGTTCTGGTACTCGGCGGTCTGCAGCAGCGTGCGCAGCTCGCCCATCACGCGGGCGGGCTTGAGGCGCTGGTAGGGGTCGAGGCCGAACTCCATCGCAAAATGCGCCTGCACCGCATCCACTTCCATCTGCAGCTCACTGAGCTGCTCGGCCAGCACGCGGTTGTAGTGCTTCAGCCGCGCCTCGCTCAGGCCGGCAATGTGCTCGGGGTCGATCTGCTCGACCTCCAGCTGCAGCTGCAGCAGATCGAGCAGCTTGTTGTCGGCATAGGCCTGGTTCACGCGCTGCATCAGGGCCGTCTTGCGCTCGCGCTCGGCGGGGTCGGTCTCGCGGTCGGGGTGCAGGTGGCTGGCGAGCTTGCGGTAGATCTCGCGCACCGACTGCGTGGCCTGGCTGGCCTCCTCCTGCGCCTTGCGCTCGCGCGCGTTGGGCTTGCGCGGGCGCGCGGCGCGGTGGGCTGCGCGCTGCTCCTCGGCTTGCGCCTTCTGGGCATGCATCTGCTCGGCCATGCGGCGCAGCAGATCTTCGGGCGATTCCAGATCCGCGCCCTCCAGATCGAGATCGAAGCCAAACATGTCGCGCGCCATGGTCTCGGCCAACTTTCTCGCAGCCTCGGTGCCCTCGGCCTCCTCGGCGTCGTAGTCGCTGCCGCTGTGGCGGTTGTAGATCTCCTTCAGGCTGGCGCGCGTGGCCTCGTCAGGCACGGCGCTGATCAGGACGGCCAGCCGATCCGTGATGGCCTCGCTGAGGTCGCGGCGCTCGGCCTTGGTCAGCTTCTTGTCGCTGCTGTGCGCGTCCAGGTGCTGCACCAGTTCCACCAATAGCGCGGCCTGCGCCTGCTGCAGCGGCACGAACTCGCGAGAGTGGCGCTCGCGGTAGGCAGTAATGGCTGTTTCCCAATCGGTGAGCAGTGTGCGTTGCTGCGCAATGCGTTCGATGTGGCGGTTGAACTTCTTTTGCTGCGCGCTCAGCGGCGCGCCGTGGTGCTTGGAGGGGATGTGGACGGGGGCATGGTGGCGTGATGTCATGGTCGGGCGATTGTGCCTTGCCGCCCGGGCGATGGCCGCGCATGGTCACGGCAGCCCGACTTGTCCTGCAACGCTTCTTACACCCGGTGCGTCGGCGGCCACGGCGTGCGATGCCATGATGAAAGCCTCGGTGGCCGCGCCGTCCCGCAGCCGTTCTGTGAACCCATGGCTCCATGATGCTGCCCAAGCCCCTTGTACCCGCCCGGCGCGTGGCCGCCTGGCTGCTCGCGTTGCTTACGTTGGGTATGGGGGGCGCTGCCCTCGCCGATCCCACGCTGGCGCCGTTCTCCGGCGCTGCGCCCGGTGCGCCGCCGTCGTCCTGGCACGTGGTGGACTACTTCCACGGCCGCAAGCCGCTCACCCGTTTCGACATCGTGGCGCTGGACGGCCAGCAGGTGCTGCGCGTGGAGACCGACCGCTCCTACGCGACGCTGCTGCACCCGCTCCCGCCCGCGCCGCCGGCCGCCGGCACGCGGCTGCGCTGGCGCTGGCGGCTGGACAGGCCGCTGCTGGACACCGACCTGCAGCGAAAGAGCGGCGACGACGGGCCGCTGAAGGTCTGTGCGATGTTCGATCTGCCGCTGGACAAGCTGGGCTTCTTCGAGCGCAACAAGGTGCGTGCGATGCGCGCCACCAGCGACGACCCCTTGCCATCGGCCACGCTCTGCTATGTCTGGGATCATGCCCTGCCCGTGGGTACCGTGCTGCGCAACGCCTTCACCGGGACGGTGCGCATCGTCGTGGTGAACAGCGGCGAGCAGCGCCTGGGCCAGTGGATCGCGCAGGAGCACGACCTGGACGCGGACTTCCTGCGCGCCTTTGGCCCGGACGTGAGCAGCGTGCCGCCGCTGGTCGGCATCGCCGTGATCGCCGACGCCGACAACACCCAGGGCCACAGCCTGGGCTACGTGGGCGACATCAGCCTTGGGCCTTGAGATGCAGCACTTTCGATGCCTTTAAGGCCCGGCCGGTTAGGGCAGATCCTCAGGCCGTGGGCAGAAAACCCTCGACCGACAGGTAGCGCTCGCCGGTGTCGTAGTTGAAGCCCAGGATGCGGCTGCCGGCGGGCAGCTCGGGCAGCTTTTGCGCAATGGCCGCCAGCGTGGCGCCGCTGCTGATGCCGACCAGCAGCCCCTCCTCGCGCGCGGCGCGGCGGGCGTATTCGCGCGCCGGCTCGGCATCGATCTGGATCACGCCATCGAGCAGGCTGGTGTCCATGATCTTCGGAATGAAGCCCGCGCCCAGGCCCTGGATGGGATGCGGCCCGGGCTGGCCGCCGGAGAGCACGGCCGATTGCGAGGGCTCGACGGCAAACACCTTGAGCCCGGGATGGCTGGCCTTGAGCACGCGCGCCACGCCGGTGATGTGCCCGCCCGTGCCCACGCCGGTGATGATCGCATCCAGGCCCTCGGGGAAGTCGGCCGCGATCTCCTGGGCCGTGGTGCGCATGTGCACCTCCACATTGGCGGGATTCTCGAATTGCTGCGGAATCCAGGCACCGGGCGTGAACGACTTCAGCTCCTCGGCGCGCGCAATCGCGCCCTTCATTCCCTTTTCCTTGGGCGTGAGGTCAAAGCTGGCGCCGTAGGCCAGCATCAGGCGGCGGCGCTCTATGCTCATGCTGTCGGGCATCACCAGGATCAGCTTGTAGCCCTTGACGGCGGCCACCAGCGCCAGGCCGATGCCGGTGTTGCCGCTGGTGGGCTCGATGATGGTGCCGCCGGGTTTCAGGGCGCCGGACTTCTCGGCATCCTCCACCATGGCCAGGGCGATGCGATCCTTGATCGAGCCGCCGGGGTTGGCGCGCTCGGACTTGATCCACACGTTGGCCGCGGGGCCGAACAGGCGGTTGATGCGGATATGGGGCGTGTTGCCAATGGTTTGCAGGACGTTGTCGGCGCGCATGGTGTGGGTCTCCAGTTAAAAGAAGGGGAATCTGGAACCCGATTGTGGAGGACTTGTCGTGCCGCGTCGCGATATGGATATGCCGGCGCGGTGATATGCCCGCGATTGACATCGGTCAAGAATTGCCGCTTCGTTCCTGCCGGCAGGCGCCCAGGCACAGCACAATCACCGCATCGCCATTTCGGACTCACGCCATGACCCTGCTGCAAACGACCCTGCTCATGCTCGCCGCCAGCTGCACGCTGCTGCTGGTGGGCTTCTCGGCGCGCGAATCGCGCTGGGGCCCGGCGCTGATGATGCTGGGCATCGTCGGCACGCTGATGATCGTCGCCTACGCCATCTATGAGAACTCCCGTATGGGGTGAGACAATCGCAGCCGTGAAGCACGCCAGACCGCCGCTGGTGCAATCTGGGAAACCAGGCACTGGAGGAACGTCCGGACTGCACAGGGCAGCGTAGCAGCTAACGGCTGTCCACCGTGAGGTGAGGATCAGAGCAACA
>JAFEER010000177.1 GCA_018240985.1 Pseudomonadota bacterium
AGGCCATAGGCACGCAGCAGGCGCCGCCGAACCAGGTGGTGGTGGGCCTGTCGCTGTTCCTCACGCTGTTCGTCATGGGGCCGACGCTGGACAAGGTGTACCAGGAGGCCTACCTGCCCTACAGCACCAATCAGCTGGCGTTTGAGCAGGCGCTGCAAAAGGCCGAGGCCCCCATGCGCGGCTTCATGCTCAAGCAGACGCGCCACTCGGACTTTGCGCTGTTCGCGCGCCTGGCCAAGCTGGACGATGGCGTGACGGCCGAGACCGCGCCGCTGCGCGTGCTGGTGCCGGCCTTCGTGACCAGCGAGCTCAAGACCGCGTTCCAGATCGGCTTCATGGTCTTCATCCCGTTTCTGATCATCGACATGGTGGTGTCCAGCGTGCTCATGTCGCTGGGCATGATGATGCTGTCGCCGGTGCTGGTGGCGCTGCCGTTCAAGCTCATGCTGTTCGTGCTGGCCGATGGCTGGAACCTTTTGATCGGCTCTCTTGCGGCCAGCTTCGCGACCTGAAAGACCCTGTATGACCTCCCAGTTCGTGCTCACCATGGGCCGCGACGCGCTCACCCTGCTGCTTATGGTCTCGCTGCCGGTGCTTGGCGTGGTGATGGCCGTGGGCCTGGTGGTGAGCATCTTCCAGGCCGTGACGCAGATCCACGAGGCCACGCTGGCCTTCGTGCCCAAGCTGGTGGCGGCGGTGCTGGTGTTCACGATTGCCGGGCCGTGGATGATTTCCACGCTGGTGGACTTTCTGCGCCGCACCATCGAGGCCATTCCCAGCGTCGTTGGGTAGGTCGCTTTGATCACCTTCTCCGAGGCCCAGATCATGGCCTGGCTGTCGCCGGTGCTGTGGCCGTTCCTGCGCGTGCTGGCGCTGTTCACGGCGGCGCCGGTGTTCTCCATGCGCGCCATTCCGGTGCGCGTGCGCATCGGCCTGGCCTTCTTCGTGGCGCTGTGCGCCCAGGCGGTGCTGCCGGATCAGCCGGTGATCGACCTGAACGGCCGCGAGGCACTTGGCGCGGTGCTGCAGCAGGTGGGCGTGGGCCTTGCGCTGGGCTTTGCGGTGCGCCTGGTGTTTGCCGCCGTGGAGCTGGCGGGCGAGCTCATGGGGCTGCAGATGGGGCTGAACTTCGCCTCCTTCTTCGACCCGCTGGCCAACGCCCAGGTGAGCGCCGTGGCGCGCTTTTTCGGCAACATCGCCATGCTGCTGTTCGTGGTCATCAATGGCCACCTGATGGTGCTGATGGCCGTGGTGAAGAGCTTTGACAGCTTTCCCGTGAACGGCAACCTGATCCAGGCCTTGCTCCAGCTGCGCCTGCATATGCTGGGCGCGGGGCTGTTTTCCAGTGCCTTGTGGATCGCACTGCCCATGATTGCGCTGCTGCTGTTCGTCAACCTCACGCTGGGCATCATCTCGCGCGTGGCGCCGCAGATGAACATCTACGCCGTGGGCTTCCCGGTCACGCTCACCGTGGGCATGCTGGGCATCACGGCCACGCTGCCGATGCTGGAGCAGCCCATGCTGACGCTGCTGCAGCAGTCCATCGATCTTTTTGCCGCTGGGCGTTGATGGTTAAGCGCTAGCAGCTATTGTTTTTATACCAACCGATTGCGTATCGCATACACCGTCAACTCGGCGTTGTTGGCCAGCTTGAGCTTTTCCAGCACGCGCGCGCGGTACACGCTCACCGTCTTGGGGCTGAGCAGCAGCTCCTCGGCGATGTCCGACAGGCGCCTGCCCGAGGCGATCTTCACCAGCGTCTGCAGCTCGCGCTCGGACAGCGACTCGTGCGGCAGCTCGGGCGTGGGCTGGGCCAGGCTGTCGGCCAGCAGTTGCGCCACCTCGGGCGTGAGGTATTTGCGCCCCTCCATCACGGTTTTCACGGCGGCAATCAGCTGCACCGGGTCGCCCGCCTTGTTGGCGTAGCCATGGGCGCCGGCCTTCAGGCAGCGCAGGGCATATTGATCCTCGGGGTACATGGAGACGATCAGCACCTTGATGGCGGGGTGGCTTTCCTTGATGCTGGCCAGCGCCTCCAGGCCGCTGCGCCCGGGCAGGTTCAGGTCCAGCAGCAGCACGTCGCAGGCGGCCGTGCGCAGCACCTCGCGCAGCTCGGCGTAGCTGCCGGCCTCGCCGGTCACGTTGATGTCGGGCGATTCGGTCAGCGTGTCGCGTATGCCGCGCCTGAGCACGGCATGGTCGTCGCACAGCACTACTTGGATCACGGTTCTTCTCCTGCTTCACAGCCGCTGGATGTTAGCGGCAGGTTCATGATGACCGAGGTGCCCTGGCCCGGCCGGCTGCTGATGTCCAGCCAGCCGCCGCCGCGCCGGGCGCGCTCCTCCAGGCCCTTGAGGCCGAAGGAACGGGGTTTTTGCCGCATCCCGGGCGCGATGCCGCGGCCGTCGTCGCTCACCTCCAGCGTCAGCACGCCTTCGTGATCGGACAGGTCGATGTGCACGCGGCCGGCCTGGGCGTGCTTGTGCACGTTGGTCAGCGCCTCCTGCGCCGTGCGGTAGGCCACCAGCTGCAAAGCGCTGGGGATGTCCATGGCCTCGCGGCTGGTGCTCACGCGCACCGGCACGCGCGTGCGGCGCTCGAACGATTCCGCCAGCCAGCGCACGGCGGCCACCAGGCCCTGATCCAGCACCGGCGGGCGCAGGTTCTGCATCAGGCGCTGGCTGGCGTCCATGGCGTGCTGCAGCATCTCGATGGCCGTTGCGGCATGCGCGCGCTGGCCATCGTCCTGGCTGTGGCGCGCCAGCCAGGCCAGGTCAAACTTCACCGCCGCCAGGGCGCCGCCGATGTCGTCGTGGATCTCGCGCGCAATCGCCGCGCGCTCCTCCTCGATCGAGGTCTGCAGGTGCTCGGCCAGATCCGCCAGGCGCTGCTCGGACGCCGCCAGCTCGGCCGTGGCCTGCTCGCGCGCGCGGCGCGCCTCGGCCACCTCGATGGCGCGGGCAATCACATGCGGCAGGCGCGCCATGTCGTCCTTGAGCAGGTAGTCGGCAAAGCCCAGGCGCATGGCGTCCACGGCTGCCGCCTCGCCAATCGCGCCGGACAGCAGCACGAAGGGCGGGTGATTGGGTTGCATCTGCACCACATGCCAGGCATCCAGCGCGGTGAAGCCCGGCAGGCGGTAGTCGGCCAGGATCAGGTCGTAGCCTTGCTGCCGCACGCACTGTGTGAACTCCTCCAGGGCGTCCACCTGGCGGATCTCATGCGGCAGGCCGGCGCGGCGCAAAGTCAGGCGCACCAAGGCGTGGTCGGCAGCCGAATCCTCAAGATGCAGTACTCGCACCGGGTTTTTCGATGGCTCGAAGTCTGTGGAAATAGGTATCATAGGATACACATTGGAACAAGTTGCGTTCTACCGTTCACTGCCGACTGGCGGGGGGGCCAGCTCAGAGGCTGAGAGGAAATTAACCGTGCCCGAAAGGCGCGTCAAAACGCCACCAATCGAGGCGCAAAACGCAGTGCAATAGCTCAGGCTATGGCGAGTATTTGCAACGAAGAGTGGGGGTGTTTTGGCGTGCAAAGCGGGCATGGGGTATTACCTCTCAGCCTCTCAGACAGATGTCGCACGCGGAAATGGTAGCCGCAGCCATGGAGAAACGATGCCATCTACGCTCAACACACCAGACCCGGGGTCGGCCGTGCAGGTTCCCGTGATGGTGGCGGCCGAATTGCAGGATCTGCGTGCCCTGTGCAATGCAAGCACCGAATGTTGAGCAATTGAAGAATCGTTGGAGTCTCCCATGCAGTCCATTCTTGCCGTCGATGATTCTCTGTCCATGCGGAAGATGGTGTCTTTCACGCTCACCAGCGCGGGCTACCACGTAGTGGAGGCGGTCGATGGCCAGGACGCACTGGAGAAGGCCGAGGGCCATGCCGTCCACCTGGTGCTGGCCGACCAGAACATGCCGCGCCTGGACGGCATTGGCCTGACGCGCAAGCTGCGCGCCGATCCGCGCTACCAGAACACGCCGATCCTGATCCTGACCACCGAGTCCAGCGACGAGATGAAGCAGGCCGGGCGCGCCGCGGGCGCCACCGGCTGGCTGGTCAAGCCGTTTGATCCGGTGCGGCTGATCGAAGTCATTCAAAAAGTCATCCGCTGAGCGCGGCCCTGACCATCACCCTTTCAACGCAGCTCACAGGAAGCCGACACCATGGCGGACACCCATCAAGAGAGCGCAGTCGCAGATTTCGACCTGACGCAGTTCTACCAAATCTTCTTCGAGGAGGCCGCCGAGAACCTGGACCAGATGGAGCAGATGCTGCTGCATCTGGATCTGGACGCGGCGAATGACGAGGAGCTCAACGGCATCTTCCGCTGCGCCCATTCCATCAAGGGCGGCGCCGCCACCTTCGGCTTTTCCGACGTGGCCGAGCTCACGCACCAGATGGAGTCGCTGCTCGACCGCTTGCGCCGCCATGAGCTGCGCCTGGTCGCGCCCATGGTGGATGTGCTGCTCGAATCGGCCGATGCCTCGCGCAGCCTGCTGGCGCGCCATCAGGCCGGCGGGCAGGGCGAGGCGATTTCCACGCATGAGCTGGTGCGCAGCATCAGTGCGCTGGCGTCGGGCGCGCAACCGGTAGTGGCGGCCAGTGCGCCGGTGCCCGAGACCGTGCCGGAATCGACTCCACTGGCAGCGCCGGCCACTGCGCCGACATCCGCGGCCCAAGGCATGCGAGCGCTCGAAATCCTCATCGGCCCGCTGGAGCATTTGGTGCAGGCCGATGCCATCAAGGAGCTGTTCCGCGATATCCCCGGACTGGGGCAGATCGATGACCTGCCGGCGGCGGACGCAGGCATGCGCCGCTTTGCCGTGCAAACCTCATCCAGCAACGACGATCTGCTGGATTTGATGACCTTTCATGTCGCCAAGGACAAGGTCGCCATTGCGGCGCTGGACGCTGCAGCGGCTCCAGCCCCCGCGGTCGCTCTGGCGCAGGACGCGGCCCAGCCCTATGGTTTCTTTTGCGGTGCGCCAGGCGCCCCGGCCGATGAGGTGGCCGCAGCCGCTCTGGCCGTAGCCGCGCCCGCCGTATCGCGTGCTGCGCCAGCAAGGGCAGCGGCGGAATCCAAGGGCGCAAGCCAGGCCTCCATGGAGTCATCGACCATCCGTGTGGCCGTGAACAAGGTGGATCAACTCATCAACCTGGTGGGCGAGCTGGTGATCACCCAGGCCATGCTGGCGCAAAACAGCCGCGGCCTGGATGCGGGTGTGCATCAGCAGCTGCTGGCGGGCCTGGCGGATCTGGATCGCAATACGCGCGACCTGCAGGAATCGGTGTTGTCCATCCGCATGATTCCCATGTCGGTGGTCTTCAACCGCTTTCCGCGCATGCTGCGTGACCTGGCGGGCAAGCTGGGCAAGAAGGTGGATTTCGTGACCCATGGCGAGGCCACCGAGCTGGACAAGAGCCTGGTGGAAAAGATCACCGACCCGCTGACCCATCTGGTGCGCAACAGCCTGGATCACGGCATCGAGGCGCCCGAGGACAGGCTGGCCGCCGGCAAGCCCGAGCATGGCACCCTGACGCTGTCGGCCGCGCACCAGGGCGGTTCCATCGTGATCGAGGTGCGCGACGACGGCAAGGGCATGTCGCGCGAGAAGATATTGAGCAAGGCGCGCGAGCGCGGCCTGGATGTCTCCGACGCCATGCCCGACGGCGAGGTCTGGAACCTGATCTTTGCGCCGGGCTTTTCCACCGCCGACGTGGTCACCGACGTGTCCGGCCGCGGCGTGGGCATGGATGTGGTCAAGCGCAACATCACCTCGCTGGGCGGCTCGGTGGAGATCGACTCGGCCGAGGGTTATGGCATGCGCGTGTCGGTGCGCCTGCCGCTCACGCTGGCCATCATGGATGGCATGTCGGTGGGCGTGGGCGACGAGGTCTACATCCTGCCGCTGTCATCGGTGGTGGAGTCGTTCCAGGTGCACGATGGCGATGTGAGCACCGTGACGCAGGGCGCGCAGCTGGTGAAGGTGCGCGGCGACTACATGCCCGTGGTGTCGCTGGAGCGCATCTTCCAGGTGCCGCGCCCCGGCGTTGCCGGCGCGGCTGGCAACAACATCATGGTGGTGGTCGAGGCAGATGGCAGCCGCGTGGCAGTGCTGGTCGATGAGCTGCTGGGCCAGCACCAGGTGGTGGTAAAGAACCTGGAAACCAACTACCGCAAGGTGTCCAACGTGTCGGGCGCCACCATTTTGGGTGACGGCACGGTGGCGCTGATTTTGGATACGGGCGCGCTGGTGCGCCGTGCGCGCCATTGATACGGATGAAGCGCAGGCAGCAAGGAGTCAAGACATGAATGTGGTCGATAAGGGCATAGAGATCGTGGCAGCTGGCGCCAAGGAATACCTGACCTTCCGCCTGGGCCAGGAGGAGTACGGCATCGACATCCTCAAGGTGCAGGAGATCCGGGGCTACGAGGCGCCCACGCGCATCGCCCATGCGCCGGCCTTCATCAAGGGCGTGATCAATCTGCGCGGCACCATCGTCCCGATCGTGGACATGCGCCTGCGCTTTGGCTGCGCACAGGCCGAGTACAACAGCTTCACCGTGGTCATCATCCTGAACCTGCGCGAGAGGGTGGTGGGTATCGTGGTGGACTCGGTCAGCGACGTGATGGAGCTGCCCGCAGAGCAGCTGCGTGCCGTGCCCGAGCTGGACAGCGCCATCGATGCGCAGTGCATCCGCGGCCTGGGCTCGGTGGGGGATCGCATGCTCATCCTGCTGGACATCGAGCGCCTGATGTCGGGCGTGGACATGGGGCTGGCGACGGCGATCAGCTGATGCACGCACACCGACAGGCGATTGCCGCGCCACCCATCCGCCACGCCCATGTGCGCAGCGCTGCCCAGCATGCAGCCACGACCAACGCGGTGCATGGAGAGGTGGAGGCACGTGAGTTCGCCTGGACGCATTCAGACTTTTCGCGCGTGCAGGCCTTGATCTATCAGCGTGCCGGCATCAACCTGCACGACGGCAAGCACGCCATGGTCTACAGCCGCCTGTCGCGCCGCCTGCGCGAAACCGGGCACACGAGCTTTCACGATTACCTGGGCTGGCTCGAAGGCAGTGACGGGCCGGAGTGGCAGGAGTTCGTCAACGCGCTCACGACCAATCTCACGGCTTTTTTTCGCGAGCCGCATCACTTTGAAGTACTGGCGCAGTTGCTGCGCACGCGCCCGCATGGGCCGTGGAGCATCTGGTGCAGCGCCGCGTCCACGGGCGAGGAGCCGTATTCCATCGCCATGACGGCGCTGGAGACACTGCAGCCGCGGGTCCAGCTCAAGCTTGCCGCCAGCGACATCGATTCCAACGTGCTGGCCACGGCGGCGCGCGGTGTCTATCGGCTCGATGGTCTCAAGGGCTTGAGCCAGGCGCAGCTGCAGCGTTTCTTCCAGCGCGGCAAGGGCGACAACGCAGGCATGGCGCGTGTGCGCCCCGAGCTGCGCCAGGCTATCGATTTCCTGAGCGTGAATCTGATTCGCGACGACTGGCCATTTCGCGAGCCCTTCGACGCGGTGTTCTGCCGCAACGTCATGATCTACTTCGACGATGCCACGCAGCGGCGCGTGCTCGAGCGCATGCACCGGGTGCTGAAGCCGGGCGGCATGCTGTTCGTGGGCCATGCGGAAAATTTCAGCGATGCACGCGACCTGTTTGCCCTGCGCGGCAAGACGGTCTACGAGCGCGTTGGATAGACGGGCCGCACATGAGCACTCCGCCCATGGCGACATCGCTGCCGCCCGGAGCGCTACCAGAGCGCCGCCGCGTGCCGCGTATCACGACGCGGGAGGCCGATGTGGTGGCCGCGGCCGCTGCCGCGCCCACGCTCAGCCTGGAGCAAATCAAGGCGCAGCCGCGCAAACCGGGCGAGGCCGCGTTCTTTTTCTTTGACCATCAGTTTCAGTACAACGCCGTCAAGGTGCTGCCAGGCGAGTATTTCGTCGCTCGCGAGCGGTTGGCCATCATGACGGTGCTGGGCTCGTGCATCGCCGCCTGCCTGTGGGACAGCCGCATGCGCGTAGGCGGCATGAATCACTTCATGCTGCCCGAGGGCGACGCTGGTGATTCATCGGGACGCTATGGCTCCTATGCCATGGAACTGTTGATCAACGAAATGATGAAACTCGGCGCGCGCCGCGAGACCCTGCAGGCCAAGATCTTTGGCGGTGGCCAGGTGATGGCCAACTTCACCGCCTTGAATGTGGGTGAACGCAATGCGCGCTTTGTGCGCGACTATCTGGCGACCGAGCGCATCCCCGTGGTGTCCGAGGATGTGCTCGACATCTATCCGCGCAAGGTGGTGTTCTTCCCGGTCACCGGCAAGGCCATGGTCAAGCGCCTGGCGCATGCCCACCCCGAAGCGATGGCACCAGAGACGCGCGGCAATGCGGCCACGGTGGTGCGCGCCACCAGTGGCGGTTCGGTCGACCTGTTCTGACCGTCAACACGCTCTACGAGAGAAAGAAGCAAGCGGTATGAAAGGCAAGATTCGCGTCATCGTGGTGGACGACTCGGCACTGGTACGCAGCCTGCTGGCCGAGATCATCAACCGGCAGCCGGACATGGAGTGCATAGGCACGGCCAACGATCCGCTGATCGCGCGCGAGCTGATCCGCGAGCAGAACCCCGATGTGATCACGCTGGACGTTGAAATGCCGCGCATGGACGGTATCGACTTCCTCGGGCGCCTGATGCGCCTGCGTCCCATGCCGGTGGTGATGATCTCCACGCTGACCGAGCGCGGCGCCGAGGTCACCATGAAGGCGCTGGAGCTCGGTGCCGTGGACTTCGTGGCCAAGCCACGTGTGGGCCTGAGCAGCGGGCTGAATGAATTGGCCGCGCAGATCGTCGAGAAGATCCGCGTGGCCGCTGCCGCCCATGTGCGACGCATGCCCGCGGGCAGCGCGGGTGCTGCCCAGGCGGCCCCCGCAGCCGCGAGCACCGCGGCCCTGCTGGGCCGTGTGTCCACAGAGAAGGTGATCTGCATCGGCGCCTCTACCGGCGGTACCGAGGCGATCCGCGAGGTGCTGGTTCATCTGCCCGCCGACTCGCCAGCCATCGTCATCACCCAGCATATGCCGCCGGGCTTCACCACCAGCTTTGCGGCCCGGCTCAACAGCCTGTGCCAGATCACCGTGAAGGAGGCCGTGAACGGCGAGCGCATCCTGCCCGGCCATGCCTACATCGCACCGGGGGGCAAGCAGTTCCACATCGCGCGCAGCGGCGCCAACTATGTCGCCGTGGTGGACGACGGGCCGCCCGTGAACCGGCACAAGCCATCGGTAGAGGTATTGTTCAAGTCGGCCGCCGCCGTGCTGGGGCGCAATGCCTACGCCATCATGCTGACCGGCATGGGCGCAGACGGCGCTGCGGCGATGCGCGAAATGAAGGACGCCGGCAGCTACAACTACGTGCAGGACGAGGCCAGCTGCATCGTCTTTGGCATGCCGCGCGAGGCCATCGCCCATGGCGCGGCCGATGAGGTGCTGCCCCTGAGCCAGATCGCGCCGGCCCTGATTGCACGCCTGCGCGGCGCCACCGACCGGCTGCACCACCGGATTTGATGCCTTTAGGCCGAGAGCCCAGACCAGCGTTCCAGCGCCTGCATCAGCAGCTCCTCGATCTCGCCATCGCGCTGGTGCAGCGCCGCCGCACGCGCGCCGTCGCGCGCATACAGACTGCCATCGGCCAGCTCGTCGCGAATTGCCTTTTGCTCCGACTCCAGTGCGTCGATTTGCCCGGGTAACTGCTCGAGCTCGCGTTGCTCTTTGTAGCTTAGCTTGCGTTTTTGTAGCTGTTCGCGCTTATCTGGCGGTGGTTTTACCTCATTTTGGCTTGTATTCTTGCTGACTGCGGCGGGTGTTCCAGCCAGTTCGCGGCTGCGGCGCGACTGGGTCAGCCAGTCCTGCACACCGCCCTCGTATTCGCGCCACAGGCCGTCACCCTCGGCGGCAATGGTGCTGGTGACCACGTTGTCCAGGAAGCTGCGGTCATGGCTGACCAGGAACACCGTGCCGTCATAGCCCTGCAGCAGCTCTTCCAGCAGTTCCAGCGTGTCGATGTCCAGGTCATTGGTAGGCTCGTCCAGCACCAGCACGTTGGCCGGGCGCGCGAACAGGCGTGCCAGCAGCAGCCGGTTGCGCTCGCCGCCCGAGAGCGAGCGCACCGGGGAATGCGCGCGCGCCGGCGAAAACAGAAAGTCGCCCAGGTAGCTCTTGACATGCTTGCGCTGGTTGCCGATTTCTATCCACTCGCTGCCCGGGCTGATGAAGTCCTCCAGCGTGGCATCGAGGTCGATGGCGTTGCGCATCTGGTCGAAGTAGGCCACCTGCAGGTTGTTGCCGCGGCGCACGCTGCCGCTGTCGGGCTCCAGTTCGCCCAGGATCAGCTTGAGCAACGTGGTCTTGCCAGCGCCATTCGGGCCGATCAGCCCCACCTTGTCGCCGCGCAGAATGGTGGCGCTGAAGTCACGCACGATCGCCCTGTCGCCGAAAGCCTTGGAGACGCGCGTGAGCTCGGCCACGATCTTGCCCTGGTAACCGTTCTGTCCGCCCGAGGCAATGTCCATCCTCACGCTGCCTAGCGCCTCGCGCCGCGCCGTGCGGTTGGCGCGCAGCGCCTCGAGCCGGCCAATGCGGCTCTGGCTGCGCGTGCGCCGCGCCTCCACGCCCTTGCGGATCCAGACTTCCTCCTGGGCCAGCAACTTGTCGGCGCGAGCGTTGATCACGGCCTCCTGCGCCAATTGCTCCTCCTTTTGTAGCTGGTATTGGGCAAAGTTGCCCGGATAGGAGCGCAGCTGCCCGCGGTCGAGTTCCACAATGCGCGTGGCGATGCGATCCAGAAAGGCGCGGTCGTGAGTGATCGTGACCACGCTGCCCTTGAATGCCAGCAACAGATCCTCCAGCCATTCGATCGAGTCCAGATCCAGGTGGTTGGTGGGCTCGTCCAGCAGCAGCACGTCGGGCCGCGCCACCAGTGCCTGCGCCAGGGCCACGCGCTTCTTGGTGCCGCCCGACAGCGTGCCGATGATCGCCTGCGGATCGAGGTGCAGGCGCTGCAGTGTTTCTTCCACGCGCTGCTCCCAGTTCCAGGCGTCATAGGCCTCTATCTGTGACTGCAGCATGTCCAGATCGAGTCCCGCAGCGCCAGACAAATATTGCTCGCGCAGCGCAATGGCGGCTGCGAGCCCCTCGGCTGCGGCCTCGAACACCGTGGCCTGCGGCGCCAGATCGGGCTCCTGCGCCACATAGGTAATGCGCAGGCCCTGCTGCACACTCAGGCTGCCATCGTCGGCCTTCGCCAGCCCGCCAAGAATCTTCAGCAATGAGGACTTGCCGGCGCCGTTGCGCCCTATCAGGCCAACACGCTCGGCGGCTTCCAGCGCGAAGCTCGCATGATCCAGTAGTGCCACATGCCCAAACGCCAGTTGGGCTTCCATCAGAGTAATCAGTGCCATGGCCGGAATTATCCGCGTGGCCGGCGATGGACGGCCGGGCGGGCAAGGGTAGGCCGCAACGACAAAAAAATGCCCCGACCTTTTTCTAAGGGAAAACCCGCTGTATACTTCATGCTTCGCTGCAACGGCAGTCGCTCCCAGAGCAGGCAACCGAAGCGGCGAGAAGGGAGAAAAAATTTCCCCCCTTGATTTGTCATCCGGCTGAAAACCGATGTATACTTCAAGGCTTCGCTGATTGCGGCGACTGATTGCTAAGGTGGTTGGTTGTAGTGGTTGGCGAGAAGGTTGAAAGACCTTCAAGTTTGACAGGACTTTAAAACCTGCAGTAGAATACAAGGCTTCGC
>JAFEER010000178.1 GCA_018240985.1 Pseudomonadota bacterium
GCACGCCGTATCTCAGGCTCAAGGAGCTTGCTCCGGACATTGCGCGCGCGTTGCGCAATCAGGCGACTACGGACGGCCTGATCGCCGCCAGACAGCTTCCGGACTAGGCTTCTCGGTCAGATCGAGGGTATGACAGGAACGCGAACGCTTTGAGCAGCCCACAAACTGGAGTCCCCCGGTTTTGCCGGGGGGCGGTCACTCGCCATACCTCGACGGCATGGCGAAGATGTGAAAAAGGTATTTTACGACATAGCCACCTATTCTTAGGATTCCCATGTTTTCGCTTCACCCACATTAATGCTAGGAGCAATTGACATGGTTCAGATGAGTAGGCGTAAAGTTCTCGAGTCTTTCTGTGCGTCGGCTGCCGGTTTGGCGCTTGGGCAGTCCGCATACGCGCAACCGTTTCCCGCCAGGCCAGTGACCTTATTGGTGCCGTACCCTGCGGGTGGTACCTCGGATCAAATTGCAAGGGCGATTACTCCTGCATTGACCAAGGCCTTGGGGCAACCGGTCATCGTTGAAAACCTGGGCGGCGCAACCGGTGCCGTCGCCGCGCGCAAGCTGTTGAATGCACCTGCGGATGGCTACTCCGTGTTTGTCGGTTCGCCCAATGAATTGATTCTTGGGCCTCTGGCGAACGCGTCCGCTCCATTCAAGAGTGAAGACTTTCGGATGGTGCAAAAGCTAGGCGATCTGACGTTGGCTGCTTTGGGCCGAGGGGATCTACCTGCATCCAACATGGATCAGCTGGTCGCTTACGCAAAGCGGAGAGCAAATGAGGGCAATCCCCTGACTTTCGGCAGCACTGGCCCAGGCAGCATCTACCACTTGCTCGGGGAGCAGATGGCCAAGCTGATCGGGGTACCGATGATTCACGTGCCCTATCGGGGCGGTGGGCCGATGCAGATCGATCTGCTCGCAGGCCGGATTGATCTTTACCTCGGAGGCATGGGAACCGTTTACACGGGTAGTGTTGCCTCTGGCAAGCTGAAAATGCTGGGGATGATCTCGTCGAGCAGACTCGACACATTTAAAGACATCCCGTTGGTGCGTGAAACCAAGGGCTTTAAAGACTACGAATATGGCCTGTGGCTCGGGTTGCAAGTACGTAAGGAAACGCCTGAGCCGATAGTTGATGTGCTGCGCAAGACTGTGGTTACCGCAATGTCGGATCCTGCATACATCCGAGCCGCGGAAGCCTCGCAGGTTATTGTCTCAACTCAGCAGACCAGCACACAGGCGAACGAGGTCTATTCGGCCAGCATCGCGCAATACGGTGCGATCGCAAAATCCATCAATCTACAGCCGCAGTAATTGGACATTTGCAGATGGGGCTTGTCGTAGGCTATCGTCAAGCGCGACGCGGCGCAGTGGCGTCTCGCGCGATAGAGTTCTCAGGTTCGTGGCGGAAGTTGCTGTGCCCTATTTCGGCAGCAACCCCTGCTACTCCAGCGGCTTAAGCTCTGAGTGCTCTGCCAGATGGCGCAGACATTTCATGAATATTCGTTGGTATTCGACCGGGAGCGGACGCAAAACCGTCTGCTGCGGTGCCTGCACCATGGCAGGGGGGAGTAAGACAGACCATTTGAGGCTTGTCGCCAGGCTATCAAAAACTATAGCTATAAACGATTGATAGAAAAGCGTTACAGCCATTTTTCTTCAATTTTTTTCCCGCAACCGGCGCAGCTTGATGAAGGCCATGGCGGCCATCACCGCGTCGTTGAGGGCGTCATGCGCCTCGCGTTCGGGCAGATTCAGGTCTTTCATCAGCGTGGCGAAACGCAGGTCGATCCCGGCATTCGCCTGCTGCTGGTAGGGCGGCAGCTGCTTGAACTTGTAGTCGTAGTACATGGCCGAGACCTCGATCTTGGGCTGCGGCAGGCCCATGCCCAGCATCGGCCAGATGGCGCGGTTGAGCATGGCGACGTCGAATTCGAGGTAGTAGCCGACCAGCGGCCGGCTGCCGATGAAGCGCATCAGCTGGCGCATGGCCTCGTCCTTGGGCAGGCCGTCGGCCACGTCGCGTTCGCGCAAGCGGTGGATGCGCACGCTGTCGGCGGAGACGCCCTTTTCCGGGCGGATGAGCAGCTCCAGGCGCTGGCTGGTCAGGATGCGCTCGCCCACGATGCGCACCGCGCCGACGGAGATGATCTCGTCGCTGCGCGTGTTCAGGCCCGTGGTCTCGCAGTCGAGCGACACCCATTCATCGTGCGGCGGCGGGTCGAACATGGGGGCGAACTCGGGCTCGCCCAGGTGGTACACCAGCCACCAGCGGCGCAGCTTTTCCCACCACAGCGGGGCCAGGTTGCTGTAGTGCCGGCTCATACGGCATCCATGCGCAGGCGCTGGTGCAGCAGGGCCTTGAAGCGCTTGACCACCGACAGCGTGTCCTTGAGCAGGTCGCGCTGCAGGCTGGTGAGCTTGGCCGGATCGACATTGCCGGTGACCGGGCGCTGCAGCTCCAGCTCATCGAGCCCCGCCTGCAGGCGCAGCCCCATCAGGAAGTGCAGGCCCTGCAGCAGCTCCTGGCCCAGGGTGGCGTCGAGCTGGCCCTCGCCCTGCAGCGCGGCAATGCGTTCGGCCGTGCCCGTGGCGCTGATGCGCCGTGCCAGCGCCAGGCTGCGCACGCCGTGCACGATGGGGAAGATGCCGGCCTTTTTCAGATTGACCAGCGTGACATCCTCGATGCCCAGCAGCCGCCCCCACCAGCCGGCCGGCGTGCCAAAGGCGTCTATGGCCAGGGCAAAGCGGGCGATCAGGGCGTCGTTTTCGGTGCCCAGCTGGAACAGGCGTTGGCGCACCGTGGTCAGCAACTGGGCATCGCCGGCGACGGCATGGGCATCCAGGAAGATCGCCAGCTGCATCAGATGCTCGCCGTCGGGGCGCAACAGCCAGTCGCGCACGCGCTCGCCATATTCGCTCACCGTGCCGCGCCATTCAGGGTTGTTGACCATGATGCGGCCGGGGCACTCGGGATAGCCGAAGCCTGCCAGCGCCTGGGAAAACCGTTCGCAGATGGCCTGCAGATCCTCTGGCGGCTGGTAGCCGTCGCGCAGCAGCAGGCCGTTGTCCTGGTCGGTCTTCAATAGCTGCTCGCCGCGGCCCTCGCTGCCCATGACGAACAGGCAGCTGTTCCTCAGCAGCTCGCGCGGGGCAATCATCTGCCAGGCGCGCTCGAACAGCCGCGCATTGAGCTGCTGCACCAGCTGCGCCACCAATGCGATGCGCGTGCCGCTGCGATACAGCACGGTGACCAGGCGCGTGACCTGGGCCGCGGCCTGTTCCAGCGCCGCCAGGTCGGTCGCCTGCTCGATGTGCACGGTGATCAGGTGCGACTGGTTGGCCAGGAAGCTGAACAAGTCCAGCGCCTCCAGGATGCCGAGCACCCGGCCGTCGTCCCCCACCACCGCCAGGCGGTGCACGCGCGCGCGCAGCAGCATGGCCATGGCATCGCCCAGCTGGTCGCCGGCGCGCACGGTGACCAGCGGGTGGCTGGCCAGCTCGCCCACGGTGATCTGGCTCAAGGGCCGGCCGTCCAGGATGGCGCGCTGCAGCGTGGTGTTGGAGAAGATGCCCAGGCCCTCGCGCCCATCGGGCATGCCGCTCACCAGCACGCTGGTGGTGCGCTGCTCCTGGAACACGCGCACCACCGAGACGATGTCGGTGCCCGCATCCACGACATGCGCGGGGCGCAGAAAGGCCTGATCCACGCGCGTGAGCGTGAGCGACTGCATCTCGTGCTGCTCGGCGCGCTGCGCCAGGGTGCTGAGCTTTTGCCCCAGGTCGGAAAACAGCAGCGCGCCAAAGGTGCGGTTGCGCGCGATCAGCTCCTTGACCGTGGCGCGTGCCAGCTGGTAGGCCACCAGTTCCTCGGCCACCGTGAAGCGGCTGCTGACGCGGCCCGCCACCAGGCCGCGGCCGTCGAAGCAGTCGTCCGGCCCAAAGGTGGCCAGCACCTCATCGCCCTCGACCTGGGTGACATAGCCCTTGATGATGACGAACAGATGCTCGGGCGCATCGCCCATGTCCAGCACCACCGCCCCCTCGGGGTAGTAGGCAATGTCCACGTTGTCGCGCACCAGCGCCTGCTCCTCGGGGTTGAGGCAGTCAAAGGGCGAGGCGGAGAAGTTGAAGGCGTTGGGCATGGCACTGATTCAAGCGCTTCAGCCTTGCTGCACGCTTGCAGCGCGCTCCCAATTTGATGTAAACCAAGGATCGCCATCGAGGGCTGCGCGCAGCATGGGCAGGCTGTCCAGGCCCCAGAACAGGCGGCCATCGACCTCGAAGGCCGGCACGCCGAACACGCCGCGCGCGGCCGCGGCATCGGTGTTGGCGCGCAGCAGCTCCTTGGCGCGCTCGGGGGCGCCCTCATCGCTACGCAGCTGCTCGGCCAGCTGGGCACGCAGGGCATCGAGCCGCGCCGGATCCAGTGGATCGGCTCCACCCAGCCAGACATGGCGCAGGATGCTGCCGGCGACGAAGCGGTTGACGAGGCCATCGTCGCTGCACTCCAGCGCCAGGCGCAACAGCGGCAGCGGCTGGAACGGGTGGCGCGCCGGCATGTCCAGCCCCACGTCCAGGCTGTGGCCCAGCCAGCTGACATGGCGGTAAGTCCAGGCGCGCTTGGGCGCAATGCCGGCGGGCCCGGGGTTGCCATGGGCCTTGAGCAGCGCGCCCAGCAGCACCGGGCGGTAGGCGAGGCGGTAGCTCAAACCCTCCAGCACCTGGGGCAGGCGCTCGAAGGCCAGCCAGGCATAGGGCGAGACGAAGTCCAGGTAACAGGTGATTTCCTTCATGCCAGCTCCTTGGGTAGCGAAAGGCCGGCGCGGCGCAGGGCCTGGGCCCAGATGGCCCGGCGTGCGGCATGGCCGGCCTGAGACCAGCGCGCGATCTCGTCCAGGGTGCGAAAGCACCCTTCGCAATGGCCGCCATCGGGCGTCATGCGGCATACCGAGACGCAGGGGGAGGGCAGGGTCTCGTTATCGGATAAAAAAAGGCCATCAGCGCTTATCTGGCAAGCGCGGGAAGCTATTAATTTCGCAGTCATGACGGCTGCTGCACCACATCGGCCAGTGCCGCGCCGGTCAGCGCCTGCAGATCCTGCGGACGCAGCTGGAACACGCCATGGGGGTGGCCGGCCGCGGCCCAGACCACGTCGAAGCGCAGCAGCTCGCGGTCGATCAAGGTGACCGGCGGCCGGGCGTGCGCCACGGGCGAGACGCCGCCGATTGAAAAGCCTGTAGCCGCCTTGACGAATTCGGCGTCGGCGCGGCCGGTCTTGCCCACCAGGGCATCGACCTTTTTTTCATCTACCCGCCGGTCGCCCGAGGTGATGACGAGCACGGCCGCATCGTCGCTCCTGCGCCGGAAGATGATGCTCTTGGCGATTTGGCCCAGCTGCACGCCCAGGGCGTCCGCGGCCTGCTGTGCCGTGCGTGCGGCATCGTCCAGCATGACCGGCCCATGCGGGTGGCCGGCCCTCTGCAGGGCCGCGGCCACGCGCTGCATGCCCTCGGGCAGGGTTGTGATTTCGGCGCCTGCCATGCCTTTAGCCCGCACGCTTGTTGAGCAGCGCCACGGCCACGCGCGACTGGGGCTTGCGGCCCAAAAAGTCGCTGATGTACTGGCCGGCATCGACCAGCTTGTCCAGGTCAATGCCGGTCTCTATGCCCATGCCCTGCAGCATGTACACCAAGTCTTCGGTGGCCACGTTGCCGGTGGCGCCCTTGGCGTAGGGGCAGCCGCCCAGGCCGGCAATGGAGGACTGGTAGTTCCACACGCCCAGCTCCAGCGCGGCCAGGGTGTTGGCCAGTGCCTGGCCGTAGGTGTCGTGGAAATGGCCCGAGACATCGTCGATGCCGAAATGCTTGAGCGTGGCCGCTATGGCGCGCTGCACCTTGAGCGGCGTGCCCACGCCAATGGTGTCTGCCACGTCCACGCGCTGCACGCCTATCCCGCGCATCAGGCCGGCGAGATAGGCCACGCGCTCGGGGGCGATGTCGCCCTCGTAGGGGCAGCCCACGGTGCAGCTCATGGCGCCGCGCACGGCCACGCCGGCGGCCAGCGCCGCCTCGACCACGGGGGCGAAGCGCTCGATGCTCTCGGCAATGCTGCAGTTGATGTTCTTCTGGCTGAAGGCCTCGCTGGCGGCGCCGAAGACCACGATCTCGTCGGGCTTGTCGGCGGCGGCCGCCTCCCAGCCCTTGAGGTTGGGCGTGAGCACCGAATAGCGCACGTCCGCGCGGCGCGTGATGCCGGCCATCACGGCGTGGTTGTCGGCCATCTGCGGCACCCATTTGGGGCTTACGTAGCTGGTGACCTCGATCTCCTTCAAGCCGGCGTCCTGCAGGCGCTGCACCAGGGCGATCTTGACCTCGGGCGGCACTTGCTGCTTTTCGTTCTGCAGGCCGTCGCGCGGGCCCACGTCGATGATCTTCACGCGTGCGGGAATGTTCGATTTCATGGCAAACACCTTGTCTCTCTAAAGTGGGGAATCAGTAACCGCGGGCTGCATCGACCACGCCGGCCACGGGCTCGCCGCGGGCCAGCGCGGCGATCTTGCCGGCGATCTGCGCAATGCTCTCGTCGCGCAGCGTGCGCGCCGAGGTGTGGGGCGTGAGCGTGATCCGCGGATGGCTCCAGAACGGGTGGCCGGCGGGCAGCGGCTCGGTGCGGAACACGTCCAGCGTGGCGCCCGCCACCTGGCCTGCATCGATGAGCGCAAGCAGGTCTTCATCGACCAGGTGCGCGCCGCGCGCCACGTTGATCACATAGGCGCCGGGCACCAGGCGCGCGAGCGTATCGCGGTTCATGATGTCCTGCGTCTCGGGCGTGAGCGGCAGCAGGTTCACCAGCACGCGGCTCGCGGCCAGAAAGTCGTTGAATCCCTGCGCGCCGCTGTAGCAGCGCACGCCCGCTATCTGCTTGGCGCCGCGGCTCCAGCCCCGCACCGGAAAGTCGAACTGCGCCACCGCGCGCGCCACGCGCTCGCCGAGCACGCCCAGGCCCATCACGCCGACGGGGAAGTCCTGGCGCAGGCGCGGCTTGCGGTAGCTCCAGCGGCCGGCGCGCATGTCGGCCTCGTAGCCGTCGAATTCACGAAAGTGGCGGATCAGCGCATGGCTCACGTACTCGGCCATCTGCACGGCCATGCCGGCGTCGTCCAGGCGCACCACGCGCAGGCCCGGCGGCAGGCGCAGCCTGAGCAGCGCATCCACGCCCGCGCCAATGTTGAACAGGGCCTGCAGCCGCGGCTGTTCATCGATGAACTGCTGGGGCGGCGCCCAGACCACGGCATAGTCGGCCTGCGGCGCGCCCGGCTGCCAGACGGAAATATCCGCTGCGGGCAGCGCGGCGGCCAGGCCCCGCAGCCAGGGCTCGGCCTTGGTATCGGTACAGCAAAAGGTGATCTTCATGGCGCGCTAGCGTATCGCGCCTGCAACCCCATCGCCTTCATTCGACGGAAAGCCTGAGCAACTCTGCGCCTTCCGTCACCTGGTCGCCCGGTGCGTAGAGCAACTCGGCCACCACGCCATCCTGCGGCGCGGCGATGGTGTGCTCCATCTTCATGGCCTCCATGATGGCCAGGGCCTGGCCCTTGGACACCTTGTCGCCGGCCTGGACGGCAAACGACACCACCTTGCCCGGCATGGGCGCCGTCAGGCGCCCGCCCTCGCTGGTGGCCTCGCCGGCGTGGGCCAGCAAGTCCAGCGCCTCGATGCGCGTGGCGCCGCGCGGGGTGAACACATGGTCGGTCTCGCCCTGCGCGTAGACCACGGCCAGGCTGCGTTCGCCGGCGTATTGCAGATCCATGGCGCCGCCGGCCGCGGGGGCAAAGGCCAGGGAACCATTCACTGCCCCCTCGCCCTCGCCCACCTGCAGCTCATGGCTGCCGTCCTTGCCGTAGGTCAGCCAGGCCTTGGCATGCTGGCCGCCAAAGTCGAACTCGAAGCGGCGCCGGCAGGCAATGACCGAGCGCCAGCCGTCGCGCTGGCTGAACGGGCTGGCGCCCTGCGCTGCGCGTTCCTGCAGCAGCGTATTCGCCACGGCGGCGGCTGCGGCCAGCGGCAGGCCCACCTTTTCCTGCTGGAACAGCACCGCCTCCTCGCGCTGGATCAGCGCCGTATCCAGCCTGGCCTGGGCAAACGCGCCGCTGGCCACCACATGGCGCAGAAACTGCACGTTGGTCGCCAGGCCCACGATATGCGTCTGCGCCAGCGCGTCATCGAGCCGCGCCAACGCCTGCGCGCGCGTCTCGCCATGCACGATCAGCTTGGCGATCATGCTGTCATAGAACGGGCTGATGGCATCGCCCTCGCGCACGCCGTCGTCCACGCGCACCTGGCCGCGTTCGAAGCTGGTGCAGGCCGGCTTGCGGTACACATGCAGGCGCCCGGTGGCGGGCAGGAAGTTGTTGTCGGGGTTCTCGGCGCAGATGCGCGCCTCGATGGCATGGCCGATGATGCGCAGCTCGTCCTGGCGTTTGGGCAGCGGCTGGCCGCTGGCCACGCGCAGCTGCCACTCCACCAGGTCTTCGCCGGTGATGGCCTCGGTGACCGGGTGCTCCACCTGCAGGCGGGTGTTCATCTCCATGAAGTAGAACTTCATCTGCTCGGGCGCCTCGTAGCCGCCCGGCTGCTCGACGATGAACTCCACCGTGCCCGCGCCCACATAGCCCACGGCCTGGGCCGCCGCCACGGCCGCCGCGCCCATCTTCTGGCGCAGCGCGGGCGTCATGCCGGGGGCGGGGGATTCCTCCAGCACCTTCTGGTGGCGGCGCTGCACGGAGCAGTCGCGCTCGAACAGGTAGACGCAGTTGCCCTGCGTGTCGCCAAACACCTGGATCTCGATATGGCGCGGGCGCAGTACGTATTTTTCGACCAGCACGGCGTCGTTGCCGAAGCTGTTGCTGGCCTCGCGCTTGCAGGATTGCAGCGCCGCGGCAAAGTCTTCGGACTTCTCGACCAGGCGCATGCCCTTGCCGCCGCCGCCGGCGCTGGCCTTGATCAGCACGGGATAGCCGATGGCGTCGGCCTCGCGCTGCAGCAGCTGCGGATCCTGATCCTCGCCCTGGTAGCCCGGCACCAGCGGCACGCTGGCCTTGGCCATCAGGCGCTTGGACTCGGCCTTCAGGCCCATGGCCTGAATCGCGGACGCAGGCGGGCCGATGAAGACCAGACCGGCCGCCGCGCAGGCGTCCGCAAATTCCTCGTTCTCGGACAGGAAGCCGTAGCCGGGGTGGATCGCCTGGGCGCCCGTGGACTTGGCGGCTTCGATGATGGTCTGCCAGCGCAGGTAGCTGTCCTTGGGCGCGTTGCCGCCAATGTGCACGGCCTCGTCGCAGGCAGCCACATGCTTGGCGCTGGCGTCGGCGTCGGAATACACGGCGACGGTCTTGACGCCCATGCGCCTGGCAGTTGCCGCCACCCGGCAGGCAATCTCTCCACGGTTTGCAATCAGGATTTTTGTAAACATTCAGGCCACCTTGGCAGAAGCAGAAAACAAGGAAGAAACGCGCCGCAGCACGGCGCGCAGGAACTTGAACAGGAGCACCAGCAGCAGCACCGACAGCACCAGCGCCACGACCAGCGCAAAACCAAAGGCCACCGGGTGCTGCGTGGCCAGCCAGACGGCGCCCACCGTGAGGCCATCCTCCATGAAGGACAGCCCCCAGTTGGAGAACGGTTCGGGCGAGGTGTTGGCCGCGGCGCGTGCCGTCATCTTGGTGGCCAGCGCCGTGGCCGACAGCGTGCCGCCCAGCAGGCCCGCGACCACGGCCATGCTGGCGTTGTCGGCACCGAACACGCCCGCCGCCAGCAGCGCGCCGGCCGGCACGCGGATGAACGCGTGCACGCCATCCCACAGGCTGTCCAGCAACGGCACCTTGTCGGCAAAAAATTCGACCAGCAGCATGAAGCCGCTGGCCATGAGCACGGCCGGGTGCTGCAGCACGGCGAGCGACTCGGGCAGCGCCAGCCAGCCTAAGGCGCCCATGCCGCCCACCAGAAACACCACCGCATACAGGCGAATGCCGCTGGCCCAGCCCAGCGCCGCGGCCAGGGCCAGCAGGGCGGGCATGTCCAGCCGCTGCGTGGCACGCGCGGCGCCATCGGCCAGCACCTGTGCGGTGCCGGCGTCGATGTGCAGGCCCAGGCTGTGGAGCCATTGCACGAAGCTGAGCCAGAGCTGATCCATGGTGCCTTACCCTTGGCCGCGTGCGCGGTTTTCCACTC
Source organism: Pseudomonadota bacterium (assembly GCA_018240985.1). Classification (GTDB taxonomy): domain Bacteria; phylum Pseudomonadota; class Gammaproteobacteria; order Burkholderiales; family Burkholderiaceae_C; genus Alicycliphilus. The sequence goes on from JAFEER010000178.1 coordinate 10,236, forward strand.
CCTCTCCCCCGTGGGGGAGAGGGTGGGGGTGAGGGGGCAGATTCGGGCGCAGCGCCCCATGCGGGCCACCACCCTCACCCCAGCCCTCTCCCGCCCGCGGGAGAGGGAGCAAGAAAGCTGCGGCGCGCATGTTCATGCCAGCCAGCCCGGCTTGCGCTTTTGCAGGAAGGACTGCACGCCCTCGCGCCCCTCGCTGCTCGCGCGGATGTCGGCAATGCCTTCCACCGTGGCGGCGATGAGCTGGGCGTCGATGTCGCGCCCGGCGACATCCAGCACCAGCTTTTTGCAGGCGCGCACGGCGTTCGGGCTGGCGCTGGCCAGGGCCTTGGCCAGGGCATCGACGCGGGCATCCAGCTGGTCAAGAGGCGCCACGTCGTGCACGAAGCCGATGCGCAGAGCCTCTTGCGCGTCGAAGCGCTCGGCGGTGAGGAAGTAGCGGTGCGCGGCGCGCGCGCCCATGGCGCGGATCACGTAGGGGCTGATGGTGGCGGGGATCAGGCCGATCTTCACCTCGGACAGGCAAAACCCCGCCGTATCCACGCTGACGGCCATGTCGCAGGCCGCGACCAGGCCCGTGCCACCGGCGTACACGTCGCCCTGCACGCGCGCAATCGTCGGCTTGGGACATGCGTAGATCACGCGCAGCATCTCGGCGAGCTTGGCGGCGTCCCGCAGGTTCTCGTCCCGCGTGTAGTCGGCCATGCGGCGCATCCAGTTCAGGTTGGCGCCGGCGCAGAAGGCCGGCCCTTCGGCCGCCAGCACCACGACGCGCACATCGTCGCGCGCACCGACCTCGGTGAAGGCGGCGGTGATCTCGGCAATCACCTCGTCGCTGAAGGCGTTGCGGATCTCCGGCTGGGTCAGGGTGATGGTGGCGCGGTGGCCGTCGTAGCGGATGGATAGAGCGCTCATGAACTTCCCCTTACATGCGGAACACGCCGAACTTGACCTCGGGCACCGGCGCATGGCGCGCCGTGGCCAGCGCCAGCGCCAGCACGCGGCGCGTGTCGGCCGGGTCGATGATGCCGTCGTCCCACAGGCGCGCCGTGGCGTAGTAGGGGTGGCCCTGCTTCTCGTACTGCTGGCGGATGGGGGACTTGAAGGCCTCCTCCTCCTCGGCCGACCAGCTGCCGCCCTTGAGCTCGATGCCGTCGCGCTTGACGGTGGCGAGCACGCTGGCGGCCTGCTCGCCGCCCATCACCGAGATGCGCGCGTTCGGCCACATCCACAAGAAGCGCGGCGAATAGGCGCGGCCGCACATGCCGTAGTTGCCGGCGCCGAAGCTGCCGCCGATGATGATGGTGAACTTGGGCACGTTGGCCGTGGCTACGGCCGTGACCATCTTGGCGCCGTGGCGCGCGATGCCCTCGTTCTCGTACTTGCGCCCGACCATGAAGCCGGTGATGTTCTGCAGGAAGATGAGCGGGATCTTGCGCTGGCAGCACAGCTCGATGAAGTGCGCGCCCTTCTGCGCGCTCTCGCTGAACAAAATGCCGTTGTTGGCGATGATGCCCACGGCCATGCCCTCGATGCGCGCAAAGCCGCAGACCAGGGTGTTGCCGTAGCGCGCCTTGAACTCGTCGAACTCGCTGCCATCGACCACGCGCGCAATGATCTCGCGCACGTCGAAGGGCTTGCGGGTATCGACGGGGATCACGCCATACAGCTCGCTTGCTTCATATTTGGGAGCTACCGGCGCTTTATCAGAGCCTGTATCAGGCTCATTTCTATTCAAATTGCTGGCCGCGGCACGGGCCAGCGCCAGCGCGTGCAGGTCGCTTTGCGCCAGGTGGTCGGCCACGCCGGACAGGCGCGTGTGCACGTCGCCGCCGCCTAAGTCCTCGCTGCTCACCACCTCGCCCGTGGCGGCCTTCACCAGCGGCGGGCCGCCCAGGAAGATGGTGCCCTGGTTCTTCACGATGATGGTCTCGTCGCTCATGGCCGGCACGTAGGCGCCGCCGGCCGTGCAGCTGCCCATGACCACGGCGATCTGCGCCAGGCCCAGCGCGCTCATGTTGGCCTGGTTGTAGAAGATGCGGCCGAAATGGTCGCGATCCGGGAAGACCTCGTCCTGGTTCGGCAGGTTGGCGCCGCCCGAATCCACCAGGTAGATGCAGGGCAGGTGGTTCTGCTCGGCAATCTCCTGCGCGCGCAGGTGCTTCTTGACGGTGACGGGGTAGTAGGTGCCGCCCTTCACCGTGGCGTCGTTGCACACGATCATGCAGTCCACGCCCGAGACCCGGCCGATGCCGGCGATCAGGCCGGCGCCGGGCGCGTCGTTGCCGTACATGTTGAGCGCGGCCAGCGGCGCGATCTCCAGGAACGGCGTGCCGGGGTCGAGCAGCATCTCCACGCGCTCGCGCGGCAGCAGCTTGCCGCGCGCCACATGCTTGGCGCGCGCGGCCTCGCCGCCGCCCTGGGCGACGCGCTCCACATGGGCACGCAGGTCATCCACCATGGC
>JAFEER010000179.1 GCA_018240985.1 Pseudomonadota bacterium
CCTTGTCGCTCAGGCTTTGCAGGGCCTTCAAGAGGATCTGGTTGTCGCGGGCGTGCAGGCCTATGGTGGGCTCGTCCAGCACATAGCACACGCCCTGCAGGTTGCTGCCCAGCTGGGCAGCCAGGCGTATGCGCTGGGCCTCGCCGCCCGACAGCGTGGGCGCGCCGCGATCCAGCGTCAGGTAGGACAGGCCGACCTCCTCCAGAAATTCCAGCCGGCTCCTGATCTCGGGAATCAGGTCGCGTGCGATCTCCGCCTCACGGCCCGATAGCTCCAGGCCTTCCATCCACTGCCGCACCTCGCTCACCGCCAGGTGCGCCACCTCGGTGATCGGCGTGCCGGCAAACAGCACGGCGCGCGCCACCGGGTTCAAGCGCGTGCCCTGGCATCTGGGGCAGGCCTGCTCGGCCAGGTCTTCCACCTCGGGCTCGGCAAAGGTCTGTTCGCGGCCGCGGTCGTCCGACTGCACCGAGTCGTCGAAGGCCTTGCGCTGCTCTTTCGTCAGGCGCACGCCCGTGCCCACGCAGTCCGGGCACCAGCCATGCTTGCTGTTGTACGAGAACAAACGCGGATCCAGTTCGGCATAGCTGGTGGCGCAGACCGGGCAGGCGCGCTTGGTGGAGAACACCTGCAGCCGGCCGATGGGCGCCGTGGGCAGGCCGTCGCGCAACGCCTGCTCCAGGTCGTTCAGGTCGCTCAGCACATGCAGCACGCCCTTGCCCAGCTCCAGCGCCTTGGCCAGCTGGGTGCGCAGCGCATCCTCATGTTCGGGCGACACCTGCAGGCTGGCCACGGGCAGCTCTATGGTGTGCTCCTTGAAGCGGTCGATGCGCGGGAATCCGGTGGTTGGCAAAAAGTTGCCGTCCACACGCAGATGGGTGTAGCCGCGCGGGCGCGCCCAGTCGGCCAGCTCGGTGTAGACGCCCTTGCGGTTGACCACCAGGGGCGCCAGCAGGCCGATGTGCTGGCCGCGGAACTGCGTCAAGAGCTGCGCGGCAATGCTCTCGCTGGTCTGCGGCTGCACCGCCGCGCCGTCATGCACGCAATGCTGCACGCCGAGCTTCACGTACAACAGGCGCAGGAAATGCCAGACCTCGGTGGTCGTGCCCACCGTGCTCTTGCGGCCTCCGCGCGACAGACGCTGCTCTATCGCCACCGTGGGCGGTATGCCGTAGACGGCATCCACCTCGGGCCGGCCCGCGGGCTGGACGATGGAGCGGGCGTAGGCGTTGAGCGATTCCAGGTAGCGGCGCTGGCCCTCGTTGAACAGGATGTCGAAGGCCAGCGTGGACTTGCCCGAGCCGCTGACGCCGGTGATGACGTTGAACTTGCCGCGCGGGATGTCCACGTTCAGGTGCTGCAGGTTGTGCTCGCGGGCGTTCACGATCTGAATGGCGTTGGCGGCGGCTCCCCCTCCCTCTGGGAGAGGGCTGGGGTGAGGGCCGGCAAGATGCCGGCGCTCCAGGCCCCCATCCCTGCCTTCCCCCAGGGGGGGAAGGAGAAAATTCCGCGCCTCTTGCACGCCGTGGCCACCCAAGCCCAGCGCCTGCTCATACTCCCGCAGCGCCGCGCCGGTGTGCGAGCCGGGGTGCTGGCGCAAATCCTCCGGCGTGCCCTCGGCCACCAGCTGGCCGCCGGCGTCGCCGCCTTCGGGGCCCAGGTCGATGATCCAGTCGCTGGCGCGGATCACGTCCAGGTTGTGCTCGATGACGATCAGCGAGTGGCCCGCGTCCATGAGCTTGCGCAGCGCGCGCATCAGCTTGGCGATGTCGTCGAAGTGCAGGCCCGTGGTGGGCTCGTCGAATAAAAACAGCGTGCCCTTGCGCGCCAGCGGCTGGCGCGACTTGGCCTGGCTCTTTGCGGCCTCGGCCAGAAAGCCCGCCAGCTTCAGGCGCTGGGCCTCGCCGCCCGACAGCGTGGGCACGGGCTGGCCCAGGCGCACATATTCCAGGCCCACGTCCACGATGGGCTGCAGCGCGCGCAGCACCTCGCGATCCTTGGCGAACAGCTCGGCCGCCTCGTGCACCGTGAGTTCCAGCACAGCAGCCACGTTCAGCAGGCGTCCGGCTCTCTCTATGCGCACCTCCAAAATCTCGGGCCGGTAGCGCTTGCCGTCACAGTCCGGGCAGCGCAGGTAGACGTCGGACAAAAACTGCATCTCCACATGCTCGAAGCCCGAGCCGCCGCAGGTGGGGCAGCGCCCGTCGCCCGAGTTGAAGCTGAACTTGGCGGCGGTGTAGCCGCGCTCGCGCGACAGCGGCGCGATGGCGAACAGCTCGCGGATGGCATCCCAGGCGCCCACATAGCTCACGGGGTTGGAGCGCGCCGTTTTGCCGATGGGCGACTGGTCTACGAACACCACGTCGCTCAAATGATCCGCACCCAGCAGGCGGTCATAAGCGCCGGGCGACTCCGTGGCCTTGCCGAAATGGCGCATCAGCGCCGGCGCCAGAATATCCTGCACCAGCGTGGACTTGCCCGAGCCCGACACGCCCGTCACCGCGACCAGGCGCTGCAGCGGGAACTCCACGCTGATGCCCTGCAGGTTGTGCTGGCGCGCGCCCTCCAGGATCAGGCGCGGCGTGGCCTCGGTCACCATGCGCTTGAGCCCGGTGCCGATCTGCCTGCGCCCGCCCAGGTATTCGCCGGTCAGCGTGGGCGCCTGGCGCAGTGCATCCACCGGCCCATCGAACACGATCTGCCCGCCGCGCTCGCCGGGGCCGGGCCCCATGTCGATGATGCGGTCGGCCGCCAGCATCACGGCCGGGTCATGCTCCACCACCACCAGGGTGTTGCCGGCATTGCGCAGGCGCAGCATGGCCTGGTTGATGCGCTGCATGTCGCGCGGGTGCAGGCCAATGCTGGGCTCGTCGAGCACGAACAGGGTGTTGACCAGGCTGGTGCCCAGGGCGGTAGTCAGGTTGATGCGCTGCACCTCGCCGCCGCTCAGGGTGCGGCTCTGCCGATCCAGCGTGAGGTAGCCGATGCCGACGTCGCACAGGTATTTGAGACGGGTGGAGATTTCCTCGTGCAGCAGCGCCAGCGCCTGCTTTTCTCCCGCACCCTGTCCACTTCCTGGGGCAGTTGCTCCCTCGCCCCCTTGGGGGAGAGGGTGGGGGTGAGGGGGTAGAACAAGCGCAGCGCCCGATGCCGAACCACCCTCACCCCTGCCCTCTCCCGCCTGCGGGAGAGGGAGAAGCGAGGCAAAAAACCGCCGCAGCCGCTCTATCGGCAGCAGCATCAAATCATGCAGGCACAGGCCCGGCAGCGCCTCCAGCTGCGCACGGCTCCAATCCACGCCCTGCGGCATGAAACGGCGCGCGGGCTCCAACACCGCGTCTGCATCCTGCTTGCTGCCCACGCGCCACAGCAGGCTCTCGGTCTTCAGGCGCGCGCCGGCGCAGGTGGGGCATGGCGTGTAGCTGCGGTACTTGGACAGCAGCACGCGGATATGCATCTTGTAGGCCTTGCTCTCCAGGTAGGCAAAGAAGCGCCGGATGCCGTACCACTGCCGGTTCCAGTTGCCCTCCTTGAAGCCGGGCGTGCCCTCTATCACCCAGTGCCGCTGCTCGGGCGTGAGCTTGTACCAGGGCGTGTCGCGCGGAATGCCGGCGTCCTCGGCGTAGCGCATCAGGTCGTCCTGGCATTCCTTCCAGGCCGGGGTCTGTATCGGCTTGATGGCGCCGGCGCGCAGGGTCAGCCTGTCGTTCGGAATCACCAGCCCCCAGTCCACGCCAATCACGCGGCCGAAGCCGCGGCAGCTGTCGCAGGCGCCCACGGCCGAGTTGAACGAGAACATCGAAGCAATCGGCTCGGCGTAACGCAGATCGCTGTCGGGGCAATGCAGGCCCGTCGAAAAGCGCCACAGCTCCGGCTCGTCCTCTTCGCGCAGGCGATAGACATTGAGCCGCCCGCCGCCACGCTTGAGCGCCACCTCGATGGCCTCGACCACGCGCGCACGCTCGGCGTTGCCCATGCGGAAGCGATCCGCCACCACGTCGAGCAGCTTCTGGCCGTCCCGCTCGCGCTCCGCCTGCACCTTGGTGAAGCCGCTGGCCGACAGCCACTGCTCCAGCTGCTCGGCCGTGATGGCGGCCGGTAGCGCTACCGGAAAGGTGAGCACGATGCGCGGATCGCCCTCTTGTGCGCAGCGCGCCTGCAGCTCGGCATAGATGCTGTCCGGCGAGTCATGGCGCACGGATTGCGCCGTCTGGCGGTCAAACAGTTGCCCGGCGCGCGCGAACAGCAGCTTCAGGTGGTCGTTCAGCTCGGTCATCGTGCCCACGGTGGAGCGCGAGCTGCGCACCGGGTTCGTCTGGTCGATGGCAATCGCCGGTGGCACGCCCTCCACCTTGTCCACGGCCGGCTTGTCCATGCGATCCAGAAACTGGCGCGCGTAGGCGCTGAAGGTCTCCACATAGCGGCGCTGGCCCTCGGCGTACAGGGTGTCGAACACCAGGCTGGACTTGCCCGAGCCGCTGGGCCCGGTGACCACGGTGAGCTCGCCCGTGCGGATGTCCAGGTCGAGGTTCTTCAAGTTGTGCTGGCGTGCGCCGTGGATACGGATCAGTCCCTGGGTCATGGCGGGTCTTTGTGTTTGAAGGCCGAACATTCTAGGGATTTGCCCATGACACCACAGTGAGCATTCGCTAGACTACGGCGGACTTTCGAACAATTGTTAACACAAGCAAGGGGGCGAAACCATGCATCCATGGCAAAAATGGGGAGGCATCCTGGCACTTGGGGCGGCCCTGGGCGTGGCCCAGGCGCAGATTCTGGTGGGGCAGACGGCGGGGTTTTCGGGTGTGGTGGGCGCGGGCGTGCAGGAAACCGCCGCAGGCGCCAGGCTCTACCTAGCCGCCATCAACGCCAAGGGCGGGGTGAACGGGCAGAAAATCGAGCTCATAGCCATGGATGACAAGTTCGACCCCAAGACCGCCGGAGAAAACGCCCGCGTGCTGATCGAGGACAGGAAGGTCGATGTGATGTTCCTCACCCGCGGCACACCGCACACCGAGGCCATCATCCCGCACCTGGACAGGTATGGCGTGGCCCTGGTGGGCCCCTCCACCGGTGCCATGGTGCTGCACCAGCCGGTGCGGAGGAACGTCTTCAACGTGCGCGCCACCTACCAGCGCGAGGCCGAGAAAGCCATGACCCACCTGGCCACCATGGGCATGACGCGCGTCGCCGTGCTGTATGCCGACGACAGCTTTGGCGCCGACGGCGTGGCTGGTGCGCAAAAGGGCCTGTCGCAGGCCCAGCTGCAGCCGGTGGTGCTGGAGAAGTTCAACCGTGCCCAGCCGGACTTCGCTCCCCTGGCTGCCAAGATCGCCCAGGCTCAGGCCCAGGCGGTGCTGATCATCGGCTCGGGCACCACGGTGGTGGACGGCTATGCGGCGCTGCGCAAGGCGGGCTCCGCAGCGCAGCTGGTGACGCTGTCGAACAACGCCTCCAGCGGCTTCATCAAGAGCCTGGGTGAGCAGGCGCGCGGCGTCATCGTGTCCCAGGTTTACCCCAATGAGCGCAGCCTGGCCTACCCCCTGGTGCGCGAGGCGATCGAGCTGAACAAGGCCGGCGGCCAGGGCGAGGTCAGCCCGGCCATGCTCGAAGGCTTTGCCGCCGCCAAGGTGCTGGTCGAAGGCCTGCGCCGCGCCGGCCCCAAGCCATCGCGGGAGAAGATCCGCAGCGCCCTGGAATCGATACAGAACTTCGACCTGGGCGGCCTGCAGGTGTCCTACGGCGCGGGCGATCACACCGGGCTGGACTTCGCCGATCTGTCCATCATCAGTGCGGACGGCAAGTTCCGCCGGTGAAAGCCGGTGCCCCCGAGGCTCCGTTGCTTGGCCTGAATTGGATCAAGTGCAAATGAAAAGGCCTCGCACGGATGTGCGAGGCCGGTCTGATTGGAATCCCCAGCCCGACTCGCTCGAATCGGGCCGAGGGTTCAGGCAGCTTGCGCTGCCGGGGATCAGAAGGCGTGGCGGATGCCCAGGGCGAACGAGCTGAAGTCGTTGCCAGCGAAGCCCACGTTGTAGGAGGCATGGTTGTCGTTGTTCACGCGGGTGTAATAGCCGTAGGCCTTGGTGCGCTTGCTCAGGTTGTAGTTGTAGCCCAGAGTCCACTGCGTGGCAGCCGAGTCACTGACATGGCCCCAGCTGTTGGCACGGCCGACGTTGACGTGAAACTCGTTGGCGCCCAGTGCGTACATGCCCGACAGGCGGAAGTTGTTACGCGTACCGGCGCCGGTAGGCACCAGTTGGTTGTCGTCCTTGTTGCGCTGGTAGTAGCCACCCACAGTGAACTGACCGAAGGTGTACAGGGCGCGCAAAGCAAACTGGTAGTTGCTGTTCACATAGCTGTAGCCACCACCCAGGTGCAGCGGGCCCATGTTGTAGTTGGCAGCCAGGTCGAAGCCGTTCTTGTTATTGGTGCCGGCTGCGCGCTCGTGCAGCAGCATGGCGGCATCCACCGTAAAGCCGCCCATGTTGGGGGTGCGGTAGCCGATCTTGTTCTTGGTACCCAGGCCACCGAACCACACGGGGTCGTAGTACAGGGCGTCAGCGGACGAGCCGGTGTCGTGGTTGTGCATGCTGACGTAGTCGGCTGTGGCGTAGTACGACTCGGGCACGAAGTTGCCAAGGCGCAGCATGCCGAAACCGCCCGCCAGGTTCACTTCGCTCTGACGGCCGAAGTTGATGCCATTGCCAACGCTGGCCAGGCCAGGCCAGCCGGTGCCGGCGCCGGTGCTCGAATCGAAGCCGCTTTCCAGCGCAAAGCCAGCCTTCAGGCCACCACCCAGGTCTTCCGTACCACGGATGCCCCAGCGCGAAGCGTTGTTGAACAGGCCGGTGGTGGAAACACCGCCGTCCTTCTGGCGCTCCACCGTGGTGTTCACACGGCCGTAAATGGTGACGCTGCTCTGTGCGAGCGCAGCGGAGGTACCGACCAAGGCCAGGGCGGCGATCAGGATGCGATTGGCTTTTTGCATGGAATGTCCTTGAATGTTTGTGTCTATCAGGGTAGTAGGCACTGCTGGAAACCGGCATATCGCCGATGAGCACCTTGTGCGTCTACAGGCCTCAATTTTAGGAGCGGGGTATCTGAACCCCTGCAATTGGTTTGCAATCTGACGCTTAAATGCAACAGCCCGCCGGGGCGGGGCTGCTTCAACGGAACAACACAGCTTTAGTCGTTGGCGTAGATGTCCACGTCCTTGGTCTCGCGCAGGAACAGCATGCCGATGACCAGGGTCATGCCGGCGATGATGATGGGATACCACAGGCCGTTGTACATATTGCCGGTCTGCGCCACGATGGCAAACGACATGGTGGGCAGCAGGCCGCCGAACCATCCATTGCCGATGTGGTACGGCAGGCTCATCGAGGTGTAGCGGATGCGCGTGGGGAACAGCTCGACCAGCATGGCGGCAATCGGCCCGTAGACCATGGTGACAAGGATCACCAGGTAGGCCAGGATGACGACCATCATCACTTTGTTCATTTTGTCGGGGTCGGCCTTGGTCGGGTAGCCGTCCTTCTTCAGGGTGTCGGCCACGGCATTCTTGAACTCCGCATCCCTGGCCCTGGCATCGGCGGCGGGCAGGCCCTTCGATGCGTAGCTCTGGATCACGTCGTTGCCGATCTTGATGACGGCGGGCGTGCCGGGGGGGGCAGCCTCATTTTCATAGCTGACCGAGCTGGCGGCCAGCACCTGCTTGGCGATGTCGCAGGAGCTGGTGAACTTGGCCGTGTCCGTGGGGTTGAACTGGAACGAGCATTCGTTGGGGTCGGCCACCACCACCACCCGGTTGTTCGCCTGGGCATGGGCCAGGTCGGGGTTGGCGGCCTCCGTCAGGGCCTTGAACACCGGGAAGTAGGTCACGATGGCAAGCAGGCAGCCCAGCATGATGATGGGCTTGCGGCCAATCTTGTCGGACAGCGAGCCGAAGATCAGGAAGAAGGGCGTGCCGATGAGCAGCGCCGCGGCAATCAGCAGGTTGGCCGTGACGGCGTCCACCTTGAGCTGCTGTGTCAGGAAGAACAGCGCGTAGAACTGGCCCGTATACCAGACCACGGCCTGGCCGGCGGTCAGGCCGAACAGGGCGATGAGCACGATCTTCAGGTTCTTCCACTGGCCAAAGGATTCGGCCACCGGCGCCTTGGAGGACTTGCCCTCGGCCTTCATCTTGCGGAAGGCGGGCGACTCGGACAGCTGCATGCGGATCCACACCGAGACGACCAGCAGCAGGATGGACACGAGGAAGGGAATGCGCCAACCCCAGTCGTTGAAGGCCGGCTCGCCCATGATGGTGCGTGTGCCCAGAATCACCAGCAGCGACAGGAACAGGCCCATGGTGGCCGTGGTCTGAATCCAGGCGGTGTAGGCGCCGCGCTTGCCGTTGGGGGCATGCTCGGCCACATAGGTGGCGGCGCCGCCGTATTCACCACCCAGCGCCAGGCCCTGCAGCAGGCGCAGGCCGATCAGGATGACCGGCGCGGCCACGCCAATACTGGCGTAGTTGGGCAGCACGCCGACGATGAAGGTCGAGATGCCCATGATCAGGATGGTGACCAGGAAGGTGTATTTGCGGCCGATCAGATCGCCCAGGCGGCCGAAGAACAGTGCGCCGAAGGGGCGCACGATGAAGCCCGCGGCAAAGGCCAGCAGGGCAAAGATGAAGGCCGAGGTGGGATCAAGCCCGGCAAAGAACTGCTTGGCGATGATCGCCGCCATCGCGCCATACAGGTAGAAGTCATACCACTCGAACACCGTTCCGAGGGACGACGCCACGATCACCTTGCGCTCACCGGGCGTCATGGGCGTGCCGTCGCCTTGAAGCCCACGCCTTGCGTAGTGCTGATGGCCATTGCTTGTCTCCTTTTTTGGATTTGTACTCACAGGCGCTTACAAATGCCTGCGACAACACTATCTGTCGGCGCACTGACGATGCGCTGACGCGCTTCTTACCCTAGCTGACGCATAACTGAACATCAGCTTACAAAACAGGAAGAAACCCTTAGTCCCCGTTTTTGGATGTGAAAACTGGCCGAAGCGGCTGCCAGCACGCATGTTGGTTGCCAGGCAGCGCGTAAGCCCTCGGTCAGCCCTGGTTCGCAGAATGCGGCCCGTTTGTGCCTCGCATCCACTGCGTGCACGGCGTTCCATCCCTCAAGGAGACAAGCATGAGTGACCCCATCGTTGAAAAGATTCAACGCCATCCGAAGTACCAGGAGCTGCGCGCCAGGCGCAACCCACTGGGCGTGGTTCTGACCATCCTGATGCTGGTCGTGTACTACGGCTACATCGGCCTGATCGCCTTCGACAAGCCCTTTTTGGCCAAGCCCATAGGCGCGGGCGTGACCTCGCTGGGCATTCCCATCGGCATGGGGGTGATCCTGTTCACCATTCTCATCACCGTGTACTACGTGCGTCGCGCCAACAACGAGTTCGACGCGCTGACCGAAGAAATCCTGAAGGACGTGACGAAATGAAGCGCCTGCACAACACCGCCAGCACCACGCTGGCCCTGGCCGCCCTGTGGGCGAGCAACGCAGCCTACGCCGCCGGTGGCGACGTGGGCCAGGCCGCCAAGCAGGAGACCAACTGGACGGCCATCATCATGTTCGCGGTCTTCGTGGCCGGCACGCTGTGGATCACCAAGTGGGCCGCATCCAAGACGCGCTCGGCGGCTGACTTCTACACCGCCGGTGGCGGCATCACGGGCTTTCAAAATGGCCTGGCGATTGCGGGCGACTACATGTCGGCCGCGTCCTTCCTGGGCATTTCCGCCGCCGTGATGGCCACCGGCTATGACGGCCTGATCTACTCCATCGGCTTCCTGGTGGGCTGGCCCATCATCACCTTCCTGATGGCCGACCGGCTGCGCAACCTGGGCAAGTTCACCTTTGCCGACGTGGCCGGCTACCGCTTCGAGCAGGCGCCGATCCGCATGTTCGCGGCCTCCGGCACGCTGATCGTGGTGGCCTTCTACCTGATCGCGCAAATGGTCGGCGCCGGCCAGCTGATCAAGCTGCTGTTCGGCCTGGAGTACTGGATGGCCGTGGTCATCGTCGGCGCGCTGATGATGGTCTACGTGCTGTTCGGCGGCATGACGGCCACCACCTGGGTGCAGATCATCAAGGCC
>JAFEER010000017.1 GCA_018240985.1 Pseudomonadota bacterium
AGCAACGCCGCCTCAATGGCCGCCGCCGTCGCCTGGGGCTGCTCCATGGGGAAGAGGTGGGTGCCGTCCAGCATCATCACGCGGCCCTGGGTGATGCGCTGCGTCATGGCCATGCCCACCTGGCGCATCTCTACCGAGTCGCGCCCGCCGATGAAGGCGGCCGGGCATTGCAGCGGGTGGGCCTGCAGCAGCCGGCCCAGGTTGCTCGGCAGGGTGTTGTAGATCCGGGTCTCCACGTCGCGGTCAAAGGCCAGCACGCGCCTGCCGTCCTGTTCCTGCAGGCCGTTGGCCATATAGTCCCGCAGTACCCGTGGATCCCACTGGGCAAAGGCCTTCTTGCGGCAGAAGTGCTCCAGCGCCTCTTCGGTGCTGGCCCAGCTGTTCCTGCGCGCGCGGCTGATGCGCCCTGGCGTGATCGAGCCCACCACCTGGGCCTGCTTGGCCACGCCCAGGGCGCTGGCGCGCCAGCCGCCGATGAGTGGCGCGTCGATCAGCAGCACGCCGCGTGCCAGCTCGGGGTGGCGTGCGGCGGCCATCACGCTCAAAAATCCGCCCAGTGAATGGCCTACCAGATAGGCCCGCTCGCCTTGGCGCTGCTGCTGCTCGGCGGCAAAGTCCGCCAGCTGCTGCACCAGCTGGGGCCAGTTGTTGCTGACGGGGTAGCGCGCGTCATGGCCAAAGCGCTCCACGGCGCTGACCGAGAAGCCGCGTGCGCGCAGAAGCTCAAACAGGACGCGGTAGGTGCCGGCGGGGAAGCTGTTGGCGTGGGAGAAGACGATGTGGGCCATGGGCGTGGGGACGATGCTCGTGCCGCCGATCTTCGCACGAGCCATAGCCGTCTTTCACGCACCATGGCGACACCGATTGCTATGGTCTTTGTTGCAGCCTCAGGGCGTCGATTGCGGCAGGGTGAACACCATGTTCGCCGCGCCGCGGAACTGGCCCACGGTGACCAGGAAGCGTAGCGTGGCAACGTCGCCCACCAGTTCGGCGACGTTGCCGCTGGCGGCGGCGCGCCGCCCCACCAGCACGCCGTAGAGGTTGGTGCCGACCAGCTGGGTGGCGGTGAAGTGGTTGCCCGTCACGCTCAGGAACACGCCAGCGCACAGGCCGGGGGCATTGGAAAAGCTGTTGCCCTGCAGCACCACGGTGTGGAACAGGCCGTCGAACTTCCTGGCCAGCAGCTGCTTGAGCATGTCCACGCCCAGGTTCAGTCGCGTCAATTGGTTGTGCCCCAGCACCAGCTGGCCGCGCCCGGCGGGCACCTGGAAGTCGCCATTGGCCAGCGCGTTCACCAGCGCCGCGGCCGGCGGTGCCGCGCCGGGCGTGTCGGCAATCGGCAGGCCGTAGAAGGACAGGTCGCCGGCGATCACGTTGTGCATGATCTCGCACAGGCCGGTGGCGTTCTGCACCACCACGGCGGCCGGGGTCGCAGTGGCCACCTCGCATTGGTGCATGCGCAGCTCGCTCGTGCCGTCCACGAGAATCCAGGGCTGGGGCTGGCCCTGCTTGCCATCCAGGCGCAGCCCATGCAGACCCAGCTGGGCGTTGTTGTTCAGCTGCAGCAGCCCCTTCGGGGCCATGGCCAGCTGCAGGTCGCGCAGCTCCAGCGCGGCAAAGCCACCCAGCGTGATCGGCCCGTTCACGTTGACCACGGCCGTGGGCCCGCAGCCATGCAGCGTGAGGCGCATCTGCGCGGCGGTCAGGGTGACGGCCAGGCTGTCGATCACATGCTGGCCCGGCAGGAAGCAGATGCACAGCTGGCCGCCGCGATCCTGGAGCAGCTTGGCCAGCAGCTCGGTCGTCAGCTGCTCGAAATTGCCGCCCTTGCCTATCGTCACCTCGCAGCCGCCGCCGGCCTGCACGGGGGCCTGCGCCATGGCGGCGAACACCAGGGTTTGTTCGGACAAGGGGGTGCCGCCGCTGTCGAGCAGGTTGGCGCGCACGCGCTGCGGGCCGGCCGCGCCCAGCTGCCAGGGGCAGGATGCCTGGCCGGCGGCGTCGGTGACGGCATCGAGGGTGCTGGCACCACCCACGGTGCCGCCGCCGGCCTCCACCGTGAAGCGCACGCTGCTGCCGGCCAGCGCCAGCGCGCCGCGCGCCACGCGCAGGCGCAGCGGTTCGGCCAAGGCGGCGCCGGGCGCGGCCTGCTGGCCGTCGCCACCCACGTAGAGCAGCTGCGTGAGCTGGGTGAGCGGCGGAAACCAGGTGCGGCAGTCGGTGATGGCGCTGACCAGCCCGCCCGCGTCCACCGTCACCAGGCCGAGGCGCGCCCAGCCGTCGCGCACGCCGGCGGGGGGCCGGGCCAGCGGCGCGCCGTCATCGTCCAGCGGCCATTCGACGTCCGCCGTGGCGGTGCGCGCCGGTATCTGCCAATAGTCGCCCACGCGGTAGCTGCCGCCGGGCGTGAAGCGCACCTGCACGCCGTCTTCCAGCGCGATCCAGCCGCCCTCTGCCACGGCCAGCGCGTTCTGGCCGGCTGCGCTGGGTCGCTGCTCCCAGCGGCGCAGCAGCGGGTGCAGGCTGGCGTCCTGGCCCAGGCTGCCTGTGGGCACTCCGGCCAGCACCAGTTCCAGCGCGTCGTCGCCGTCATGCAGGTATTCGAACAGCTGGCCGGCGCGCTGTTGCAGCGCAGCCGCGTCGTCCACCAGCTCCACGCGGTCGTGCGGCGACAAGTCCAGGTTGGCATCACGCCCGCGCGCGGCCACGCGCACGGTGGTGATGGGGGGGTTGGCCACGGTGTCTATCGATACCGACTGCACGGCATAGGCTACCGAGCCGTTCTCGCGCGACCACTTGAAGGTGGCGGCGCCCGTGCCCGCGTCCACGCTGTGGATCTCCACGCGGTACAGCTGGTTCTCCAGGCGCTGGTAGCCGGCGCTGGCCGCGATGTCGCACACGCTGGTGGCCGCCAGCTGCGGCTCGGCGCGCGCGGCGAGAAGCGCCTTGGGTGGCGCGGTGAGTGCGTCCCAGTCGGCCACGGCCGAGCCGCAGTTCCAGGGCTGGTTATTGGCCGGCGCCGGCAGCGCCAGCGCCCGCACCTGGGCGATCTGGCGCGCGCGCGTGGCGGTGTCAGGCCCGCCCAGCGCCACCTCGCGGATGGCGGGGTCTTCCAGCGCGCAGATGTGGCGCTGCCAGGCGCGCAGGTAGATCAGGTACTGGCCCGGCGCCAGGCGCTGGGGCCAGCCGCCATCGGGCTGGTTGGCCAGTGATGCGCCTTGCTCCCACCAGCAATGCTGGCCTTGCACGTAGTAGCAGCCGGCGGCGATCAGCAGGCTGGCCGCGGGCAGCGTCGCCGGGGCACCGGCGCCTGCAGCCGCCACGCGCCAGACCTGGCCGGCGCCGACCAGCCAGGCATCGGCGCCGCCGGCCACGGCCAGGCCGGCGAGCTGGGGGTTGCCCGCTACGGGCTGCGCCGTCCAGTTGGCGCCGCCGTTGGTCGTGGCCAGCAGCGTGCCCGCATCGCCCGCGGCCCAGCCGGTATTGGCGTCGCGCATGCGCAGGGTGCGCAGGCGGGCGGTGCTGCCGCTCACGGCGGCGCTCCAGGTGGCGCCGCCGTCGCTGCTGGTCAGCACGGTGCCGCCGTCGCCCGCCGCCAGGGCCTGGGCGCCGTTCAAGACCACGGCGCGCAGCGTGGCCTGGGTGCCGCTCGCCACGCTGGCCCAGCTTTGCCCGCCATCGGTGCTGCGCACAATGGCGCCACCCCGGCCCACGGCCAGGCCGTTCTGCGCGCTGGTGAAGGCCACGGCATATAGCCGCGCCACGCCGCTGGCGTGCTGCGTCCAGGTCACGCCGCCGTCCACCGTGGCCAGGGCCAGGCCGCCATCGCCCACGGCCCAGGCGTGCAGGGCGTCGAAAGCGGCCACGCCGCGCAGGGTCTGCAGCGTGCCGCTGGCCTGGGCCGCCCAGGTAGCGCCGGCATCCGTGCTGCGCAGGACGGTGCCGCCATCGCCCACGGCCCAGCCGGTGCTGCCGACGCGGGCCAGGGCGCGCAGGTGGCGCGTGCTGCCGGTGTTGGCCACCGTCCAGGCGGCGCCGTTGTTGGCGGTGACCAGCAGCACGCCGTCCTCGCCGGCGATCCAGGCGTTGTTCGCGTCCTGCGCATGCACGGCCAGCGCGCGCATGCCGCCGCTCAGCGCAAAGCCCGCGCCCTCGGCCGGGCCGCCGCTGGCGCCGATCACGTCGCGGGCCAGGTGCTCCAGGCGCTGGCGGGTGATGTCGCCCTGTTCGTTGAAGTCCGCATCGGTGAGCACGCGGCCCTGCTGCAGGCGCACGGCCGTGTAGTGCTTGCGCGCATCGAAGGTTTCACGGGAGAGATCGCCTTGCATGGTGGTACCTCTTGGCCTCGTCAGTTGGCGAAATACACCCCGGCCGTCAGGCCCAGGCGCAGGTATTCGGCGAGCGCGTCGCGCAGGTTGGCCTCGCGCTGGGGCTGGCGCAGTTGCTCATAGGCGCCCATCTCGGCGCCGCTCTCGGCTCCGGTGCGGATCTGCACGGCGCAGCGCTGGTCTAGCTGGCCCAGCGCCGGGTCGCCATAGCGGCGCGCGGTGAACAGCGGGCGCACCGTGGCCTCGACCTCGGCGCGTAGCGCGTCCTCGGCGGCCGCCGTGGGCGGCGGCAGGCCGGCCGCCAGCGCCGCGGCGCGCAGGGCGGCGATGCGGGTGTCGCTCTCCAGCTGCGGCTGGCAGCGGTAGCGGCGCGGCACCTGGGACGATGGCGGCACATAGCAAAAGCGCACGCAGCCGGTCTGGCGCCGCTCGGCCCGGGCGGGCGCGTCAAAGATGCAGTCGCTGGCCGAGAGCGTGAGGCCATGCACGCCGCCAAAGAAGGTGCTGCGCTGCAGATCCAATGCAGCCGCGGCGGCATCCAGCACTGCTTGCGGGGGCGCGGTTTCAGGCAGCAGGCCGACGATGCTGTCGGCCACCGTCACGCCGGTGATCGGCCCCGCGATGGCGATGGGGGCCGTCAGGCTTTGCAGCACGCGCAGCTGCAGGCGCGGGCTGTCGCCCGCCACCGTGATGTGCGGCGCACTGGGCAGCACGGTGCAATGCGCCAGCTCCACCTGGCCCAGCGGGCCGGAAATGGCCAGCGGCCCCTGCAGCAGCAGGCCGTTGACGAACAGCGCGCCCGGGTTGGCGCTGGCCGCGGCGGCGGTGCCCATCACCTGCAGCTGCCCCAGCCAATGCGCGCGCACGTTGCGCGCCGCAAAGCGGCCAGGCAGGCGCCCCAGGGTGCCGGGCAGCGCGCCCGGAACCTGCACCAGCGGCCATTGGCCCGCGACGATCATCAGCCGCGAACCCTCGGCGAGCTGGACGGCCAGCGGCGCGCCATCGGTCTCGCTAACGCTGTCCATGATCACGATGACGCCGGTGCGGCCCGCAGGCAGCGCATTCCAGGCGTTGACGGCATCGCGCAGCGTGGCAAACAGCGTCCCCGTGGTACCCAGCGGCAGCAGGTGCGTCACGCCCACCTGCCACACCGTGGGGGCCAAGAAGCCGCCGGTATCGGTGTCTGCCGCCGTGTCATCGGACAGGCTGCTGCTGGCCAGGCGCAGCGCCGCCCCGCGGTCGTAGGGGCCGCCGCCGACGTCGGCCACGCTGCCATGCGCGGCCTGCAGCCAGACCTGCTGCACGTTGGCAGTCGCCGGAAACGCGATGCGCCCGCGTCGCACGTCGAGCGCGGCCACGCGCGGCGGCACCGGCAGCGTTACGGCGTTGGGTATCTCGCAGATCCACAGGCGCTCGCGCGGAATCTCCACCGGCAGGGCCTCGCCCGCCAGCTGCGCAAACACGCGCAGCACCGGCTGCTGCGCCGTCATGAAGACGGGCGGCGGATCGGCGATGCCGGCGCGCAGGCGCTCCAGCTCGGCCTGCAGGGCCAGCGGGCGCAGCGGGGCGCTCGTGTTCTCCTCGCGCGCGGCCTGGGTCACGGCGGCGCCGGTCTCGGTGCGCGGCGGGTTGAACAGCGGCGCGTCCACGCCCGCCGGGTGCAGGTGCCACCAGCCGGCGCCGCTGTCCTGGGCGCTGATGAAGTCGGCGTCCGCTTCGCCCGGCGCCCCCTGGCCCAGCGGCTGGGCCAGCAGGCGCCACAGGAAGATGCCGACGTTGGGGATGTTGAAGCGCCCGCCGGCCGTGTCGGCATTGCGCACCTCCAGGGTGTGGGCGAACGGGTCGAAGGCGCCGCTGGATGCCTGGGCCAGCTCGGCGCGCGCCGCGTCGCGCAGGCCGGCCGTGGCCATGGGCGCGCGGCGCACATGGTTCATGTGCTGCGTGGTCGCCAGGCGTTGGAAGAACTCCACCGCCGCGGCCGGCCAGCCGGTCACGTCGCGCGCCAGCTGCTCCAGCACCAGGGCCGTGCCCTTGCGGCGCCGGTAGGCCAGCGTGTTGGCCACCCAGGCGCGCATGCTGACGCCGGCCGATGGCACGGGCCGGATCGGGCGCGCGCCCACCAGGTCGCCGATGTAGGGCACGATCCATTCGTCGCAGGTCTCGATGAACCAGTTGTCGTACAGGCGCGCTGTGTCGGCCTCGAGCGCCGTCAGCTCGTCCTCGATCACCGCCAGCAGCGCGCGCAGCGGCTGGCCCTGCTCGGCGTCGCGCAGGCGGTGTATGGCGGGCAGCAGCTGGTACAGCCGTTCGGGAGTGAGCAGGCTCATGGTTGGGCCTCCAGCAGTTGCACGGCGGCGGGGTTGATCAGCAGCAGTTCGGCCGGCTGCATGGTGGCGCTCGCATCGTCCCAGCGCGCGGCTAAGGCCGGCAATACCTCCTGCACAGCAGCGCCGCCCTGGGCCTGGCCGTAGGGCTGCAGCAGCGTGAGATCCAGCGCCACCACGCCCGGCACCTGCTGCAGCAGCGCCAGCACGGCGGCGGCGGTGACCGGCTGCGCCAGGTCGCGCGCCGCAAAGCCATAGGCCTGCAGCAGGCGCGCCTGGCAGTCGGCCAGCACGGCGGCGGCCTCGTACTGCGGGTCTATCACCAGGCCGGCGGCGCAGCGGAAGTAGCGCAGCGCCGCGGCCTGGAGCGTGAACTGTTGCGACGGGTCGGACTGATCCGCGATGGCCTGGCGCAGGTGGTCCAGCACCTCGGCACCCGGTGCGCCGCCGGTGGCGCCCAGCACCGACACCAGCACGCGCGGGCTGCCGGCCACGCTGACCCTATCGGCACGCGCCTTGGCTATGCCGGGGAAGGCGCGCGCGTAGTCCTGGTAGTCGGACAGCGAGACCACGCGCTCGAAGGCCAGCAGCGTCAAAGTGGCGTTGCGGCGCGCGTCTTCAAGCTTCTCCGGATCCTGCGCGCCGGCCGCCGCCAGCGGGTTGCTCACGCCGCGCAGGCCCAGCGGCAGGGCGCGCGGCATGCTCAGGCTGCCGGCTGCCACCTCGCCGTCGGCGCCTATGCCGGTGCGATAGCCGGCGCGCAGGTTCATCTGCCCGGTGGGCAGGCGCGCGCCCTGGCGGCCGTCGCCGAACAGCAGCGTCATGCGCGCCTCGTTGTCGATGCGCGTGGCGAACACATGCTCGCCGGGGCCGGCGCCGTACAGCGACGGCCGCTCGGTCCACAGCAGGCCGTTGACGCGCAGCGCCAGCGTGCTTTGCGCGCCCGTGGCGCTGGCCGCCGACAGGTAGGTGGTGGGCGGGCGGCGCAGCGTGAACTGCTGGAAGGGCAGGGAGGCGTCGCCATTGCCCAGCACCTCCTGCACGCTTTCGCCATGCGTGGCGGCGACCACGTTGGCGTGGATGCGCAGGTTCTCGCGCACATAGCTGTACTGCAGGCCGTCCTTGCCCTGGAGCATCAGCGTGCTGCGGCCATTGGCGTGCACCACGTCGTCGAGCCAGGCGATCTTGGCCGCGTCCACGCCCGGGATGTCGCTGCGCGCGCCGGCAAAGGCCAGCGGCTTGCCGCGCGCCAGGCCCAGCACCATGGTCGAGAGCTCGATGCGCAGGCTGCCCGCGGCCACGGGCGCGTCGATCGGCAGCTCGACCAGCGGCTGGCGCTGGCTGGCCACATGGGCCGTGGTGTCGCGGAACTTGAAGTCCTCGCTCGGTGCGCTCGTAAGGGGCTGGCCGCTGCCATCGGCCAGGCGCAAGGCCATCGCGCGCGCGGACAGACCAAAGTCGGCGCGCGCCGTCTCGCGCGCATCGAACAGCGCATAGGTGGTGGCGGCGACGCTGGGGGAGTCGAACACCATCCAGCTGCCCGAGGGCAGGCCGGGCAAGGGGCGCTCCAGCAGGGCGTTGCAGGGCGGGTATTGGGTGCTGTTCAGGTTGCCCGTGCCCTGCGAATCCACCCAGATGCTGCGTGTCGCCGCGAGCGTGTTTCCGCCCGTGCCGGCGTCGCCCTGATCCCAGCCCTGGGGGTAGGGATTGCCGCGCAGGTTGGTGGAAGGCAGTGAGCCCCACTTGGGCGCGTTGTAGCCAAAGAAGCCCAGCCGCGCGCCAAAGCTGAAGGCGCCGGCCTCGGGTGCGACCGGTGTGGCCGATGGTTGCAGGCTGGCGGTGATGGCCTGCACCAGCTGGCGGCCGCTCCAGCCCTGGATGGCGACCATGGCCTGCAGCTCGGATTCCTGCCAGGCCTTGCCGCTGAAGGTGGTGGCGATGTTGCCGCTGGTGAAGGAGACGTTTTCCACCTGGGCCTGCGCGTACTTGCCGAATGACAGCAGGCCTACCGGCAGGTACCACTGCAGCTGCGGCGGCGCGGCCGGCTTGACGGGGTCGGGCAGGGGCTCGAGCTCAATGCGCACGCGCTGCAGAGTCTTTTCCTCCACCACCGCGGTGGCGCGCAGCACCAGCTGGCGCAGGTTGGCGCCGTTCTTGCCGACGAACAGCAGCAGCTCACCGGCCTGTATGCGGTTGGCGTCCGCGCCCAGGTAGACGCGCGCCACCTCCAGCGCATCGACGCTGGCGTCCACCGCCAGGCCCGGGTCTAGCCGGTACAGGTCGCCACTGGCAAGCTTGGGGTGCAGGCCGCCGGTGCTGGCGGGCACGCTGCCCTGGGGCAGCAGCAGCACCAGCCGCCTGGGGTTCCCGCTGACATCCAGCAGCGCCATGTCGGCCGGCCGCGTCAGGCGTGGGCGCAGAGCGTTCCATTCGGCGCGCGCCAGCAGCTCTTCGCTGGTCTCGAACACCTGCGGCAGCTTGCCCTGCGGCGGCACGCTTTGTATGGGGCTGCCGGCGGCGATGGTGCAAACCCCGGGTGCCCCCGGCGCATCCTCCACCGTGAACACCAGATGCACGCCGGCGGCCACGCCGGGGCGCAGCTCGTAGCCCACGGCGCGCGCCAGTTCCAGCACCGAGCGGCGCTCGGTGGCGGTGCGCAGAAAGCCCTCGTTGGCGATGCGCTCCTGGTAGAAGCTCAGCACGTCGGCCGTGCAGGCGGCGGCGTCCACCAGGGCCAGCGTGGCGTCGCTGGGCTCCTGCGTGGTCAGCGCGGCCAGCGGGCGCGGCGCGCTGCTGGCGGCGGCCGGGTCGCGCCACAGCGGCAGCTGGGCCAGCATGCGCTGGTTGAAGCCGGGCTGGGTGTCGATGCGCCAGGCCAGCGCCGGCAGGCCGGGGTCGTTGTAGATGGCGGGGTGCGGCTGCTGGCCCTCGCAGCAGTGGCAGCCGGCAAGGTTGTCGTCGCTCATGGCTGGCCTCCCATGACGTGCACGTCGAATGCGAGCTTGCCGTTCTGCGGCGCATTCGGGTCGTTGTCCAGGCGCGCGATTTCCAGCCGCGCCATGCTGATCTGGCCGGCGTCCACCTCGCCCGCGGCCGGCCGGCCCAGGCGCTGAAAACGCAGCGGCTCCACATAGGCCACGCCGGTCACGGCCATGGCGGCGGCGACCACGCTGCTCAGATAGACAGGGTCGCCAAAGCTGAAACGATCCGGGTCGAAGAAGCCGCCCGGCGCCGTGCCGAAGACCTGCAGCAGCCGGCGTTCCACGTCGGCCGGGAAGTAGCCCGGCTTGGCGCAGACATGCAGCGCAAGGTCCAGCGCCACATAGGCCGGGGCGTCGATCTCGACGTCGTGGCCGGCCAGGCGGTAGCGGTCGATGAAGGCGCTGATGCTGTCCTCAAAGTCTGCATCCACCGCCGCGCCAGCGCGCCGATCGACGGTGATGAACATCGTGTACCAGCTGCCCGTCCATCGCCGCGTGGCCACGGCTCGCTGCACGCGCGCATCGCGCATGCTCACCTGGGCATAGTCGTCCTGCGTGACGGCGCGCTCCTGGCGGCGAAAGGCCTGGGGCGCATCCATGCGCACGCGCGCCGGCGCCAGCGGTTCGGTACCGCCGCTGGCGGCCATCGGATTGCGCACGCGCGTGATGCCGTCGAAGCCGCTGAGCACATGGGCGATGGCGTCGGCGCCGATGTTGCCGCTGCCGCCATTGCCGACGCGCATGCGCAGCGACAGCGCCTCCAGCCGGCCCGGGCTGCGGCCGTTCACGCCGTCGCCAAAGCGCAGCGTGATGGCGCCGTCGTTGCCGGTCTCGACCACGTAGTCGGCGGCCTGCGCGTCGCTGGCCAGCAGGTCGCGCTGCACGTTCCAGATGCGGCCGTCGCCGTCGCTGGTGACCTGCAGAGCCTCGCGCGCGTCGGCCAGCTCGCGCCGCATGGCGGCCGTGGCCGGCGCGCCCGTATCCACCAGCGTGACGCGCCCCAGCGCATCGCGCACCAGGCCCTGGCGCGTCAGCGGCAGGGCGCTGGCATCCACCGGCCGCCGGCACGGCACGCGGCCGCCCGGCACGGGCCGCAGGGCCAGGGCCTTCTCGGAGCTCATGCCATGGTCGGCCAGCGCGATGTTGGCGCAGGCGCCGGCCATGTCCTGCACCAGCGTGCCGCCTATCACCTTGGACAGGCACAGGTCGAAGGGCAGGGCGTCTTCCACCGCCCATTGCAGCTCCACGATGGGCTGCAGCGTGACCGGGTCGCGCCGCGGCATGGGCGCGGGTGTGCGGCCGGCGTCGGCCTCGGGGTCTACGTGCGTCAGGCGCACCACATGGCGCTGCAGCGGGTCGGCGTCCTGCGGCAGGCCGTTGGTGGTGCTGGCGCGGGCCTCCAGCAGCAGCAGGTCGCCGGCGCGCAGGCGCAGGCGCTGCGCCATGTCGTCGCGCAAAAAGGCGCGCGTGGCGCCGCGTGGCAGGCAGCAGGCCTCGTCGCTCCAGGTGTAGAAGTGCAGGTCGTTGTGCGCGCTGTACAGGGTGATGGGCGTCAGCAGCTCGAAGGGCTGGGCGCCGGCGCGCACCAGGTCGCCGGCCTGGGTGCGGGACTTCAGGCGTTTGGCGGCGCCGGCGGCCTGGGTCAGCAGCAGAGTGCCGTCCAGGCCGGTGATTGGGTCGCAGGCGGCGAGCCGCTGGCCGTCGGCTGCTGTCTCGACCTCGAAGGCGACCCAGGCGCGCGCGTTGCAGCCCTCGTGCACCACATAGTCCAGCAGCCGCGCATGGCGCTTGAGCGAGACGCGCTGGCGTGCCGTACCCAGGTAGGCCTCTGTTGCCACGGCATCCTGGTAGTAGGCGATCTCGTCGGCACGGTAGGCCAGGGCCTCGCCCAGCGTGACCAGCAGGTCGGCCGGGTTGCGTTCGCGCCAGTCGGGCATGAGCACCGACAGGCGATCGAGCACCAGGCGGTGAAAGCTTGGGTAGTCGCGCGCCAGGTAGTCGATGTCGGGCACCGGCTGCTGCTCGGGCGGGCAGGCGTTGGCCGGCCGGCAGTCGAGGTCGCTGGGGCAATCGACCTTGAAGCCGAACGTGATCTGCGCCAGCGCCGGGTCGATGCCGGCGGGCGGCGCGTCGGTGGCGGGGCCGGCCACCAGGCGCAGCTGGTAGCGCGAGAAATCGCCGACGCCGTCAAGTTCCACCGTGAGCTGCTTGCCGCTGGCGCTCACGCCCAGCACGCGCAGGCCCTGCACGCGCTCGCCGCCCAGGATCTCGACATTGCCGGCGGCCAGCGGCGTGGGCGGCGCCTTGGACAGGTCGTGCACGAAGCTCAGCACCAGGCGCGGCGCGCCGTGCACCACTTCCAGATAGTCGATGCCATTGAACCAGCGCGGCGGCGTCTCCTGCGCGGCGGCGCGCAGGGCGGCGACGCGGCGCGGGTTGCTGCAGAGGAATTGCTGCGTGCTCATGACAGGCTCCGGGTGAACTGGGCCTGGCCGGCCTGCTGCGTCTCGAGCACCGTGTAGCGCACGGCCACGGTGAGCGTGGCGTCCTCGCTGCTGGCCGCTACCGCGTCTATGCGCAGCAGCTGCCCCAGCCACTGCTGCAGCGAGGCCTGCACCAGCGCCTGCACGGTGGCGGCCAGCTCGGGGCTGTTGGGCGCGAACACCAGTTGCATCAGGCCGCAGCCAAAGTCTGGCCGGTTCACGCGCTCACCGGGTACGGTGAACAACAATTGTTCGATCAGGCCATGCAACCAGGCCTCGCGCGTGGCCTCGCTGGTGCGGCCACGGCCGTCGGTGCGGTAGGGAAAGGCGATGTAGGAGCTCATGATTCACATCCCTATGACGCGGGTTTGCGCGGCCACCGGCAGCAGCGGCGTGCCCGTGGGCGCGCAGATGGCCTGGCCGCTCATCACCAGCACCGGCTGGCCGGCGGCGAACACGCGCGTGGCCGCCACCACCCATTGCGCCGTGACGCAGGGCCCGTTGCCCTGCGGCGGCGAGAACGCGCAGCCCGCCACCAGCCAGGGCGCTGCCTGCGTGGCCACCGGCTGGCCCGACACCAGCACGCGCGGCACGGGCGCGCTGGGCGTGGCCTGGCCGCCATGGGCGCAGAGCACGGTGGCGCCAAGATGCAGCAGGGGGCCGGGCATGGTGATGCTCCCTAGACCACCGTCAACGCGCCAGCGTTGATGTTCACCGTGGGGCCCGTCATGATCAGCGAGGCGCCCTTGCCGTTCTGGATGTAGATGCCGGTGTCGTTGACGATCAGCGTGGCGCCGGTCGCGCTCTTGAGCATGATGCCGCCCGTGGGGCCGGGCAGGTCGCTGACCGTGAGGCCGTTTTGCAGCGTGGTCTGCAGCGTGAAGGCCTGCACGCCGGGCGGCGTGGCGCGCGCCAGCGCCGGCACCTCGGCCGCGCTGCCCCAGAAGCAGCCGACCCAGATGGGGTAGTCCGGGTCGCCCTGCTCGAACTCCACCCATACGCCCGAGCCGATCATGGGCAGCGCGAACATGCCGTTCTGTATGCCGGCCACGGGCACGCAGGGCATGGCCCAGGTGGCGGGCAGCAGCCCCGCCACGTCGGGCACCTGCACCTGCAGCCGGCCGATCTGCATCGGGTCGATGTTGTTGAGCACCATGCCGCGGTATTTGCCGTAGAACTTGTCGCTCATCGTCGTCCTCCTTCTCTTTCAGGCCGGCACCGCGGGGGTGATGGACACCAGGCCGTTGCGCGTGAGCTCGAAGCTCTGCTTGAACTCGCCGCGCTTGAGCGTGCTGGTCACGCTGCTGACGTAGTACAGGCCGTCGTAGGCCACGCCCGCGCCGCGCACGCCCACCAGGCCGCGCGCCTTGAGCATGCGGCCGTAGCGCAGCACGTTCAGGCT
>JAFEER010000180.1 GCA_018240985.1 Pseudomonadota bacterium
CAAGCGGGCAGCTGGTGGCAGGTGGACAGCGACGGCCAACGCATCACCCCGTCGCCATCTGAAGATTGGCCCCAGGCGCCAGCGGCGCAGAGCAGCAGCGCCACGGCCCACGGACTGATAGTGCACGGCGACCAGGCCGGCGACCTGTACGCACTGGCCGAAGACGGCAGCGTGCTATGGCGCCACCACATCGGCGGCGCCATCCGCAGCATCGCCCCGGCGCCGGACGGCCACGCCCTGGCCGTGGGCACGGAGAGCGGCTACCTAGTGCTGCTGCACAAGGGCAGCGGCACCGATCCTTACCTCGTCAGCACCTCGCGCTACTGGGAGTTGCGGCGCTTCATCTTCTGGGATGGCGCGGATACACCGTTGGCTTGGTAGATTCGCTTCTACGTTGATAGCTGGTTACGCTTGTCTGGCGTGCGTTTAAGCCAGTTTTCACCTGATTAGCGACATATCTCAGTGAACGTTTGGCATCAATCACCACGTCATTCCGGCGAAGGCCGGAATCTACCGCTGTGACCAGGGCGTGGCGTCTGGATTCCGGCTTTCGCCGGAATGACGGGCATCCGAGGCATGTGCCTAATCAGGAATTCTCATCAATACCCTGATACCCCCGCTACCCGTTCAGGGCAGACGCAGGCTTTGGCAAGACGCCGGCGCTCCATACCGGCTACCCGCCCCTGGGCGCATTGCGCGCCCGCCGCTCATCTCTCTTGCGCTGCTCGGCCTTGCGCTCGGCGCGCGCCTTGTCCTGCAGCTGGCCGGCGGCCAGCCAGGCCTCGAACTCCGGCACCGTCTCCAGCGTCACGCGGCCCAGGGCGGCGCTGCGCAGGTCGGTCAGCACAATCTCGGCGGCCTTTTGCAGGTTCAGGCGCCCGCCGCTCATGACAGCGCCGCGCTTGCTTGCAATCAGCTCCAGCAGCTCGTCGTCATGCCGGGCGCCAATGTCCTGCGCCTCCAGCCCCAGCTTGTAGCGCGCGTCCAAAAGCTGTGCGTAGTGCAGCTTCAGGTAGGCCAGCAAGTCCAGCGCCACCTCTTCCTCGTCATAGGCGTTGCGCCCCACGGCGCCGCTGGCCGCCAGGCGCACGCCGCTCTCGGGCACGATGATGCGCGGCCACAGCATGCCAGGCGTGTCCCAGAGGTAGAAGTCATCGTCCAGCACGATGCGCTGCTCCTGCTTGGTGATGCCGGCCTCGTCCCCGGTCTTGGCCTGGCTCTTGCGGCTAAGGGTATTGATCAGCGTGGACTTGCCCACATTGGGAATGCCGCAGATCAACACCCGCATCGGCCGCGACAGCCCGCGCCGGTTGGGCGCCAGCTGGCGGCAGGCATCGATCAGCCGGCGCGCCGGCGCCTGATCCGACGCATCGAGCGCAATGGCGCTCGTATCGGGCTGCGCGTTGTACCAGGCCAGCCACGCGGGAGTGCGCGCCGGGTCGGCCAAGTCCTGCTTGTTGAGCACCTTGAGCGCGGGCTTGTGTCCCGTGAGCTCGGCCAGCAGCGGATTGGCGCTGGAGCCTGGCAGGCGCGCGTCCACCAGCTCGATCACCACGTCGATGTCCTTGATGCGCTCGCCGATCGCCTTGCGCGTCAGGTGCATGTGACCGGGGAACCATTGGATGGCCATGGGGCTGTACTTTCACTGATGATGCTGCGGGAAGGCGCCAAGGATAATCGCCCCATGACCCAAACTCCCCAGCGCAAACAGGACAACGAGCTGCTGCTCAAGGGCGTGGTGTGCGCGCTCATCGGCGCCATCATCCTGCTGGCGCCCTACGTGGCGCGCTCGCCCAGTGTGCAGGAATTCATGCGCCAGGCAACGGTCGTGGGCTGGTTCGCACTCGTGCTCGGTGTCGCGTTCATCGCCCGTGCGCTGCGGCAGCGCTGGCGTTGAAGGGGCGATCTCTGCAAACTTGACATCGTGCAAGGCTGCAGTGCTTGTAGATGTAGACGGTACATTTGCCGCTATGCAAAAGCCAGTGCCCCTGTGTGATCCGCGAATTTTTAGATTGACTCAACGGATACCCACAGCGGTTAATCTGCAGAAAACGGGAAATCTGTCCTGTTATCCGACTAGTTTTCGTATGGGCACTGTCGTTTAGTCCAAGTAGACATCTATGACCGAAACCATGATGCGGGAAATAGCAGAGCAAATTGCTAAGGAGCAGTTTTTTCTCCAATGGCCAGTGTACGCACTGATGCTGGCTGTGGCATTAGTCGTTGGAGTCGGCGCAGCATATCTCGGCGCCTACGCACGAAAGCGCGGCGAATCGTTTGCTACCAAAACAGATTTTGATGAATTGCTAGCGCAGCTCAAGATAACTACCGCAGTAGCAGAGGAAGTCAAAGTAAGTATGTCTCATGCCGACTGGGCAGCGCGGGAGCGTCGCACGCTTCTACGGTTGAAGCTCGAAGAGTTACTTCAAGCAGTACACGAGCTCCAACTCTGGCAGGATGATGAGCGCGCGAAGCGCATATTTGACTCGGCTAAAAACCCCGGACCATCACCATTGCCGAAGGTAGAACTGTTAACTGGCCTCTATTTTCCGGAACTCGAAACTATGGTCTATGATTTCTGTCAGTCACATCGACAGATGTCCATTACTCTTTTTAAATCCCAGCAGGAGCTATTTGTGGCAGAAAAAGATGTCGCGGCGCGCAAGGTCGTACTGGATAATTTTTCCGCTGCTTTGACGCCTCAGTATCAGAGTCAGTTGCGTTTTGTTTCAGCAATTGAAGCCAAAGCCCGAGAAATCATGATTGATCTCGTAAACACCTAACCCATCACTCAAAGGACTGGCCTTTGACCAGCCGCTTACCTCGCTAGGTGCCCCAATATGGTTCGTATCGTAGGTGAGGACGCTCCGGAACAGAAAGGACGATCTCCACTCCAAACTGCAATACCCATCAAACGGGTAGGTGCACGGCTGGGAACACGACGACTAATCTCCCCGCAGCGGCCCCACCACCGCCATAGCCTCCTCGCGCAGCTGCTGCGCCAATTCCTCCGCCAGGCACAGGCGGCGCAACAGCCAGGGCGCCAGGTCGGTCTCGACCAGGGGCGGCAGCGGCTCAGGGGTGGTGTTTTCTACCGGCGGCGCAGGCGCTGCGGACGCGGCAGCGCCGGTCAATATGGCCTCCAGCCGGTCGGCCGAAGCTTGCATTGGCGCCAGCACGTCTTCGCTGCGCAAATGCCCGCGGCGCAGCAGCAGCATGGACTTGACGGCCGTGAGCTGCGCCAGCAGCTGGTAGCAATGCGCCTGCATGCGCTCCAGCGGCGCCAGCGGTGGGCGCACGGCGCGCGGCTCCTTCCAGGCGCGCGCCGTGGCCTGCACCAGGGCGCCCAGGCTGTCGTAGGCCTCGCGCCGGGCCAGGCGCCAGGCCAGTTCGGGGCGGTTGTCCACGGCCTGCAGCTGGCCCAGCCCCAGGGCCTCGCGCGCGTGGCGCACCTGCGCCGCCAGCGTGCGCGCCACCAGGGCCGGAATCTGCTGGCGCTCCCACGAGGGCAGCACGTAGGCAAAGGCCCAGGCAATGGCCGCGCCGATCACGGTATCGGCCATGCGCTCGAGCAGCACGAAGCCGGGGCTGCCGCCTGCGCCCAGCAGATGCGCCTGCACCAGGCCCAGCACCGTCGCCCCCACGGCTGTGAACAGGTAGCGCCGCAAGGCGAAGGAATGGGCTACGGCCTGCCCCAGCGTTACGCACACGAGCAAGGCCCAGTGCGGCAGGTCGGCCGCCAGCAGGGCCGACGCCAGCAGGCAGCCCAGCAAGGTGCCGGCGACGCGCTGGTTGCGCCGCTCCAGCGTCTGCGCCAGGCTGCCGCGCAGCACGACGACGATGGTCAGCACGATCCAGTAGGCATGCTCGCGCCAGGGCAGCAGCTGCGCCAGGGCGTAGCCCGCGCCGATGGCCAGCGCCGCGCGCATGGCGTGGCGCAGCGGCGCGGCGCGCCAGCGCCACAGGCCCAGGAAGGGCTTCCAGCCCCAGCCCACGGGGCTGACGAACATCTGCCAGCTCACGCGCACCAGGGCCAGGTCGGCAGCGGCCTCGCCCCGTGCCAGGGCGATGAGCCGACCGACCTCGTCATGGACATGGCCGATGCGGTGCGCCAGGCCTTGCGCCAGCCGCGCGGGGGAGAAGCCGGCCTGGGCCGGCTCCTCCAGCGCGCCCAGATCGAGGCGCGGCCGCGCCTGCGGTTCGGGTCTGCGCGCCAGCAGCAGCGCATCGGCCAGCCGTTCGAGCTCGCCAGCCTGGGCCAGCAGCTCGGTGCGCAGCTGCGCCAGCGCCCCGGCCTGCTCGGGCTGGTGGCGCAACTGATCCAGATCGAGCCCGCAGGCCACCAGGTGGTCGCGCATCTCCAGCGCGCACAGCAGCATGCCCGCGAGGCGCTGCTGGCGCGCGCTGGTGGGCGATTCGAGCACGATGTCGCGCGCCGCCTGCAGCTGATCGGCCAAGGTGGCCTGGCGCAGCAGCAGCGCGCCCATCAGCGGGTCGGCGCGCTTGCCCAGCGCCACCACGGGCGTGAACTGCAGGGCCTGCAGCCGCATCAAGTCCGCCAGCGACAGCAGCACGTCGGCGATCAGCTGCACGCGGTAGCGGCGATTGAGCAGGTGATTCGCCAGCACCGCCCAGGCCAGGTACAGGAACGCGCCCAGGCCGAAGTGGAAGCTGGTGCTGAGGGCCGCGCGCCAGCCCTCCCCTTCGGCCGGCGGCGGCACGGCCATGGAGAACACCAGCGCAAACACCGCGGCAATCGCCACCGGCCCGCCGCGCTTGCCCCAGGCCATGCCCAGGAAGGCCAGGAAGCTTGCGGGCACGATGAGCAGGCCCAGCATCCAGGGGTCGTCGTGCAGCCGCTGCACCACAAAGAACAGCGGCAGCGCCAGCAGCGGCGCCGGCAGCATGTGCAGCAGCTTGCCGCGCCGCGGCGCGGGCACGTCGGGCGGGATGGCGACGATGGCGCCCACGGTCGCGGCCGATGCGGCGCTACTGCCCAGCCACAGGTGCACCAGGGCGGCAACCACCATCATCCCCAAGGCCGCGGCCAGGCCATTTGCTACGTGATGGGAGAGCAGCTCGCGCCGGACGCTCTGCAGCCGGGACTGGAGTGGGATGGGCATGGCCGAATGTAGCGCGCCTGCCTGCTGCCTGGAAGGCGGGGGTCAGCCCAGCTGGCGCGCGTCCATGTACTGCTGGCGCCATTCCTCGAAGGGCAGCTGGTCTTGTGCCTCGATGTCCTTTTGCTCGGCCAGCGACCGGGCGGCCAGCGCCTCGTAGTGCTGCTGCTGGGCTCCGCTCCAGGGCATGGCCAGCAGCGCGTCGCGCGCCCTTTCCGACTGTGCGAAGGCAAAGGCCTCGTAGTTGCAGCCATGCTGGCCGCGCATGGCCGCCAGTACCTGGGCCGATGGGGCCAGGCTGCTGTCGGCCAGCACGGCGCGGGCCTGGGCCAGCGCTGCCGCGTAGTCGCCACCGCCCTGCCCCGCGTCGAGCGCGGCGGCGATGGGCGCGCATTCGGCCAGCACCTCAGCGGCCCATTCGGTCAGCGGCACGCTCTGGCCCTGGCGCTTGAGCAGCAGGCCGGCCTCGCGCCCGCGCTCGGCCGTCTGGTGCTGGTTGTGTTTCAGCTCGGCGATCTCCTGCGGGGTATCGGGCGGGCTGTCGGAGAGCAGGCAGTGCAGCAGGAACACATCCAGCAGGCGCATGGTGGATGCGGTGATGCCTACGCTCTCGAACGGATCCAGATCCATCAGCCGCACCTCGACATATTCCACGCCGCGCTCGCGCAGCGCGTGCAGCGGGCGCTCGCCGCGCTGCACGGTGCGCTTGGGCCGGATGGTGCCGTAGAACTCGTTTTCGATCTGCAGCAGGCTGGTGCCGAGCTGGTTGTAGTCGCCGCCGATGTTGCGTATGCCGATGGCCTCGTAGGCCGGATAGGGCTGCGTCAGCGCCTCGTGCAGCGAGTCGGCATAGCCTTGCAGGCCGTTGTAGCTCACGTTCAGGCTGGCCTGGGCATCGCTCTGGTAGCCCAGGCGGCCCATGCGCAGCGAGGTGGCGTGCGGCAGGTACAGGGCCTGCCTGCCGTCGCCCATGGGCTGCAGGCCGTGCTCGCGGCCCGCCACGAAGCAGGGGCACAGCGCGGGCGAGGCGCCGAACAGGTACAGCAGCACAAAGGCGTGGCGGCGGAAATTGCGGATCAGGGCAAAGTATTCCTCGCTGCTCACCCCTGGCAGCGACCAGTTGTAGTGGATGCCCGAGATGGTCTGCATGCGCCGCCCGTAGCGGTGCGCCAGGCCCATGCGGTAGATGCTCTTGGCGCGGCCGATGTGCGAGTTGCCGTAGCGGCCGATGGGAATGGTTTCGTCCGTGGGCAGGCCGCAGGGCATGCTGGAGGCCCACAGCATTTCGCCGCCCGCATCCTGCAATGTCCGCAGAACGTACTGGTGAACCTGGGTGAGTTCATCCAGGCAGCCGGCCACGCTCTTGTGGGCGCCGGTGATGAGTTCGATCTGCGACTCGCTGTAGTCGGTGGTGATGCTGGCGTGCGTGAGGGCCGAGCCCAGCGCCAGCGGGTGCGGCGTGAGCGCCAGGCCGCCCATTGGCAACACGCGCAAGCCCTCTTTTTCTATGCCACGGCGCATGCCGGCCAGCCGTTCTTGCGCCAGGGCTCCGATTCGCTCTTGCAGGGTGCTCATGGTGTGCACTTGTTTTTTGGAAAGGGCTGGAACTTAGCACGCCCGGCCACCGCTGGCTGACAGCGGGTGGGAAGCGCCAGCGCCGTAAAGGGACACTGCGCGCAATCCACCGCTACGGCATCAAGCGCAAGTCGCCGCCGCCAAGGCCTGGCGCACCTCGTTCTCGCCCTGGGCGGCGCCGCTGCGCGGCACCTGCTCGCCCGTGCGCTCGCACACCTCGGCCAGGCGCGCGGCCAGCTGCTCGGGCACGTCGCCGTCCAGCCCCAGGTGCAGGCCCTGGGTCAAGGTGATGTGCGCCGCCTCGAAGGTGCCGGCGCCGGCGCACAGGATGGTGCGCGTGGGTGCGCTCTCGTGCGCCAGCACCAGCATGGCGGGCACCACGGCCTCGGGCTTGAGGGCGGCGAGCACCTCCTCGGGCATCAGGCCGGCCGTCATGCGCGTCGCGGCCGTGGGTGCCAGCGCATTCACATGGATGCCGTGCTTGGCGCCCTCGATGGCCAGGGTCTGCATCAGGCCCACCTGGGCCAGCTTGGCGGCGCCGTAGTTGGCCTGGCCAAAGTTGCCGTACAGCCCGGTGGAGGACGTGGTCATGACGATGCGCCCGTAGTTCTGCGCCTGCATCAGCGGCCACACGGCCTTGCAGCAATGCGCCGCGCCCATCAGGTGCACCTGCACCACCAGGGCAAAGTCGGCCATGTCCATCTTGGCAAAGCTCTTGTCGCGCAGGATGCCGGCGTTGTTCACCAGGATGTCCACGCGGCCCCAGGCATCCACGGCCTGCTGCACCATGGCCTGCACGGCGGCAAAGTCGGTCACCGATGCGCCATTGGCCAGCGCTTGGCCGCCCGCGGCGCGGATCTCGTCCACCACCGCCTGCGCGGCGCTCACGCTGCCACCGCTGCCGTCCACGGCACCGCCCAGGTCGTTGACCAGCACCTTGGCGCCGCGCGCCGCCAGCGCCAGCGCATGCTGGCGCCCCAGGCCGCCGCCGGCGCCCGTCACGATGGCCACGCGGCCTTGGAAGTCGAGAGTCATATCCACCATCTCCTGTTCATAAAAAGTAGAGCTGCCGGCGCTTGCTGTATGGGCGCTGGCGGCCGATTTGGCCCCACAATGCTTGCGACCATGCAAAAACCGCCGCCGCCCGCCAGCATAGCTGCCGATAATTTGCCCCAATATCTTGAGTCTTGCCTTTGACACCCATGACCAACAACAACCCGGGCACCACGCTGCTGGATCAGTACCTGGAGCGCACGCTGGATCAGTGGGTGCAGCTGTTTTCGCAACCCGAATGGCGCGGCCGCTTTGTCGAGGGCTGGCTGTTTGAAGGCCAGGCCGAGCGCCGCGCGGCCGAGCAACGCCTGGCCGCCGCAGGCGTGCGTGCGCGCTTTCACAGTGCCTACAAGCCGCTGGCGCAGCATTTCATCGACAACGTGGGCCTGGTGCAGCTGGCGGCCGTGCAGGTGCGCTACCCGGTGCCGCAGCTCGGCCCCAGGGAGCGCTTCCGCCTGGAGGCCTATCCGCTCGCCGCCCTGCTCGGCGATGGCGTGCTGACGCTGGAGCCGCGCGCCGACGCCCTGCTGCACTACGACGTCGAGCTCACGCTGCACGGCGGCAAGCGCCTCACGCAGCGCGTGTACGCCCCCAACCGGCGCCATGCCGACGCCAGCGGCGCCCCTGCGCTCTCGCCCACCGGCTGGCTGCGCGTGGGCTCCATGGCCGGCGCGGCCGACCTGCTCGATTGCGCCCAGAGCACCGACTACGAACAGGCCTATGCCCAGGCACTGCACGCCGTGCGCGCCCACCCCTGGCCGGATGGCGAACCCTACTTCGAGCGCCTGCAGCTGCGCATCGATCTGCCGGGCTTCGAGCAGCCCCTGCCCCGCGCCGGCGAGACCATGAGCACGGCCGAGGCGCTGCACGAGGACTTGTATTTTTCACTGCTGGAGTTCTTTCAGGAGCACAGCGGCCGCCCCCTGGGCGACCGGCGCCTGCAGCCCGGCCAGATCGTGCCCGACGTGCGTCTGGGGGCTGAGCTGCCGCGCGTGCAGGTCAGCCTGCTGCCCTTCGACGCCGCGGCGCAGGACGCGCTGGCCGTCGCGCTGGATCCGCAGGAGCCGCTGGACGAACTGGCCAGCGCGCCGGCCCCCGGGCGCATCGTGCAGACCATGCACGCCTGGCCAGGCAAGCGCTTTACGGCCCGCACGCGCCAGGGCCGCACCGTGTGGGGGCACTACCTAGAGGGCAGGCAGCACCCGGTGTTCATCAGTGGCGGCCAGCATGCCAACGAGACCTCGGGCGTGGTCGGCGCGCTGCGTGCGGCCAAGGTGCTGCTGCAGCAGCCGGACGCGCATTTCGCGCTGATCGCCCTGGAAAACCCCGACGGCTACGCCCTGCACCGCGAGCTGTGCTGCCAGCACCCCGGCCACATGCACCACGCGGCGCGCTACACCGCGCTGGGCGACGATGTCGAATACCGCGACAAGGCGCCGCTGTACGAGCGCGAGGCGCGCCAGCAGGCCTTGGCGCTGTCCGGCGCGCGCCTGCATGTGAACCTGCACGGCTACCCGGCGCACGAGTGGACGCGGCCGCTGTCGGGCTATGTGCCGCGCGGCTTCGAGCAGTGGATGTGCCCCAAGGGCTTCTTCCTCATCCTGCGCCACCATGCCGGCTGGGAGCAGCCCGCGCGCGCGCTGCTGCAGGCCGTGTGCGAAAGCCTGAAGCAGGTGCCGGGCCTGGCCGAGTTCAATGCGCGCCAGCGTGCGCTGTACGAGCGCCACGCCGGCCCCATGCCCTTCGAGGTGATAGCCGGCATTGCCTGCACGCAGACGCAGACGGCGCACGATGCACCGGTCACCCTGGTCACCGAGTTCCCCGACGAAACCGTGAGCGGCGAGGCCTTCCGCTTTGCCCACGAGGTGCAGATGCACACCGTGCTGGCGGCCGTGCGGGCCTGGCAGGGCATTGCCCCGCGCTGAACCACGCGATACCGCAAAAACACGGGCACCCCACCTATTTACTATTATTTAAATAGCTTGCAACGCACAACAAACAAGCGCTAACGGCCAATTCGAATAATATCTGCTGCCACTCGCAGTCCCTGCTGTACCGCTCAAGCGGGTGACCTCCTATCCGATAACAACGATCATGCAAGCCAATACCGACCTCCAAGACAGCCGCCTGGCCAACGCCTGGGCCGAGCTGCACAACTACGCCGTTGCGGGCAACCCGCTGCACCCCGATTCGTACCGCCTGGCCTTCACCGACCCTGAGTTCATGCTGCGCCGCGAAACGCGCGGCATACGCTTTCAGTTGGAGCTGCTCAAGCCCGAGCTGGAGCAGGCCGAGCAAGGCATAGAGCACACCGTGGTGGTGTATGGCAGCGCGCGTTTCGTTGCGCCCGAGGCCGCGGCCGAGCAGCTGGCCGAGGCCCGCGCCAGCGAGGACCCCGAGCGCATCACGCGCGCCGAGCGCGCCGTGAAGAACGCCCAGTACTACGACCTGGCACGCCGCTTTGCACGCCATGTGGCCGAGTACAGCCAGACGCGCCCGCCGGCCGAGCGCCTGTACATCTGCACCGGCGGCGGCCCCGGCATCATGGAGGCCGCCAACCGCGGCGCCCATGACGCCGGCGCGCCCAACATCGGCCTGAACATCACGCTGCCGCACGAGCAAAGCGGCAACCGCTACATCACGCCCTCGCTGTCGTTCAAGTTCCACTACTTTGCGCTGCGCAAGATGCATTTCATGATGCGCGCCAAGGCCCTGGTGGTGTTCCCCGGCGGCTTTGGCACGCTGGACGAGCTGTTCGAGGTGCTGACCCTGGTGCAGACAGGCAAGGCCAAGCCGGCGCCCATCGTGCT
This sequence comes from Pseudomonadota bacterium, assembly GCA_018240985.1. Lineage (GTDB taxonomy): Bacteria > Pseudomonadota > Gammaproteobacteria > Burkholderiales > Burkholderiaceae_C > Alicycliphilus. The sequence goes on from JAFEER010000180.1 coordinate 10,559, forward strand.
GTTCGGGTCGGCATTCTGGAAGCGCCTGATCAACTTCGAGGCCCTGGTGGAGCAAGGCACGGTCTCGCAGGATGATCTCAAGCTGTTCCACTACACGGACGACCCGGCCGAGGCCTGGGGCCTGATCCGCGCCTTCTACGAACTGTAGAGGGTGAGAGGCAATCCCCCATGCCCGCTTTGCGCGCCAAACCCCCCCCACTCTTCGTTGCAAATACTCGCCATAGCCCGAGCTATGGCTGCGTTTTGCGCCTCGATTGGTGGCGTTTTGACGCACCTCTCGGGCACGGGCAATTTCCTCTCACCCTCTGTAGGCCGCATCACCGCCCCACCGGCGTGGCTGCCGATCAGTCGCGCACTGCAGTGGCTACTCGCCCTCATCCTCCAGCAGCAGATCCGAACCGTTGCCACCGGGCCCAGCGTGGGCGGCGGTATCGGGCGCCGGCAGCTCCTGCACGTCGCGCAGGCGCCGCTGTATGGCACGCGTGCGCACATCCACCTGCTCGAACCTCTTGGCTGCGGCATCGATGGACTTGCGCGTCTGGTCAACGATGGCGCCAAACTTCACGAACTCGGATTTCACCTGGCCCAGCACGCCCCAGACCTCGGACGAGCGCTTCTCGATCGCCAGCGTCTTGAAGCCCATCTGCAGGCTGCTGAGCATGGCCGCCAGATTCGCCGGGCCGGTGATCATCACGCGGCAGTCGTTCTGCACCGCCTCCACCAGGCCGGGGCGGCGCATGACCTCGGCGAACAGGCCTTCGGTGGGCAGGTAGAGCACGGCAAAGTCGGTGGTGTACGGCGGGGCCACGTATTTGCTGAAAATCTTTTTCGCCTCGAACTTGATGGAGGCCTCGAAGGCGTTGCCGGCGGCGGCAATCGCCGCCTTGTCGGCCTGGTCTTGCGCGTCCAGCAGGCGCTGGTAATGCTCCACCGGGTATTTGGAGTCGATGGGCAGCCACACCGGTTGCTCGTCGCTCTTGCCCGGCAGGCGGATGGCAAATTCGACCAGCTCGTCGCTGCCGGGCTGGGTCTTCACGTTCTTCTCGTACTGCGCCGGCGTGAGCACGTTGTCGATGATGGCGCCCAGCTGCAGCTCGCCCCAGGTGCCGCGCGTCTTCACGTTGGTCATCACGCGCTTCAAGTCGCCCACGCCGGCGGCCAGGGTCTGCATCTCGCCCAGGCCCTTGTGCACCTGCTCCAGGCGCTCGCTGACCAGCTTGAAGGATTCGCCCAGGCGCTGCTCCAGCGTGGCGTGCAGCTTTTCGTCCACCGTGCGGCGCATTTCCTCCAGCTTGGCGGCGTTGTCGCCCTGGATGGCCGCCAGGCGCTCGTTGAGCGTGCCGCGCAGCGCGTCGGCATTGTTCTGGCTGCTGGCGACCAGGCCGGTGAGCTGTTGCGTCACCGCCTCTTGCAGGGCCGAGAACTGGTGGCGCAGCTGCTGCGTGTGGGCCTCCAGCTGGCCCTGGACATCGCCCTTCAAGGACTGGGCGGTCTGCGTGAGCTCGGCGCGAAAGCCCGCCAGCGCGTCGATCTGCTCCCGGCGCGCCAGGGCCTCGTCGCTGCGCGCCTGCGCCAGGTGCTGCTCCAGGCGCGTCTGCAGTGTGCCAAACGCCGCCTGCAGCTCGCCGCGGCTGGTGCGCGACTCCTGCGCGGCCAGCTGCAGGCGCTCGTCCAGCAGCAGCTGCGTGCTCTGCGTGAAGGCACGTAGCTGCTGGCCCATGGATTCGAGCGCACCATCGTTCCTGGCCACGGCCAGCTGCGTGGCCTGCGCCGCGGCCTCCAGCGCCTGCAGGCGCGCGGGCCATTCGGGCGGCAGCTCCACCCGCGGGCGGCGCAGCAGCAGCATGCAAAGCAGCAGTACGACAAGTGCCAGCAGGGCCAGCGCAAGCATCATTTCAAGGGTCATATAACTATCAATTCAGTAGCTGTTAGCGCTTGTCCATCAAGCGCTGGCGCGCTATTTTCCTTGAAAATGTACATGCCTCAGAAGCCCCTCACCCCGCCCTCTCCCCAGAGGGGCGAGGGCGATCGGTCGCGCGGGCTTTACTCCCTCTCCCTCTGGGAGAGGGCGGGGGTGAGGGCTTACGGCCTGATCTGAGACATGTCGCTAATCAGGCCATTTTTTATTTGTTTACTGGCTTGTTCACCGGCGTCAGCGGCCCGCGCCCGTCAAAGAAGGCCACCAGGTTGTCCGCCGCCAGGCGCGCCATGGCCATGCGCGTGGGCACGGTGGCGCTGGCAATGTGGGGCGTGAGCACGACGTTGGGAACATCCAGCAGCCCGGGGTGCACGGCGGGCTCGCCCTCGAACACGTCCAGGCCTGCTGCGGCAATGCGCTTTTCCTTCAAGGCGACGGCCAGCGCCGCGTCATCCACGATGCCGCCGCGTGCGATGTTCACCAGCGTCGCCGTGGGCTTCATGCGCGCAAGCTCGGCCGCGCCGATGGCGTGGTGGGACTCGGGCGTGTAGGGCAGCACCAGCACCAGGTGGTCGGCCTGGGCCAGCAGCTCGTCCCTGCTCACGTAGCGCGCCTTGCATTCGGCCTCCAGCTCGGGCGAGAGGCGCGAGCGGTTGTGGTAGATCACCTGCATGCCAAAGCCATGCGCGCCGCGCCGGGCAATGCCCTGCCCGATGCGGCCCATGCCCAGGATGCCCAGGGTGCTGCCATGCACCTCGGATCCGGCAAACATGTCGTAGCGCCAGCTGTTCCACAGGCCGGCACGCAGGTAATGCTCGGCCTCGGCCATGCGCCGGGCCGTGGCCATGAGCAGCGCAAAGCCGAAGTCGGCCGTGGTCTCGGTGAGCACGTCCGGCGTGTTCGTGCCCTGCACGCCGGCGGCGCTCATGGCATCCACGTCGAAGTTGTTGTAGCCCACGGCCATGTTGGCGACGATTTTCAGGCGCGGGCAGGCCGCCAGCAGCGCGGCGTCGATGCGGTGGCTGCCGGTGGTGAAGGCGCCGTCCTTGTCCGCCAGGCGCCGGGCCAGCTCGGCCTGACTCCACATGACATCGTCGGGGTTGGCCTCGACCTCGAAGTGCCGGGACAGCAGGTCGATGATTTCGGGGAACACCTGGCGCGTCACCAGAATGCGGGGCTTGGACATGGGGGAGCTCCTTGGCTTCAACGCAGCCAGATGAAGGTCATGATCACGAACAGCGGCACCAGGATGCCGAACGACCACAGCATGTAGCCGAAAAAGCTCGGCATCTTCACGCCGCGGTCCTCGGCAATGGCCTTGACCATGAGGTTGGGCGCGTTGCCGATATAGGTGTTGGCACCCATGAACACCGCGCCGGCCGAGATCGCCGCCAGCGTGGCAGCATACGTGGTCATGAGCGTGGCCGGGTCGCCCCCCGCGGTGTTGAAGAACACCAGGTAGGTGGGCGCGTTGTCCAGGAAGGACGACAGCAGGCCGGTGGCCCAGAAATACATGGCCGGGTCGGGCGAGCCGTCGGGCCGCGTGACGGCGGCGACGATGGCGCCGAACGGCCCATTCACCCCCGCCTTGAGCATGGCGATCACCGGAATGATGGTCAGGAAGATGCCCGCGAACAGCTTGGCCACCTCCTGCATCGGCCCCCAGCCGAATTGGTTGTCGGCGTGCACCTTGGCCGGCGTGGCGGCCAGCGACACCAGGGTGACCACGATCAGCCCCACATCGCGCACCAGGCCGGGCAGGCCCACGCTGGTGCCGGCTAAATCCCACGCAATATCAGACTTCCACATTCCGCTCATCAGCACCAGCGCCACCACGGCGAGCAGCAGCACGAAGTTGATCTTGCCGTCAAAACCCAGCGCCGCGGGGGACGAGTCGGGCGTGGGGTCGGTGCGGCTGACCTCGCCCGCCTGGCGGAAATACCAGCTGTCGAGCACATAGAACAGCGCCAGCAGCACACCGACGAGGAACAGCGTCTCGGGGAAGATGTGGCGCACGGTCCAGAAGAAATCCACGCCCTTCAAGAAGCCCAGGAACAGTGGCGGATCCCCCAGCGGCGTGAGCGAGCCCCCCGCGTTGGAGACGATGAAAATGAAGAACACCACCACATGGGCCACATGCCGGCGGTTGTCATTGGCGCGTATCAGCGGGCGTATGAGCAGCATGGAGGCGCCCGTCGTGCCCATGAAGCTGGCCAGCACCGCGCCCAGGGCCAGCATGCCGGTGTTCAATGCCGGGCTGCCATGCAGGTTGCCGCGGATGTAGATGCCGCCGGCCACGGTGAACAGCGCCGTCAGCAGGATCACGAAGGGGATGTATTCGGCCACCAGCGCATGCACCAGGCCCGCCCCCGCCACCGCCGGCCCGAACACCACGGCGAACGGCAGCAGGAAGGCCAGCGCCCAGAACGCCGCCACCTTGCCGAAATGGTGGTGCCAGAACAGCGGGGCCAGCAGCGGCAGCAACGCGATCGACAGCAGGATGCCGGCAAACGGCACGCCCCACAGCAACGACAGCTGGCTGCCGTCGATGTCTGCGGCCGCGGCCAAGGTCGGCATCAGGCTAATGGCAGCCAGCGCCAGGGTGCGAGTAGGTTTCATGAGTCAGTCTTCCTTGGTTCCTTGGTTTTTTGATTCTTTCGCTGATGGCGGGCCGCGCCGCTCAAGCCGGGCTGGGGATGTCGAACACCTGGCGCAGGTAGGCCAGGTATTTCTCGTCCTCGCACATGTTCTTGCCTGGCGCATCCGACAGCTTGGCCACGGGCTGGCCGTTGCAGCGCGTCATCTTGATGACGATCTGCAGCGGCTCGTAGCCCAGATCGTTGGTCAGGTTGGTGCCTATGCCAAAGGCCAGCTGGCAGCGGCCGTG
>JAFEER010000181.1 GCA_018240985.1 Pseudomonadota bacterium
ATCAAGTCCTGGTTCTCGTTCCAGCGCGTGCCGCCCTGCTTGTGCTCCACCTTGGCGCTGGATGCCGTCTCCAGAAAGCTCACCAGCGTGACCACCATCACCGGCATCACCAGCGCGCCCAGGTCATCCCACGACAGCCACCCGGGCCAGTACAGCGTCGGCAGGCCCGAGGGCAGGTGGCCGATGACGGCGCCGTCGGTATCGGCGTAGCCGATCGCCCAGCTGATGGCAGCGGCGAGAGAGATGACCACGATGGCGGCGGGAAAGCCAGAGCGCCAGCGCTTGGCCAGCACCAGCAGCGCCCAGCTGCCCAGGCCAAAGGCGAGGGCAGTGAAGTCGAAATGCTGCAGCGATGGGGTGTGGGCCAGCGCGCTCCAGCTCGAGCGCAGGCCCAGCAGCGCGGGCAGCTGCGATGCCAGGATGAGCAGCGCCGCGGCCTGGGTGAAGCCGCCCAGCACGGGCGATGTCACCAGGTTCACCAGCCAGCCAAAGCGCACCACGCCCAGCGTCAGCTGCAGCAGGCCCGACAGCAGGGCCATCCATACCGCCAGCGCCACCCACTGGGCGCTGCCGGGCTCGGCCAGGCCGGTGAGCGAGGCGCCGATGAGCAGGCTGGTCAGCGCCGTGGGCCCGACACCCAGGCGCGTCGATGAGCTCCACAACACTGCCACCAGAGCCGGCACCAGGGAGGCGTAGATGCCTGTCACCAGCGGCATGCCGGCCAGCGCGGCATAGGCCACGCCCTGCGGCAACAGCATCAGGCCCACGGTCATACCGGCCCAGAACTCGCCTCGCAGCAGTTCGGCCGAGGGGCGCGGCCAGGTGAGGAAAGGGAACCAGCGGTGCAGGACGGATGTGCGCATGGAGCGTGATTGTCGGCGCAAGGACAGTGGCGTGCAGCGGGTCTAATATCCGCGCATGACTGATACCTCCGCCGCCGACCTGTCCACTCGCCTCATCCACCACGACTACACGCCCCCCGCCGGTTTCGAGGCGCCACAGCCCGCCGTGCACAAGGCGTCCACGGTGATCTTCCCCAACGTGGCCGCCCTGCGCGCGCGCGAATGGAAGGACAAGAGCAGCTACACCTACGGACTGCACGGCACGCCCACCACCTACCAGTTGGAGGAGCGCCTGGCCACGCTGGAAGGCGGCCTGCAATGCCTGCTGGCACCCAGCGGCCTGGCGGCCATAGCCACGGTGTCGCTGTCCCTCTTGCGCCAGGGCGATGAAGTGCTGATTCCGGACAATGCCTATGGCCCCAACAAGGCCCTGGCCGAGGTGGAGCTGCACCACTACGGCATCCGCCAGCGCATCTACTACCCGCTCGATCCGGCCGACCTGGCAGCCAAGATCACGGATGCGACCAAGCTGGTGTGGCTGGAGGCGCCGGGCTCCGTCACGCTGGAGTTTCCCGACCTGATCGAGCAGGTACGCATCTGCCGTCGGCGTGGCGTGACCTCGGTGCTGGACAACACCTGGGGCGCAGGCCTGGCGTTCGCGCCGTTCGACCTGACGGGCGATGGCCGGCTGGGCGCCGACATCAGCGTGCATGCGCTGACCAAGTACCCGAGCGGCGGCGGTGATGTGCTCATGGGCAGCATCACCACGCGCGACGAGGCCCTGCACCTGCGCATGAAGCTGACCCACATGCGCCTGGGCCTGGGCGTGGGTGCCAACGATGTCGAGGCGGTGCTGCGCTCCCTGCCCAGCATGGCGCTGCGCTACCACGCTCACGACGTCGCGGCGCGCGAGCTGGCACAGTGGATGGGCAGCCAGGCGCCGGTGAGCCAGGTGCTGCACCCGGCGTTGCCCGGCTCGCCTGGGCACGGGCATTGGCAGGCGCTGTGTGGCGGCGCCCAGGGCGGGCAGGGCGCGGCGGCGGGCCTGTTCAGCGTGGTCATCGATGCGCGCCATACGCAGGAGCAGGTGGACGCGTTCTGCAACGGGCTGCGCCTGTTCAAGATCGGCTACAGCTGGGGTGGGCCGATGAGCCTGGTCGTACCTTACGACCTGGCGAGCATGCGCGAGCGCGCCACGCCGCACCTCAAGCCCGGCACCGTGGTGCGCTTCTCCATCGGCCTTGAAGCGGTGCAAGACCTGCGCCACGATCTGCAGCAGGCCATGGAGCGGGCTTTCAACTGACGGCGTTGCTTCACACCCCTGGCGGAGCGATCTGGGGTGGTAGTTTCCTTGATGTGCAGCAAGGAATGGAGTCGCTATCGTTGCTGGCTACGCCACAGCTACCGCAACAACGAGTCAATCACCATGACAGATTCCTCCACGCCTTCGGCCCCCGCTTCGCCAGCGGCGCCCCTGGTGCTCAAGCCGCTCGGTTTTCAGGATCCGTTTCGCTGGCTGGCCAGCGGCATGCGTGACCTGCTGGCGGCGCCCGGCATCGCAGCGTTTTACGGTGTCTGCTTCTGGGTCATGGCGCTGCTGCTCGGTTGGGTATTTCGCTCCAGCCCCGAATACACCATGTCGCTGGCCAGCGGCTGCCTGCTGGTAGGCCCGTTTCTGGCCATGGGCCTGTATGAGACCAGCCGCAGGCGCGAGGCTGGCCTGCAGCCCGCCCTGGGCGAATCCATCACCTGCTGGGACAGTCACATGGGCAGCATGGGCATGCTGGTGCTGGTGCTCATCGTGCTGGAGCTGCTGTGGGGGCGCGCGTCGCTGGTGGTGTTTGCTGTTTTCTTCAACACCGGCATGCCGTCGACCACGGGCGTGATGCAGGCCGTATTCAATCCGCAGAACTGGCAATTCGTTGTCGTCTACCTGATGGTCGGCGGAGTGTTCGCGGCCCTGGTGTTTGCCAGCACGGTGGTTTCCATCCCCATGATTCTCGATCGCGACACCGATGCCCTCACGGCCGGTCTTTCCAGCATGCGCGTGGTGCTGGAAAACCCGGGCGTGATGTTGCTGTGGGGCGCGCTGATCACGCTGCTGGTGCTGCTGTCCTTGTTGCCATGGGGTGCTGGATTGCTCGTCGTGGGGCCGCTGCTTGGGCATGCCAGCTGGCATGCCTACCGCGCGGCGATTGCCAAGCCTGTGACGCCACCATCGGCGGCATAAGGCGGGGCATAAAGCGGGGCATAAAGCGGGGCATAAAGCGGGGCATAAGGCGGGGCGTAAGGCAGTCAAAGCAGCTTGCGCAGCTCTGGCCAGACGTTGTCCAGCATGCGCGGCTGTGCCTCGGCGCGCGGATGGATGCGATCGGGCTGAAACAGCGCCGTGGCGTTGGGTGCGTCCGCCACACCCTTGAGCAGGAAGGGCACCAGGGCTGCCTTGCGCTCCCTGGCCACGGTCTCGAACAGTGCGGCAAAGCGGCGCCCATAGTCGGCGCCGTAGTTGGGGGGCATCTGCATGCCCACCAGCAGCACGCGGGCCCCGGCGGCTTGGGCTTGCTGGGTCATCCAGCTCAGATTGTCCTGGGTGCCCTGCAACGGCAGGCCGCGCAGCGCGTCGTTGCCGCCCAGCTCCAGCACCACCAGCGTGGGCTGGTGCAGCTTGAGCAGAGCCGCCAGGCGTGCACGGCCGCCGGCCGTGGTGTCGCCGCTGACGCTGGCGTTGATCACCTGGGCGGCAATCTTTTCCTGCGCCAGGCGTTGTTCAAGCAACGTCACCCAGCCGGTGCCACGGGCCAGGCCGTATTCGGCGCTGAGCGAGTCTCCCACCACCAGGATCACGGGTGTTTTGCCGGCACTCCTGGCCGCTTGCCTGGCCCAGGCCGGGCCGCCGAGCAAAGCCACCATCCCTGTCACGATAAAGTCACGCCTTGCCATTGGAATCACTGCCGGGAACCTTTCATGTCCGAATCCATTGCCGCCGCCGTCGATCACGCTCAGGCGCCTGTCTTGTCCGAGCCCATCATCGCGGTGCAGCATGTCTACAAATCCGTCACCGACTCCACGGGCACGCTGGAGATTTTGCGTGATATCGATTTTCATCTCGCGCCGCGTGAGACCGTGGCCATCGTCGGCGCATCGGGCTCGGGCAAGAGCACGCTGCTCTCCATCATCGCCGGGCTGGATACGCCCACGCGCGGCACTGTGCGGCTGGCGGGCGAGGATTTGTTTGCCATGGATGAGGATGAGCGCGCGGCCCTGCGTGCACGCAAGCTGGGCTTCGTGTTCCAGAGCTTTCAGCTGCTGGGCAACCTCACGGCGCTGGAGAACGTGATGCTGCCGCTGGAGCTGGCCGGCAGCCGCGATGCGCGCCGGCGCGCGGCCGAAATGCTCGAACGCGTCGGCCTCGCCCAGCGCCTGGGCCACTATCCCAAGGTGCTCTCGGGTGGCGAGCAGCAGCGCGTGGCGCTGGCGCGCGCCTTCGTGGTGCAGCCGGCCGTGCTGCTGGCCGACGAGCCCACGGGCAGCCTGGACTTCGCTACCGGCGAGACCATCATGGAGCTGATGTTCGCGCTGAACCGCGAGCTCGGCACGACCCTGGTGCTGGTGACGCATGACCGCGCCATTGCCGAGCGCTGCGACCGGCGCATCACCATCGAGGCGGGGCGCCTGGTTTAGCCGCGGCCTCACGCTGCGCCCGTTGCTGCCAGATCGAGTTCGACGCAGTTGCGTCCGCGGTTTTTCGCTCGGTACAGGGCCGCATCGGCGCGGCCGAGTATGGATGTCTGCGTGTCTCCAGGCTGGAACAGGGTTCCTCCGATGGAGATGGTGAGACGCCGCGATTGCAGTTCCGGAATGTGCAATTGCTCCACATGCGCCCGGATGCGCTCGCATGCCGCCCAGGCCTCTGTGGCATTGCCCACCGCGAGGATCAATACGAACTCCTCGCCGCCATAGCGGGCCATGTAGTCGGCCTTGCGCAGAATGTCCCGTGTGCTGCTGGCCAGAGTCCTCAGCACCTGATCGCCCACCAGGTGGCCGTGAGTGTCGTTGATCTGCTTGAAGTGGTCGATGTCAACAATCAGCGCGAGAAAGGTCGGTGAGCCACGTTCGCACCGGCCAATTTCCTTGTCGATTTCCTCGCCCATGTGATGGCGGTTGAAGATACCGGTGAGTGCATCGCGTTGGGCCATGTCCTTGATGGTACGCAACGACTCCGACAGGCGGCGTCTGACGGTACTCATGTAGCCCACCAGTGGAGACATGACTGCCAGCGTTGCCGTCAGCGTGGCCCACTGAACCCATTCGACGCGGGGGTTGATCTGGGCCGGCTGGTTGATGGTGAGCAGGACGATGACCGCAGCATAGGCGGCAGAGCAGAGCGTGCCCATGGCCAGCAGTTCGGCCGTCGTCAGCTGCAGCACCCCAAACAGCAGGATTACCAGCAGCAGAATGAGCAAGCCACCGCGTATGGCGCCCGCGTAGTACAGGATGAAGGCCACCGCGCCTATGGCGACGGCCATCTGCGCCATGGTCATGCTCGGATCCTTGAAGCGCAGGTTGACCCCGGTCTTGATCAGCGCGAAGAAAAAGACATTCGTGCAGCTAAAAGAAACGACCCAAACCGGAGTGAACCACGGCGGCAGAAAACCCAGCCAGGTCACCATTGCCAGCATCAGCCCGCAGGGCACGTACACGGCCACCGACAGCAACAGGCGCCGAAGGCGCAGCTTCTGGCGGGCATCGACCTGATCGGGTTGCGCTGCAAGGGAATGCGAAGGCATGTGGCGGCTGTTGAGATTCAATGCGGAGTGTCTTTAGCGTCACATGATGGCACTGGGATTCTCTGTGTATCGGCAGATATGTGTCATTATGTTGTTATTGTAAATTATCTTGATTTAGTTCAACCTGGATTCGGTAGTTGAACGCGCTCGCCAGCACCGCGCTCGCTGCACCATGTGGCGTTGCTCCTCCTTGCGGGCAGTAGCTATCGCGAGGATTTGCAACGCCGCATGGCGGACAAAGGCGCGATTTCATGTCAATGTTTTGGTGGAACGGAGTACCAGCCCCCAACCGGGATAATGTCCTTATATGTCCGCCCCCAAAGTCCTGTTCGGCTTCCACGCCGTTGGCGTGCGCCTGAAGACGGCGCCGCAATCCATCATTGAGGTGTATTTCGAGGCGACGCGCCGTGACGCGCGCATGCGCCAGTTCCTGGAGCGCGCACGCGAAGCGGGCGTGCGCCTGATCGAGGCCGACGGCCTGCGCCTATCAAAATTAGCCGGCAGCCACGGCCACCAGGGCTTGGCCGCGCGCGTCGAGGCCGTGGTGCAGCTGCAGTCCCTCGACGAGTTGCTCGACCAGCTGGAGGCCGACGGCGTGGCCAACCCGCTGCTGCTGGTGCTCGACGGCGTGACGGATCCGCACAACCTGGGCGCCTGCCTGCGCGTGGCCGACGGCGCCGGTGCCCATGCCGTGATTGCGCCCAAGGATCATGCCGTGGGCATCAACGCCACCGTGGCTAAGGTAGCCAGCGGCGCGGCCGAGACCGTGCCGTATTTCATGGTCACCAACCTGGCACGCACCCTGGGCGAGCTCAAGGAGCGCAACATCTGGGTCATAGGCACCAGCGGCGACGCCGACAAGACGCTCTACCAGGTAGACCTGAAAGGCCCCGTGGCCTTGGTGCTGGGCGCCGAAGGCCCGGGCATGCGTCAGCTCACGCGCAAGACCTGCGATGAACTGGTGGGTATCCCCATGCAGGGCGCGGTGGAGAGCCTCAACGTCTCGGTCGCCAGTGCCGTCTGCCTGTACGAGGCGCGGCGGCAGAGGGGTTGACGCGACGGGCCAACTCACAGCATCGAATGCAGGCCGATGCAGTTGCCCTCGGTGTCCACGACGAGGGCGATGTGGCCATGGGGGGCGATGGAGAACTTGGGCTTGAACACCTTGCCGCCGGCCGCCTCCACGCGGCCCTGCTCGACGGCGCAGTCCTCGCAGGCCAGGTACACCAGCGTGCCGCCACCGCCCGAGGGCACGCCCTCCATCTTGACCAGCGCGCCTGAGGCGCCCATGGTCGCCATGTCCCCCGGAAAGCGCAGCATCTGCAGGCCGTGCAAATCGCCCTCGGGCGTGGGCAGGGTCTCCAGTTTGAACTGGAAGACGCTTTCGTAGAACGCCTGCGCGCGCTGCATGTCCTGCACGTAGATCTCGAACCAGACAACGGGGTTGGGTTTCATGATGTGCTCCTTGGGTGGGTGAAAGAAAGCTTGCCTGAAGGCCCCGGGCGGTTCAATCCCTGTCCGGGGCACCCAGCGGAAACAGCGGGCAGTTGGGACGCGCCTCGTCCACCACCCGCGCCACGAACGGGCGCGCCAGCAGGCGTGACCGGTAGGCCTTGAGCGGGCCGGCGGCGATGGGGTGCACCCAATCGGCGTAGAACAAGGCCAGGGCCGCCGCGCAGTCCGCGATGCTGAACGGGCCGCCGCCGGCCCCTGCCATGGCCGATGCGGCGCGCCAGCCAGGCGTAGGCCTGATCCAGCCTGGCCTTGGCATCCTGAACGCGGCGCGGATCGCGCCGATCCGCCGGCCGCAAGGCCTCGGTCACGACCTGCTGCATGGGCCCGGCCACATAGTCGTCGAACACGCCGGCCAGGATGCGCGTGGTCAGCGCGGCATCCGGATCCCTGGGAACCATGGGCGCCGCGTCGCCAATCCGATCCAGGTATTCGATCACCGGGATGGATTGCGTGATCTCGCGCGCGCCATGCACCAGGGCCGGGAACTGGCCCGTCGGCGACAGCTCGGCGATGCGCGCGCGATGTTCCGGATGGTCGGCGTCGATCATGCAGAACTCGAAAGGCACGCCTCGCTCGTAGGCGGCGATCAGGGGCTTCCAGACGAAGGCGGCGAAGGGGTGGCCGTACAGCTTGATGGTCATGGGTGGGCGTGCTCCTGCTTTGGCGATCAGACGCGAACCAGCCCGCGAAAACCCCGCGCCGCGTAGTACGAGGACGCTCCGTTGTGGTAGACGAACACCCGGCCATAGCGGCGATCGCAAAACAGCGCGCCGCCGAGCGCGCGCACGTCCTCGGGCGTCGCGATCCAACTGGAAGTCTTCACATCGAATTCGCCCAGTCGCTGCAATGCGCTGTACTGCTCCTCTGACAACAGCTCGAGGCCCATCGCGGCAGCCATCTCGACGGCGCTGCCCGCGGGCTTGTTTTCCTTGCGCGCGTCCAGGGCCTGGCGGTCGTAGCAAAGACTCCTTCGCCCAAGCGGACTCTCTGGAGCGCAGTCGCAGAAGATGAACCGGCCACTGGCCTCGTCCTGGTCGATCACGTCGGGCTCGCCCCCGGTCGCCTCCATCGCGCCCAGCGTCACCAGCGCGGCGGGCGCGGCCTGCAGGCGCTCGAGCACCGGCTCCCACGCCAGCCCCCGGTGGCGCTGCGGGTGCTGGTCGAACCGGTTCTGAAGCGAGCGCAGCAGTGGATCGTGAACGCGTGCCTGCATAAGATTTGACCCGTCACGACCGCGATTCGACGTGAGACCTGAAGCTGTCCAGGATGGCCTGCCAGCCCGCCCGCTGCTGCGCTTCGGGGTGGGTCGTTTCGGCGTCGAAGGTGACCGTGACGGCGACGCCCTCTGGCCCTTCGTCGAACTCGACGCGACCCCGACGATCGCCGAACGAATACTCGATCAGCCTTTGCAGCACCACCTGCGTGTACACCCCGGCAAAGTCGAAGCCCATGCTGCCGTCCTTCGCTTCCATGCGCGACGAGAAGTGGCCGCCCGCGCGCAAATCCACGGTGGCCGAGGTGGTGTGCCAGTCGGCCGACGCGGTGTTCCAGGCTACGATGTCTTGCGGCGTGGTGTACGCGGCCCAGACCGTGGCCAGCGGCGCGGCGATGGTAGTGGAGACGGTGATCTGCATGGTGGGTTCCTTCAAGTGGGTTGTCGTTGGTTGCAGGAGGGACGTTGTTCGATACCTCTTCCTGTTTGTCTACAGAAATTGTGAACGGTCACCGCTTTTATTCGGGCCTTCACCGAATATCCGAAACAGCGATGCCCTGGCGCTCGGCGCACTGGCGTAGGGTGCGCTGCCAGGCGGGGCGCGCAAACGCGCGTGCGTAATACGACTGCAAGCGTGGATATGGATCGATGAGACCGGTTTCACGCACTTGCCGCAGCACGCTGGCCAGCAGAATATCGGCGACGGTGAAATCGTCGCACGCGATCCACTCGCGGCCGTCCAGCCGCTGCTCCAGGCCCGCGAACCAGCGGTGGGCCTCCTTGACCAGAGCCGCTCGGGCCCCGCCAATGTCCGGGCCGCGCAGGCCGATGTCGATCATGGTGATCTCGAACAACGGCCGCTCGACGGTGGCGAGCGCGGCGAAGCACCATTGCACGACCTGTGTGCGGCCCGCGAAGTCGGTCGGTATCAACTTGCCCGCCTTCTCGGCGATGTAGAGCACGATCGCGCCCGATTCGGCGACGACCAGGCCTTCGTCCTCGATCACCGGCACCTGGCGGAAGGTGCTGATCCGGCGGTGGGCCGGGCCGTCGAACTCGCCGGCCACGTAGTCGAGCTTGTGCACGCGATAGGGCAGGCCGGTTTCCTCCAGCGCCCATTGCGCGCGCAGATCGCGGCCCTCGCAGGCCATGCCGGGATGGACGCGGCCGAAGGCGTGGAGCGTGATCATTCGGAACTCCAGGGCCTGCGGCACTTCATGCCGGCACGCGTCCCGACCATTCGCCTGATGCCGAGGCTTCGCTCGCAGATGGTCTGCGCGGGGCTGGCGTCCAAAGCCGCTCCGCTCAGCGGCGTCTGGTTGCACGAGCGGCTGGACAGGATGCCGGGGTTCATATCGGTTCTCCGGAAGCGTGGCTAGAGAAAATGGTGATGGTGTGCCCGGCCGGCTCGCGCACGGTGAAGACCTCATGGCCGATGGCCGGCCGCGGCTCGATCGGTGAGGGATCCAGCCCCAGCGCGACGTATCGCGCGTGCGTGGCCGGCAGGTCGTCCACCATCAGGTCGAACGGTGCCATTCCACCGGCAACCTGATCCTTGCGCATCAGCAGCAGGTGGGTGCCGCCGCGCATCTCATAGATCGAGGTCTGCGGCCCTTCGAAGATGGGGCGCATGCCCAGGGCGCGCATGAACCGGCCGGATGGCTCCATGCGATCGGTTTCCAACACGACGTGCGCCACGCCGACCGGCGGGAACCGATCGGCCATGGTCAAGGCTGTATTCGTGTTCACTTCGTTTTTGCCGCCTCATCCATGGATATTTCTGGAAAGATTTCATGCGTGAACCCGTATTTAAGGCCAGGCGATTTCTTTGCCAGCGCGACAGCTTGCTCAAGGTTGTCGGCTTCAAAAATCAATAGTCCGCCGACATCTCCCACATAGTCTTCAACATGGTTCGCGGAGACCGTTTTTCCACCTCTGATGGGCATTGCCACCGTGGCCTTCAACAAGGAAACCCACTTCCCCATGTCTTCGAGATTCTGCGCAGCTTCGTTTTCCGGGACTGAACTGCCGCCGGAGTGACGGGATAGCAAAACGAATTTCATGCTTGTTTCCTTTCCTGATGGCCCTTGCGAAATTGCGATTCCATTTTTTCAAAACAAACAGGGACTTGCGTTCGAATGCATCATTCGCCGACCTCGCCTTCATGCGGTTCGCGATGTTCCAGCGTACTGGTAGATGTTCAGCAGCACGCCGGTGGGCGTGGCCTTCGAGTTGACCAGGGCGAACTCGCACGGTGGCCCGCCGTCCGAAAAGCAGCGTTTGCCCCGGCCCAGCAAGAGCGGATAGACCGCCAGCACCAGTTCATCCACCCAGCCCCGCTCGAGCAGGACGTTGGTCAGCGACGCACTGCCGCAGACCATCAGGTCGGGGCCGACCTCCGACCTGAGACGACGAATGCCGTCCAGCACGTCCGCGCCCAGGTGCCCGACCGGGCCCCAGGCGAGGCGCTCAGGTCTGTGGGTCGCTACGTACTTGGTCGCGGCGTTCAGGCCGTCGGCGAAGGGGCCGCCCTTGATCTTGGGCCAGAAGCCGGCCCACAGGTCGTAGGTGCGGCGGCCCAGCAGCAGGTCGAAGCCTTTGCCGTAGGCCTCGGCGGTGGCCGCCGCGCCTTCCGCCGTGCGATACGGCGCCGTCCATCCGCCATGGGCGTATTCGCTGTCGTCGTTCGGCGCGCCGGGCTGAATCACGCCGTCCAGCGAGATGTGTTCCGCGATTCTGATCTTTCTCATTTCTGGGTTCACTCCGATGCAATGCCGTGGGCGGCGCCGTGGAACGGCGGCTCAGCCGCCAACCTCATCCGTCACCTGCGCCTCCACCAGCAGCGCCAGCTGGCTCAGCGATTCCTGCCAGCCCAGGTAGCAGGCCTCCACCGGGATGGCTGCGGGAATGCCTTCTTGCACGATGTTCAGCTCCGTCCCGCAACTCACCGGCTTGAGCGCGACGGTGGTGCGCATCTCGCCCGGAAGATTGGGGTCGTCGAAGCGGTCTGTGTAGCTCAGGCGCTCGCCGGGAACCAGCTCCAGGTACTGGCCACCGAAGGAATGGCTGGCGCCGGTCGAGAAGTTGGTGAAGGACATGCGGTACGAGCCGCCGACCTTGGCCGTCATCTCGTGAACCTTGCCGGTGAAGCCGTGCGGCGGCAGCCACTTGGCCATGGCGTCGGCATCGACGAAGGCCTTGAAGATGCGCGCCGCGGGGGCCTTGAGCACGCGGTGGAATCGGACGGTTCCGGTGGGCATGATGGCAGTCTCCTATTTGACGGGGGCATCGGTGCGCGTCCATTGGGCGATGGGCCGGCCGTTCTGCCACCACCAGTGGCCGGCCTGGTCGGGCTGGGGCCAGCCGGCCGGCGATTCCTCCCAGGTCTCCTGCCGGCCGTAGGGCGTGAGGTCGAGCAGCTGCAGCGTGGGCAGCATGGCCTCGACGCCGCGTTGCGTCGTCTCGTAGGTCTGGTACACCTCGTCGCCATCGCGCAGATAGCAGCGCAGGTCGCCGCCGTCGCGGATGGCGGGGAGCGCATCGCCCGTGTCCAGCGTGGAGTACCACGGCGCAGTCCAGCCCATGAAGTCGCGGTAGGCCGCAAGCTCGGCCCAGGGGCCGGCGCTAAACACGGCGTAGGTTACGTCTCGTGCGGCCAGGTAGGCGCGCACCGCCTCGTTCAGCGCCACTTGCGTGTGGGTGCAGCCGGGGCATTGCTTGTCGTGCGGCGCGCCGCGCTTCCACATGAAGTGGTAGACCAGCAGCATGCGCCGGCCTTCGAACACCTGCTGCAGGGGCACGGGGCCGTGCGCGCCGACGACGGTCACCGCATCCATGCGCGTCATGGGCAGTCTACGGCGCGCGGCGGCCAGAGCGTCGCCGGCGCGGGTGTGCGCCTTCTCGCGCGCCAGCAGATCGGCGCGCTCGCGCTCCCAGGTGGCGCGGTCAACGATGGCGGGGGTGGCAAGGTCTTGCATGGTGTTCTATCCCTTCCGCGCCGCCTCGATTGCTGCGACGTCGATCTTCTTCATCGTCATCATGGCCTCGAAGGCGCGCTTGGCGGCCGCGCGGTCGGTGCCGGTAAAGGCCTCGGTCAATACGGTCGGCGTGATCTGCCAGGAGATGCCCCACTTGTCCTTGCACCAGCCGCATTCGCTCTCCTGGCCGCCGTTGCCTACGATGGCGTTCCAATAGCGGTCGGTTTCCGCCTGATCGACGGTGGCCACCTGGAACGAGAACGCCTCGCAGTGCTTGAAGGCCGGGCCGCCGTTGAGCCCCAGGCAGGGGATGCCCATGACGGTGAAGTCCACGGTCAGTACGTCGCCCTGCTTGCCCGACGGGTAGTCGCCCGGCGCGCGATGCACTCTGCCCAGGGCGGAGTCGGGGAAGGTCGCGGCGTAGAAGCGCGCGGCCTCCTCGGCGCCGCCGTCGTACCAGAGGCAGATGGTGTTCTTGGCGGGTGTCGTCATGGCGTCTGTCCTGTTTCAGGCCGCTTGCGGGACGTTGACCATCCACGGCGTGCCGAAGCGGTCGCGCGCCATGCCGAAGCCGGGCGACCAGAAGGTGGCGGCGAACGGCATCACGGCTTGCCCGCCCTGGGCCAGGGCGTCGAACAGGCGCTTGCCCTCGGCTGCGTCGGCGGCCTGGATCGACACCCACAGACCCTGCGGCTTTTGGTAGCCGCCGCCACAGGTGTCCGGATCCTGACCGGGTGCCACCGGCATGGTGTCGGAGCCCATCAGCGACTGTTCCTTGATCTGCAGGTGCACATGCATGATGCGGCTCTTGGCCGCTTCGGGCAGCGGCGGCATGCCCTCCTGCGCCGGCATTTCGCCGAAGGTGCCTTGGTAGACGATGGTGCCGCCAAACAGCTTGGCATAGAAGGCAAAGGCCTCGGCGCAGTTGCCGTCGAAGTTGAGGTAGGGGTTGAATTGCATGAGTGTCTCCGTTGGGTTGAAAAAGTTGGATGGGTGATGCAGGGCGGTCGCAGGCATCGAATCCGGCGTCACCAGGGGTCGTAGGTGCCGATGCTCCACAAGTGGCCTTCCAGGTCGCGGCAGCAAAAGCCACGGCCGCCGTAGTCCTCGTCCTTGATGGCCATTTCGATCTTGCCGCCGGCCGCCATGACGCGCTGGTAGACCAGGTCGGCATCGGCCACGACGAGGTAGGGGCTTTGCGTTTCAACGCCGCCCAGCGCGTCGGGCAGTTGGATCAGGCGGTCGAATGCGTTTTGGGCTTTTGTCGCGGAGCCCAGCATGACCATGCCGTTGCCGAAGCTCAGTTGCGCATGCGCGATGGTGCCGTCGTCGTTGGGCACGACGAGATGTTTTTCAAACCCGAAAACCGAACACAGCCATTCGATGGCCTTGGGTGCGTCGCGGTAGCGCAGGCAGGGCACGACGGTGGCGCGCTTGGTTTTTGCGGAACTGGACATTTCCGACTCCTGTGGGTGCTGGGTCGTCAAAAAACTATCAAATCAATAGCTGTTTGCGCTTGATGGACAAGGGCTAATGGCCAAAATGGTTTGAAGCTGCAGGAGCTCTCTCGCTCAAGCATCCACCAGCACGGTGAAGCCGCCAAAGATCATGCGCTGGCCGTCAAACGGCATTTGTTTGGGTGCGTCGGGGTCGGCCATCACGGCGGCGTTGCCCTGGTCGCGCGCCGCCTTCGACGGCCACACGATCCACGAAAAAACCACCGTTTCATCCGGCTTGAGCTTGACGGCCATCGGAAACGAGGTCAGCTTGCCCTCGGGCACGTCGTCGCCCCAGCATTCCACCAGCGACAGGGCGCCATGCTTTCGAAACAGGCGCGCCGCGTCGGCGGCGACCTGGCGGTAGGTTTCGCGGTTGGCGGTCGGCACGGCGACGACAAAGCCTTCCACGTAGTTGCTCATGTCCATCGGATGTCTCCTTTCACGCGTGCGCCTGCACGCACTTCATCGCCGAGCCCGTTGCAATACCACATGCATTGCCTTCTCGGTCGCCACCCATTGCACGCATTCATAACCCAGCGCGCGCAAGTCCACGCCGTCGAACAGCCGCTCGCCCCGGCCCAGCAGCACCGGCGCGATGGCGAGGTGCAGCTCGTCGATCAGGCCCGCCCGCAGGTATTGCCGGATCACGTCGGGCCCGCCGCCGATGCGCACGTCCATGCCCTGGGCGGCGTCGCGCGCCTGTTGCAGCGCGGTGTGGATGCCGTCGGTGACGAAGTGGAACGTGGTGCCGCCCTCCATGTCGATGGGCGGGCGCGGGAAATGCGTCAGCACGAACACCGGGACGTGGTAGGGCGGGTTGTCACCCCACCAGCCTTTCCAGCTCAGGTCGGGCCAGGGCCCGCGCACCGGCCCGAACATGTTGCGGCCAAGAATCCACGCGCCGACGTTCTGAAAGCCGCGCGCGGCGAAGTCGTCGTCCACGCCTGTGCTGCCTTCGCCCGCGCCATGCAGGCGCTGGAAGGTGCGCGTGGGGATGAACCACTGGTGCAGTTCCTTGCCGCCGACGCCCAGCGGTTCGTCGATGCTCTGGCTCGGCCCGGCACCGTAGCCGTCCAGGGATACGGTGAAGCTGTCAACGCGCACGCGGGTCATCTCGGTACTCGGCAGGTAGGGTTGGAAACATGGGGCTTGTGAACACCGTCCACATATCCTAGACTTCGATGTGGATGGTGTCCACAATTTTTCTGTAACCAAGCAGACATGACGTTTTCAGACCAGGCCGGGCTCGCCGGTCGCCGCGGTCGCCCGGCGCCGCTGACGCGTGCGGCGGCCAGCTACCACCACGGCGACCTGCGCCGCGCCCTGCTGGATGCAGGGGTCGAACTGGCGCGCGAAGGCGGGCCGCAGGCCATCGTGCTGCGCGAGGCCACGCGCCGCGCGGGGGTGGCGCCCAATGCCGCCTATCGCCATTTCGCCAGCCGTCAGGCCTTGCTCGAGGCGGTGCGGGCCGAGGCCCTGGCGCAACTGGCGCGCGCCATCGAGGCCGAGGTGACGGCCGCGGAACGCGTGCCGGATCCACAGCGCCGTGCGCGCGCGGCTTTCCGAGGCGTCGGTATCGGCTACCTGCGCTTCGCCTGGCAGGAGCCGGGCCTGTTTCGCACGGCCTTCGCCGCCCGGCCCTTCGGCCTGAAGGAATACGCGTCGGACGATGCGGCGCCGCGCGGCGCCAGCGGCAGGGATCCATTCGAGCTGCTCTGCGACGCCCTCGACGGCATGGTCGCGGCCGGACTGCTGCCCGCCGCACGGCGCCCGGGGGCCGAGTTCATGGCTTGGTCGGCGGTGCACGGCATGGCCTTTCTGATGCTCGACGGCCCCCTGCGCGCGCTGGACGAGGCCGGACGCCAGGCATTCGCCGAGCGCCTGGTCGCCATGGTGGAGCAGGGCCTGCTGGCGGTGCCACAGGCACAATGAGCGGCATGACCGAGCCCGCAGACCTTGCAAACTTGTACATGGTTCGCGCTTGGCTCGCTGCCGCGCGGCACATCGCTGTGCTGACCGGCGCCGGGGTGAGCGCCGAATCGGGCGTACCCACCTTCCGCGACGCGCAGACCGGCTATTGGGCCCGGTTCGACCCCTACGAGATGGCCAGCGAGGGCGGCTTTCGCGCCCAGCCGGCGCGGGTCTGGGGCTGGTACCAACACCGCCGCGAGCTGCTGCGCGGCGTGCAGCCCAACGCCGGCCACCATGCGCTGGCGCAGTTTGCGCGGCGCCAGCCGGGACGGCTGACGCTGATCACGCAGAACGTGGACGGCCTGCACCAGCGCGCGGGCAGCGAGGACGTGCTGTGCCTGCACGGCAATCTGTTCGACAACCGCTGGCTGGACACGCCGCGCGACTGCTGCTGGATGGAGCATGCCGCCGCCGGCAACCCGCCTTTCTGCGACCGCTGCGGCAACCTGCTGCGGCCCGGTGTCGTGTGGTTTGGCGAAGCTCTGCCTATTGCCACGCTGGATGCGGCGCAGCAGGCCGTGCAGGCCTGCGACGTGATGCTGGTGGTGGGCACGGCCGGCGCCGTCTATCCGGCCGCCGGCCTGGCGCATCAGGCGCGGCAGGCCGGCGCGCGCGTGGTGGTCATCAACACCGGGCCCAGCGAGCTCGACGCCATCGCCCATGCCGTGCTGCGCGGCCCGTCGGCGCAGCTGCTGCCTGCGCTGTTGGATACATCAAACCCAGCCCAGGGCGCCTAGCAGCGCACCCGCGCCCAGCAGCCACAGCAGGTGTATGCGCGTGCGCCACACCAGCAGCGTGGTGATGGCCGAGAGCAGCCACAGCCGCCAGTCCTGCGCCGGATCGCCATGGGCGCGGGCCAGCACCCAGGCCGTGGCCAGGATCAGCCCGATCACCAGTGGCGCCATGCCTTGCTTGAAGGCGCGCACCGAACGGCGCTCGCGGTTGCGGTGCGCCCAGCGCGTGGCGGCCCAGGTCAGCAGGCTGCTGGGCAGCATGACGCCCACCATGCACACCGCCACGCCCAGCGCGCCGGCGGCCCAGGCCATGTGCGTGCCGTCGCCGGTGTTCAGGCCCACGTTCCAGCCCAGCAGGGCGATGAACAGCACGTTCGGGCCGGGTGCGGACTGGGCCAGGACGATGGAGGTGTTGAACTGCGCGTCGGTCAGCCAGCCCTGGCGCTCCACTAGAAAGCGGTGCATGTCCGGCGCCGTGGCAATGGCGCCGCCCACGGCCAGCAGCGAGATCGACAGGTAGTACAGAAACAGGTTCAGCCAGTCCAGCGGCTGAAGTTGCAGGGTCAGCGTGGTGGGCATGGTGTCAACCCGGTAGCTTGCGCCAGGTGAGCGCACAGGCCACGCCACCCACCACCGGCAGCACCCAGGCCAGCGGCAGGCG
>JAFEER010000182.1 GCA_018240985.1 Pseudomonadota bacterium
CGTGGCCAAGCATTCGCCATCGACAAACACGCGCATCTCGCCCGGTTGAAATGCCGTCCATTCCTCGTTCGAGGTGAGCGGCGCCGTGACGACCACAGCAACCTTGTCTTGGGGCGTGGTGTGGGTAGAAAAATCTACCTGCAAATCCTCGTCACTCAACTGGGCCTGCGAGAATGGGTAGCGGCGCACGATGTAGTACAGGTTGGTGGAGGCATGGGCCCAGAGCGCCTGCCCGTTCGATAGTAAAAAATTGAAGGTGCCGTGGGGTGCGATGCGTGCAGCCAATTCTCGCAACGTTAACGTGAGCTCTGCGATGCTCGGCATGCCAGCATGGGTCATCTGCCAATTGGCAGCGGTGGCCATGAATGTGCTGCGCCTCATGGGCCTGCATACGCTGCACGGCGATGATGCCCCAGTGCGCCACAAGGCAGCGAGGCGGCGCATCAAGACGGTGATGCAGGAGATGGTCTACAAGGCGGGCCGCATGATCCGCCATGCCGGTCGTTGGGTTGTGGGTCTGGGGGCCAACGATACGGGGTATGCGGTGTTTGAGGGCCACTACCGCAGCATGGCCTGTGGCTGAGCGTCGTAGCGGCCAAAACCTGCAAAACTCATTGCCCCCCAAGGCCCCGGCTGACGCCAGAGGCTGGCAGAGGTGTGGCCGCTTGCGACGAACAACCATCGCAAAGGGCTCGTGAGAGCGCGCAAACCGCTGCCAGTCAGAGGGCAAGTGCCCTCAGGCGAGGTAATCTGCACCGCCTTGGACGGGCATTGAGTGCGTTTCAGGCAATGCGGCGGGATATCGGCTGAGCGGTCATGGATTCAGGTCGTGGTCAGGTCAACCCCATGCGCTCCAGTGTGGGTGCCAGGCCGAACAGTTCAATCGTGGACACGCCACGGTCAATGGCTGCCCGTTGTTCAACCTCCTTGGCTTCGCGCGAATAGCTGTTTTCGATCGCCTTGTCGACCTCATCCTGGGCCACCACGACCAAGCCGTCCCGGTCGCCGACAACGATGTCGCCAGGACGAACGACTACGTCATCAATCGTGATGGGCACGTTGACCATGCCAGGTTGGGCCTTGCCTGTGCCCTTGATGGACAGGCCGCGGCAAAAGACCGGGAACTTCATGTCGATGATGAGATTGGCATCACGCACGCAGCCGTTGATGACCAAAGCAACGATTCCCTTCTGGATCGCTTGCAACGTGAGGATGTCGCCCCAGGGGCCGGCTTCCATGAAGCCCTTCGCATCCACAACCAGCACGTCGCCCGGCTTGGCCTGCTGCACCGCGTAGTGCAAGATGAGATTGTCGGCGGGGCGGGCATCGACCGTCAGCGCTGGCCCTGCAATGCGCAGCGTCGGGTCGATGGGCTTCATGCCGTGATCGAACGCACCTTTTGCCCCTTGTGCTTCATAGATGGTGGCCGTTCCGAGATCCCGGAGCGTTTGAAGTTTTTCCTGCGTGATGGTCATGATGAAGGTGATGCCTAAGTTGAAAATTGATCGTCCAAGCCAACCCACTCGGTGACTTGCAACCGAGATGACTTGATGCGGGTTGGCGAAGAAAGCGGGACGGAAGTGGACGAGCAGCGTGGCCGGCGCGTGCAGTGACGCTTGAAGCTGCCCCCTCGACCTAATGGAAGATCGGGGCGCTCCAGATTCAAAATTGCTAGCGCCCGACTTCCCCCTGGGTTGCGCGACGGGTTATTCCGGCTTGATATCTGCGGCTTCGATCACCGAACGCCAGCGCTGAACCTCGGAAGTCCAGAATTCCCCGAACGCCTTGGGGCCGCGCGGATCGACGCGGAACCCCAGTTCCTCGCTCTTCTTGGCGATTTCGGGAATCTGCATGATCCGCACCAGCTCGGCACCGAGCTTCTCAACGATGGCATCCGGGGTCTTGGCGGGTGCCATCACTGCAGTCCATTGCTCGGCATTGAGCTTGGGCATGCCGGCTTGTGCGGTGGTCGGCACACTGGGCACTTGTGGGTTCCGCTGCTCGCTGGCGATCGCAATCGCGCGCAGCTTTCCAGACTTCACGAAGGGCAGCGATTCCGGGAAATTGCTGAAAATTACATCCAACTGACCCGCCATGAGATCCGTGAGCGACGGGGAACCGCCCTTGTAGGGAATGTGCAGGATGTTGGTGCCGTTCAATTGGTTGAAGAGCGCGAGCGACAGGTGCGAAGGCGTGCCAACCCCGCTCGAACCTGCATTGAGGGGCCTTGCCTTCGCCTCGGCAATCAGATCGTTCAAGGTTTGGATCTTGCTGTTGGCGGGAACGACGATGAGGACTGGGGCCCCTGCGAGCAGCGCAACCGGCCTGAGATCCGTATTCAGATCGAACTTCGCCCGCCCTTTGAACAGCGTCGCATTGACGGAGTGCGTCATGTTGACCGCCAGCATCGTGTAGCCATCCGGGGCCGACCTAACGGCATATTCGGCGCCCGTCATCGCACCCGCTCCCGGCTTGTTCTCGATGATGACGTTGATTTTCCAGCGGTCACCCAACTGCTGTGCGACAAGTCGGGCCATCACGTCCGTCAGCCCGCCGGGTGGAAACGGCACGACGTAGCGCAGCAGTGTGCCCGCCTTGGGGTAGTCGGCTGGTGCTTGGGCCCACGCCATCGGCACGGCAAGCACACACGCCGAGGCAAGCAGCGTTCGCCGCTTGATACAGGAGGAGCTGGCAAGAATGGATTTTTGATTGGTAGTCATGATTTGTCTCCTTTGAGGTTGAGGAATTGCTATGTCGCTATGCCGATTACCCAGCGAGGGGGGGCTTTTGCGAAGCCGTTCGCGGCGATCCAGGTGCCGTCAGGCCAGTGCCTCCAGCACCTTGGCCGCGACCAGGCTGCTGACGCGCTCGTTCGACTCCACGGTCAAGCCGCCGATGTGCGGCGTGAGGATGAGATTCGGGCAGCCCTCGAAATGGGCCGATGCCTGCAGCGGTTCTGCCGCAAAGACGTCGAGCGCGGCCCCGCCCAACTGGCCACTGCGCAGCGCCGCCGCCGTCGCCGCTTCATCGACGATGCCGCCGCGCGCGGTGTTCACCAGAATCGCGCCTTTCTTCATGGCAGCAAGGCGCTTGTGGTCGAAAAGGTTGCGGGTGGAATCCACCAGGGGCATGTGCAGGCTCACCACATCCGCCTGGGCCAGCAGCTCCTCCAAGCTCGTGGCCGCCACCCCTGTAGCTGCGTAAACGGGGTTCGTGGCCGGCATCGCCGGGTCGTAGGCCATGACATTCATGCCCAGGGCCTTGCCCAGCCGGGCCGTGAGTTGTCCGATCGAACCAAAGCCGGCAAGCCCGAGCGTTCTGCCCGCCAACTCGCGGCCCTGGGACAGCTCGGTACGCGGCCAGCGGCCGGTAGCGACATCGGCCGTTGAAGCGTAGGCGCCACGCAGCAGCAGCATCGCGGTCGCAATGACATATTCGGCGACGCTGTTGGCGTTGGCTCCCGTGGCCGGGATGACCTGGATGCCGCGCCGCTGGCACTCGTCCAGATCAATGTTGTCGAGTCCTACGCCAAGGCGGCCCACTACGTTGCAGCGCTGCAAGGCGGCCAGCAGCTCCCCGCGAACCTGTGTGCGGTTGCGAACGATGACCGCATCGCACTTCGGCGCTGCCTGCAGCAGCCGCGGCATGTCGTCGACCAACTGCGGCTCGTAGGTCACCTCATGGTGAGCCTTCAGCCGTTCGACGGCGGGTGCATCCATGAATTCAGTCACGAGGATCTGCATGTGTTCTCCTGGGGGTGTGGTTGGAAATCTTCAGTTGATGACGAGAGGCGGCGTGGCTAGGCCGACCAGGCAAAGACCGCGAGCGCGATAAAAATGGTTTCACTGACAAGCATCACGACGGGGCGCCAGCCCAGCTTCATCAGCTCCGCAAAATTGGTTTTCACGCCGGCAGCACCGATGGCCGCGACCAGCAGCCAGCGGGAGCTTTCGTTCGCGATGGCCGCGACATCGCTGCCGATGACACCCATCGAGGTCAAGACAACGAAGAAGAGGAACCACAGCAGAAAGGCCGGAAACGTGGGCACGCGCGAGCCGGGGGTGGCAGCCGATCGATCACGGTAGAGAACGGCAATGACCGCAACAATGGGCACCAGCAGCGCCACGCGGAACAGCTTCACGATCGTGGCAATCTCACCCGTTTCGGGGCCCAGGATGAGCCCGGCTGCGACGACCTGCGCGATGTCGTGGATGGTGCCGCCCAGCAAAATACCCGATATACGCGGCGACATACCGAACGTGCTGAGCAGCAGCGGGTAGAGCACCATGGCCAGCGTCGAAAGCAAGGTCACGCCCACCACAGCGAGCAACGTGAAGCGCTCGTTCTCCTTGGTCGCAGGTAAGGCAGCCGCCACTGCGAGGGCCGCCGAAGCGCCGCAGATGCCGACCGAGCACCCCGCAGTCCCTCTTCTCGCGGCCGCCGCATGAACGTGGCGAGGACTACCCCGAACAGGATCGTCGCCACCACGGAAACCGCGATGCCAACGCCAGTCCAGATGCCGAGGCTGGCCACCTTGTCAATCGTGATCCTGGCGCCCAGAAGCGCCACGCCGCAGCGCAACCCGGTGCGCGCGCACACGGACACGCCAGGCATGACTCGGTCGGAGCCGGCGAGAAAATTGCACGCCAATCCGATGAGCAGCGCATACAGCAGTTGCGGCCCGCCTTGGTGCTCGGAAATGAACGTCGCGGCCAGCGCAATGACGGCGCACACCAGAAAGCCGGGCCACAGCGTGAGCATATGGCCGGCCACTTGGCCAATGCCCATCCGGGTCTTGAGGGTAGAGCTATATAACTTCATCGCTTATAAGCATATTGATTTCGCATAAACTAAAAAAGCGGATAATTCATATCATCATGAACGACAAAATCGGTCATAAGTCAAACAGACTGCGCCTGACGCTGAAGCAACTGGAGGTCTTTGTCGCCACTGCGCACGACGGATCCACGCGCTCTGCTGCGGAGCGCGTCTCGCGTTCGCAGTCGGCCGCCAGCAGTGCGCTGGTTGAGCTGGAGTCGCTGCTGGGTGTGGCGCTGTTCGATCGCGTCGGTCGTCGCCTCGTGCTGAACGAAAACGGGCGCTCCTTCTTCCCCAAGGCCGCTTCCATCGTCGAGGCATCAGGGGAACTGGAGCACTTGTTTCAGGGCCAGCATGCCGCACCGCTGCGCGTCGCTGCGAGCATGACCATTGGCGAACATATCCTTCCGCTGATGCTCGCGCGATGGATCGAGTCGCACCCGGACAGCCCCGTTCAGTTGCAGATCGCGAACGCCGCAGGTGTGCTGCGAGCAGTGGCTGCCTTCGACGCTGACATTGGTTTCATCGAAGGGCCGCAATCGCATGCCGATCTGGCGATGCGCGAGTGGATGCGTGACGAAATGGTGATCGTCGCGTCCCCCACACACCCGCTTGCCGGGCGCACCGCTACCCGGTCGGATCTGCGCCGCGCGCGTTGGGCGCTGCGCGAGCGAGGCTCAGGTACCCGGGAGGCGGCCGACCGCTGGCTGCTCGCGCAGCTCGGTCAGGTGCAGGTCGATTTCGAGTTGGGGACGCCGGAGGCCATCAAGGCGCTGGTGGCCGCAGGCGTGGCGCTGTCATTCCTGTCACGCCACAGCGTCGTCACGTCGCTGGCGCGTGGCGAACTTTCGGAGGTGCGAACAGGTCTGCCCAGCGCCGCTCGCCAGCTTACCGTAGTGACCCACCGGGAAAGAAAACTCGGAGCAGGCTGCGAGGCATTCCTTTCCCACTGTTTTGCTGGAACGGGGCCTACCCATGCGGAGTAGATGACGCAGTCTTACAGCAAACTTCCCGGATTCATGATTCCGGCAGGATCGAACACCGCCTTCACGGCGCGCATCAGCTGTAGGTCCAGCGGGGCCTTGTACTGGTGGAAGGCATTGCGCTTGAGTTGGCCGATGCCGTGCTCGGCACTGATGCTGCCGCCGAACTGCATCACCTGCTCCAGCACCGCATCGGTCAGCTCATGGCCCTGGGTGCTGGCCCAATCTTCCGCAGCACCCAGCGGGCGCGACAGGTTGTAGTGCAGATTGCCGTCGCCGAAATGCCCGAAGACGAACAGCCGCACGCCGGGGCACAGCGACTGCAGCCGCGCCTCCATCGCCGTCATGAATTCAGGAAGCCTCTCGATCGGCAGCGAGATATCGTGCTTCAGGTGCGCACCGTTGACGCGCTGCGCCTCGGGGATTTCCTCGCGCAGCCGCCACAGGCCATTGAGCTGCGCGATGGACGACGAGACCACGGCATCCAGGCACAGCTCGCGCTCCAGCGCGGCGTCCATCACGGATTCGAGCAGGACCCCCAGCCCGGCTTCGTCCGTGGTGTCGGCAAACTCGACCAGCACATAGGCCGGATAGCGTTGGGTGAACGGGTCTTGCACCCCCTCGGTCGTCTCCAGCACCAGACCCAGGCATTCGCCGGTGAAGAACTCAAAGGCCTGCAGCCGCGGCCCGCAGCGCTCGAACAGCAGTTCGTACAGCGCCAGCGCCTGCACCGGGGATTCCACCCCCGCCAGCACGACCGAACGCGTGTCGGCGCGCGCAAACAGGCGCAGCGATGCGGCGGTGATGACGCCCAGCGTTCCCTCCGCGCCGATGAACAGTTGCTTGAGGTCGTAGCCCGTGTTGTCCTTGCGCAGCGTGCGCAGGCCGTGGAAGATCTCGCCCGACGACAGCACCGCCTCGATGCCCAGCACCAGCTCGCGCGCCATGCCGAAGCGCACGACGTTGACGCCGCCCGCGTTGGTGGCCAGGTTGCCGCCGATCTGGCACGAATCCTCGGCCCCCAGGCTCAGCGGCAGCAGCCGCCCCACCTCC
>JAFEER010000183.1 GCA_018240985.1 Pseudomonadota bacterium
CGCTGGCGCTGCGCCGCCAGGCCGAGGTCGCCCTGCGCCACCACCTGACCGAGGTGCACCTGCTGGGCGCCGAGCTCTCGCTGTCGAGCAATCTGGTGCCGGTCTCGCCCGAGATGCGCGCGCTCGCCGAGCGTTCGCCAGACCTGAGCGAGCACCGCAAGGACGAGCCCTATCGCCGCGCCCTCACCGGCATCTACGCCCGCCTGGCCGCCACGCTGCAGGAGCTGACGGGCGGCGAGGCCGCGCGCCACGCCGTGGCGCCGCAGAACGCCTACGCCAGCGCGGCCGAGTTCCTGGCCGACCTGCGCGTGATCGAGGCCTCGCTGCAGTCGCACCGCGGCGCGGCCCTGACGGGCGAGCGCCTGCGCCCCTTGATGCGCGCCGTGGAGGTGTTCGGCTTTCACCTCGCCACCGTCGATTTGCGTCAAAGCTCGGATCAGCACGAACTCGTGGTGGCCGAGCTGCTGGCCACCGCGCGCGTGCATGCCGACTATGCGGCCCTGCCCGAGGACGAGCGCCGCCAGCTGCTGCTCGGCCTGCTGTGCGACGCGCGCCCGCTGCGCGTGGTGGGTGCGCAGTACTCCGATTTGGCGACCAGCGAGCTCGCCATCTTCGAGACCGCGCGCCGCATGCGCCAGTGCTACGGCGGCGACGCGATCCGCCACTACATCATCAGCCACACCGAGACCGTGAGCGACCTGCTGGAGGTGCTGCTGCTGCAAAAGGAAGTCGGCCTGATGCAGGGGACGCTGGATGCGGCCGCGCGTGCCGACCTGATCGTCGTGCCGCTGTTCGAGACCATCGAGGATCTGCGCAATGCCGCGCCCATCATGCGCGAGTTCTACGCCCTGCCCGGCGTGGCGCAACTGGTGCGCGCCGGCGGCGGCGAGCAGGACATCATGCTCGGCTACAGCGACAGCAACAAGGACGGCGGCATCTTCACCAGCAACTGGGAGCTGTACCGCGCCGAGATCGCCCTGGTGGCCATGTTCGACGAGCTGAACGCGGCGCAGCCGGGCGCCCCCATCCGCCTGCGCATGTTCCACGGCCGCGGCGGCACCGTGGGGCGCGGCGGCGGGCCCAGCTACCAGGCCATCCTGGCGCAGCCGCCCGGCACCGTGCGCGGGCAGATCCGCCTGACAGAGCAGGGCGAGGTCATCGCCTCCAAGTACGCCAACCCCGAGATCGGCCGGCGCAACCTGGAGACCCTGGTCGCCGCCACGCTGGAGGCCACGCTGCTGCAGCCCACCAAGTCGGCCACCAAGGCCTTTCTGGAGGCCGCCGAGCAGCTCTCGCAAGCCAGCATGGCAGCCTACCGCGCGCTTGTCTACGAGACGCCGGGCTTTACCGACTACTTCTTCAACGCCACGCCGATCCGGGAAATCGCCCAGCTCAACATCGGCTCGCGCCCCGCGTCGCGCAAAGCCAACCAGAGAATCGAAGACCTGCGCGCCATTCCCTGGGGCTTCAGCTGGGGCCAGTGCCGCCTCACGCTGCCCGGCTGGTACGGCTTTGGCGCCGCGGTGCAGGCCTTCATGAGCGCCGAGGGCAAAGACCCCAAGGCGCAGCTGGCGCTACTGCAGAGGATGTACCGGCAATGGCCGTTCTTCCGCACCCTGCTGTCCAACATGGACATGGTGCTCGCCAAGAGCGACCTGGCCCTGGCCAAGCGCTACAGCGAACTGGTGCCCGACGCGCGCCTGCGCAAGAAGGTGTTTGCGGCCATCGAGCAGGAGTGGCAGCGCACGGCCGAGGCGCTCACGCGCATCACCGGCGAAAAGCAGCGCCTGGCGGCGAATACGGCGCTGGCACGCTCGATACGCCACCGCTTTCCGTATATCGACCCGCTGCACCACCTGCAGGTGGAGCTGGTGCGCCGCTGGCGCGCCGGCCAGGGCGACGAGCGCGTGGAGACCGGCATCCACATCTGCATCAACGGCATTGCGGCGGGGCTGCGCAATACCGGGTGAGATGGCTGGCACGCCCAGGGCGTGCAGCCATCAGCAAACCGGCGGTGTGGTGCCTTTGTTGGTGGCGTCCACCGTGCCCAGCAGGTTCTTCCAGTAGCTGGGCAGCGCAGACCAGGGGGAGCCGATGTTCTGATCGGTGACGTACACCAGGCCCGTGTTCAGGCGTGGCTTGTTGGCCAGGCTCACCAGGTTCTGCATGTCGGAACATGTGCTGGCCGTATGCACCAGCATGCCCTGGGCACTGTTGGGCTTGTCGTAGACCCAGGCGTTGGCGGGCTGTGGGTCGGCGCTGCGGTAGCTGCTGGCGGGGCCGGTGTAGGTCACCAGCACATCGGCCAGGTCGGCATATTTCGGTGCCGGATAGGCGCCAGGATTGCCGATGACCTTCAGGCCCTTGCCATTGGCGTAGCTGTAGATGGTCTGGAAGAAGGCCCGGCGGGTGTCGTCGGTCGCCATGCCGTCGAGAAAGATGCCGTCGAGTTTCTTGGGATAGAGCTCAAGGTATTTGTCGATGGTGATGGTGACATCGGTGCTTGAAATCGCCGCGTTGGCGCCGCCGCCGGTGGCAACGTAGGCAAACAGCTTGGCGTTGGGCTGCGCCGTCTTGAGC
>JAFEER010000184.1 GCA_018240985.1 Pseudomonadota bacterium
AGCGACGGCGGCGCGCATGGCCTGGGCAAGATCGTGGCCGAGCTGGATGTCAAGCCGGATCTGTGGTTCTTCGCCTGCCACTTCCAGGGCGACCCGGTGATGCCCGGCTGCCTGGGGCTGGACGCCATGTGGCAGCTGATCGGCTTCTACCTGACCTGGCTGCGCCTGCCCGGCCGCGGCCGCGCTCTTGGAGCCGGCGAGGTCAAGTTCACCGGCGAGGTCGGCCCCGACGTGAAGCTGGTGACCTACGAGATCGACATCAAGCGCGTCATCAAGCGCAAGCTGAACATGGCCATCGGCGATGCGCGCCTGTTGGCCGATAGCAAGGAAATTTACGTGGCCAACGACCTGCGCGTGGGACTTTTCCTGCGCGGAGAAGGAGCGAAGGAAGCAGCATGAGCAAGAAGCGCGTCGTCATCACGGGTGCGGGCATCGTGTCCTGCATTGGCAACGATTGGGC
This sequence comes from Pseudomonadota bacterium, assembly GCA_018240985.1. Classification (GTDB taxonomy): domain Bacteria; phylum Pseudomonadota; class Gammaproteobacteria; order Burkholderiales; family Burkholderiaceae_C; genus Alicycliphilus. The sequence goes on from JAFEER010000184.1 coordinate 461, forward strand.
CTCGGTCGAGACGTCACTGCGCGAAGGCCGCTCGGGCATCCGCGCCATGCCTGAATTCAAGGAGCTGGGTCTGCGCAGCCAGGTGGCTGGCAAGCCCGAGATCGACCTCGAGGCGCGCATCGACCGCAGGCAGCTGCGCTTCATGGGCGACGCCGCGGCCTATGCGCAGATCGCGCTCGAAGACGCCATCCGGCAGGCGGGGCTGGCGCCCGAGCACATCAGCCACCCGCGCACCGGCCTCATCATGGGCTCGGGCGGCGGCTCGCCCGCGAACCAGATCGAGGCCGCCGATACGCTGCGCAGCAAGGGCATCCGCCGCGTCGGGCCCTACCAGGTCACGCGCTGCATGGGCTCGACCGTGTCGGCCAACCTGGCCACCAATTTCAAGGTCAAGGGCATCAACTACTCCATCACCTCGGCCTGCTCCACGTCGGCGCACTGCATAGGCGCGGCTGCGCAGCAGATCGCCTGGGGCATGCAGGACGTGATGTTCGCTGGCGGCGGCGAGGAGCTGTCCTGGGGCATGGCCATGCTGTTCGACGGCATGGGGGCGATGTCCAGCAAGTACAACGAGCAGCCCGAGAAGGCCTCGCGCGCCTACGATGCGGGGCGTGACGGCTTCGTGATCGCTGGCGGCGGCGGAGCGGTGGTGCTCGAAAGCCTGGAGCATGCCCAGGCCCGCGGCGCCACCCTCCTGGGCGAGATCGTGGGTTTCGGTATTTCCTCGGACGGCGAGGACATGGTCGCACCGTCGGGCGAAGGGGCCGTGGCCGCCATGCGGCAGGCCATCGCCGGGCTGGACGGCTCCATCGACTACGTCAACACCCATGGCACCTCGACGCCAGTCGGCGACATGCAGGAAATTGGCGCACTGAGGACGGTATTTGGCGACAAGGTGCCTCCGTTTTCGTCCACCAAGTCGCTGACCGGGCACTCCCAGGGAGCTACCGGCGTGCAGGAGGCCATCTACTGCCTGATCATGCTGAACAAGGGCTTCATTGCCGGCTCGGTCAACGTCGAGACGCCCGACCCGGCGCTGGGCAGTATGCCCCTGGTCACGCAAACGCGCGCTGCCAAGCTGACCCAGGTGCTGTCCAACAGCTTCGGCTTCGGCGGCACCAATGCCTGTCTGGTGCTGCGCCGCTGGCAGGGTTGAACCCAGTAAAAACCCGAACCCCGCGCGGCAAGCGGGCCGCCTAAAATCCACACCAGCGCTTTTGGCGCTTCAGGGACAGGGCGCCACGATCTGGCGCCCTGTTCTGTTCCTAACCATGTGCCCGACACAATCTGGCACCAGGAGAATAGTGGATGACACCGCACACAGCCTTGCGGCTGCATGTGCCCGAGCCTACTGGCAGGCCGGGCTGCAAGACCGATTTTTCGTACCTCGGCATCTCCCCCGCTGGCAGCGTACGCAGACCCCCCACCGACACCCCCGCGGCAGATACCGCCGACCTCGCCACCAGCCTGATCCGCGTGCTGGACGAGGAGGGCCGGGCGCAGGGCCCCTGGGCGCAGGCCATCCACCCGGAGCGCCTGCGCCGCGGCCTCAAGGCGATGATGAAGACGCGCATCTTCGACGCCCGCATGGTGCTGGCGCAGCGGCAGAAGAAGCTCTCGTTCTACATGCAGTGCCTGGGCGAGGAGGCGATTGCCGTGGCGCACTCCATGGCGCTGCAGGACGGCGACATGTGCTTTCCCACCTACCGCCAGCAGGGGCTGTTGCTCGCGCGTGACGACATCTCTTTGGTGGAGATGATGTGCCAGCTCATGAGCAATGTGCGCGACCCGAACAAGGGCCGCCAGCTGCCGGTGATGTATTCGTACAAGCGTGCCGGCTTCTTCTCCATCTCGGGCAACCTGGCCACACAGGTGCCCCAGGCCGTGGGCTGGGCCATGGCGTCCGCCATCAAGGGCGATACAAAAATCGCCTCGGCCTGGATCGGCGACGGCTCCACGGCCGAGAGCGACTTCCACACCTCGCTCACCTTCGCCCATGTGTACCGTGCGCCGGTGATCATCAACGTGGTCAACAACCAGTGGGCCATCTCCACCTTCCAGTCGATCGCCGGCGGCGAGGGTACTACCTTCGCCCAGCGCGGCGTGGGCGTGGGCATCGCCTCGCTGCGCGTCGATGGCAACGACTTCCTGGCCGTCTACGCCGCATCCCAATGGGCGGCCGAGCGTGCGCGCAGCAACAACGGCCCGACGCTGATCGAGTGGGAAACCTACCGCGCCGGGCCCCATTCCACGTCCGACGACCCGAGCAAATACCGCCCCGCCGACGACTGGCAGCGCTTCCCCCTGGGGGATCCCATCGATCGCCTGAAGCAGCACCTGATCGCCACTGGCGAGTGGAGCGAGGCGCAGCACGAGCAGGCGCAGAAAGACCTCGAGGCCGAGGTCATGGCGGCGCAGAAGGAGGCCGAAAGCCACGGCTCGCTGCTCGACGGCCGCGTGCCCAGCGCCGCGACCATGTTCGACGATGTGTACAAGGAGCTGCCCGAGCACCTGCGCCGGCAGCGCCAGCAGCTGGGGGTGTAAGCCATGGCAGAGATGAACAACAACGGCGTCCCCATGACCATGATCCAGGCGCTGCGCTCGGGCCTGGACGTGATGATGCAGCGCGACGGCAACGTCATCGTCTACGGCGAGGACGTGGGCTACTTCGGCGGCGTGTTCCGCGTCACCGAGGGCCTGCAGGCCAAGTACGGCAAGACGCGCTGCTTCGATGCGCCGATCAGCGAATCGGGAATCGTCGGCACCGCCATCGGCATGGCCGCCTATGGCCTGAAACCCGTGGTCGAGATCCAGTTTGCCGACTATGTCTACCCGGCCACCGACCAGATCGTGTCGGAGGCCGCGCGCCTGCGCCACCGCTCGGCCGGCGACTTCACCGCCGGCATGGTCATCCGCATGCCCTGCGGCGGCGGCATCTATGGCGGCCAGACGCACAGCCAGAGCCCCGAGGCCTTCTTCACCCATGTCTGCGGCCTGCGCACGGTGATGCCCAGCAACCCGTATGACGCCAAGGGCCTGCTGATCTCGTCCATCGAGTGCGACGACCCGGTGATCTTCCTCGAGCCCAAGCGCCTGTACAACGGCCCGTTCGACGGCCATCACGACAAGCCCGTCGTGCCCTGGTCCAGGCATGACATGGGCCGCGTGCCCGAGGGTTACTACAACGTACCTTTGACCAAGGCGGCGGTGTTCCGCCCCGGCAAGGCCGTGACGGTGCTGACCTACGGCACCATGGTCTGGGTCAGCGAGGCGGCGGCGCGCGAGGCCGGCATCGACGCCGAGATCATCGACCTGCGCAGCCTGTGGCCGCTGGACCTGGACACCATCGTGGCGTCGGTGCAGAAGACCGGCCGCTGCGTCGTGGTGCACGAGGCCACGCGCACCAGCGGCTTTGGCGCCGAGCTGGCCGCCCTGGTGCAGGAACATTGCTTCTACCACCTCGAAGCCCCCATTGAGCGCGTGACCGGCTGGGACACCCCCTACCCGCACGCCCAGGAATGGGCTTATTTCCCCGGGCCTGCGCGCGTTGCCGAGGCCCTGAAACGCACGGTGGAGGGCTGAAGCCATGGGTATTTATGTAATCCGCGTGCCCGACATCGGCGAGGGCATTGCCGAGGTGGAACTGGTCAGCTGGCATGTCGGCATTGGTGATGCCATCACCGAAGACCAGCATCTGGCCGATGTGATGACCGACAAGGCCACGGTCGAGGTGCCTTCGCCCATGCATGGCAAGGTGATTGCGTTTGGCGGCCAGCCGGGGCAGGTGCTGGCCGTGGGCGCCGAGCTGGTGCGGCTGGAAGTCGAAGGTGCAGGCAACCTGAAGGACGCTCCACCCCTTCCCCCTGTAGGGGAAGGCAGGGATGGGGGTCTCCCCGCCGTGGACGCGCCGGCTGAAAAGCCCGCCGCGGCCAGCCCCCACCCCAACCCTCCCCCAGCGGGGGAGGGGGTACGCAAGCCCGCCATAGCGGTGGCTGCGCCCAGGCCGTCCCGCCCCGCGGCAGCAGCGCGCAAGGAAGGCGAGCGCCCGCTGGCATCGCCCGCCGTGCGCCGCCGTGCGCTCGACTTGGGGCTGGATCTGCGCCTGCTGCACGGCAGCGGCCCGGCCGGGCGCATCGAGCAGCACGACCTGGACGCCTTTGCCGCCGGCGGCGGCCAGGCGGTGGCCGTGGGCTCGCACTACGTCGAGCGCCATGGCGAGGAGACCGTGCCCGTCATCGGCCTGCGCCGCAAGATCGCGCAGAAGATGCAGGAGGCCAAGCGCCGCATACCGCACTTCAGCTACGTGGAAGAGGTGGACGTGACCGAGCTCGAGGCCTTGCGCCAGCAGCTCAACAAGATCCACGGAGCCACGCGCGGCAAGCTCACGCTGCTGCCCTTGCTGGCGCGCGCCATGGTGCTGGCACTGCGCGACTTCCCGCAGATCAACGCGCGCTTTGACGACGATGCCGGCGTGGTCACGCGCTACGAGGGCGTGCACCTAGGCATTGCCGCGCAGACCGACGGCGGCCTGATGGTGCCGGTGCTGCGCCATGCCGAGGCGCTGGATCTCTGGGCCTGCGCCGCCGGCATCGCCCGCGTGGCCGAGGGCGCCAAGGCCGGCCGGCTCGGGCGCGACGAGCTCACCGGCTCCACCATCACCCTGACCAGCCTGGGGGCGCTGGGCGGCATCGCCAGCACGCCGGTGATCAACCACCCCGAGGTCGCCATCGTCGGCGTGAACCGCATCGTGGAGCGCCCCATGCTGCGCAATGGCCAGGTGGTGGCGCGCCAGCTCATGAACCTGTCGTCCTCGTTCGACCACCGCGTGGTCGATGGCATGGACGCTGCGCAGTTCATCCAGGCGATCCGCGCCCTGCTCGAAACCCCGGCCCTGCTGTTTGTGGAGTGAAGAAGACATGACCAAGGAAATCACGACCAAACTGCTGGTCATAGGCGGCGGCCCCGGCGGCTACGTGGCGGCGATACGCGCCGGCCAGCTGGGCATTCCCACGGTGCTGGCTGAAGGAGCGAGCCTGGGCGGCACCTGCCTGAACATCGGCTGCATCCCGTCCAAGGCCTTGATCCATGCGGCCGAGCAATTCGAGACCGCGCGCCACCAGGCGGCGGGCTCGCAGCTGGGTATACGCGTGTCCGACCCGCATCTGGACATCGCCCAGACCGTGCACTGGAAGGACGGCATCGTCAAGCGCCTCACGGGCGGCGTGGGTGCGCTGCTGCGCAAGGCCGGCGTGCAGGTGTTGAAGGGCTGGGCGCAGATCGAGGACGGCAAGACCGTCACGGTGCAAGTGGAGGGCGAGCCGGTGCGCGTGCGCTGCGAGCATCTGCTGCTGGCCACGGGGTCTGAACCCGTCGAGCTGCCCAGCATGCCCTTTAGTGGCGCGCTCGGCGGCGCCATCTGGTCATCGACCGAGGCGCTCGCGCCCGATGTGCTGCCCAAGCGCCTGGTCGTCGTCGGCGCCGGCTATATCGGCCTGGAGCTGGGCATGGCCTACCGCAAGCTGGGCGCCGAGGTCACGGTGGTCGAGGCCGCGCAGCGCGTGCTGCCCAGCTACGACGAGGAGCTGACCCAGCCCGTGCTGGATGCGCTGCAAAAGAGCGGCATCGTGCTGCACCTGGGCTGCAGCGTGCAGGGCTGGGACGCCGAGCATGGCGTGCATGTGCGCAACGACACACGCGCCGAGGAGTTCGCCCTGCCGGCCGAGCGCGTGCTCGTCGCCGTGGGCCGCAGGCCGCGCACCGCGGGCTTCGGGCTCGAGTCGCTGCAGCTCGACATGGCCGGGCGCTACGTTGCCATCGACGCGCATTGCCGCACCTCGATGCGCAATGTCTGGGCGATTGGCGACCTGACCGGCGAGCCCATGCTGGCGCACCGCGCCATGGCCCAGGGCGAATGCGTGGCCGAGCAGATCGCGGGCCAGAACCGGCGCTTCGAGCCCATGGCGATTCCCGCCGTGTGCTTTACCGACCCCGAGGTGGTGGTGGCCGGCAAGACGCCCGGCGAGGCGCGCGCCGCGGGCATCGACTGCATCTCGGCCGCCTTCCCCTTCGCCGCCAACGGCCGCGCCATGACGCTGGAGTCCGCCAGCGGCTTCGTGCGCGTGGTGGCGCGCAAGAGCGACCACCTCATCCTCGGCTGGCAGGCCGTGGGCAAGGGCGTGTCCGAGCTGTCGGCAGCGTTTGCCCAGTCCATCGAGATGGGCGCGCGCCTGGAAGACGTGGGACACACCATCCACGCCCACCCCACGCTGGGCGAGGCGGTGCAGGAGGCGGCGCTGAAGGCCTTGGGGCAGGCGCTGCATATCTGAGCACGCAGGCATTCACCGTCTCGGATACTGCGGGAACGCGCTGCAGCGCGGCTCCATCTGATGCAGGCCAGGGTGCGCAAGTGCCCTGGCCTTTCTCATGCACATGCATCAAGGAGCCAACATGCGCGTATCCAGCTTCAACCAAAGCCTGCCCAGGCAGCGTGCCAGATTCGCCCTTTCGCTCACCGCTGTCCTTGCGGCCGTGGCCGTGGAGGCCTGTGGCGGCGGCAGTGGCAACCCCGACGACACGCTGGTCAGCGTGCCCCAGGATCCAGCCCTGGTCGCCAAGGGCAAGGAAATCTTCCGCTACGAGACCTTTGGCGACGAGGCCAAGTGGACTGACCAGCTGCAGATGCACAAGGTAGTCGCCGGCATCAGCCCACTGACGGCCGCCAGCGTCGGGTTGAAGATCGACGCCGATGCCCTGCCGGCGCAGGTCGTCCAGGGCGTGGTGGACGGCAGCATCCGGCTCGACGATCCGCAGACCACGCTGGCGCTGCTCAGCCTGAATGCCGTGATCGGCGCCAAGGGCGAGGTCGTCAAAAACGCCGATGGCAGGCTGGAGCTCAAGCGCTTTGGCATCACCTGCGCTCTGTGCCATTCCACGGTCTCCAGGGACGTGCATGTGCTGGCGGGCGGTAAAACCGATCTGGCGGGTATCGTCGGCCACAGGCTCGACGGCTGGCCCAACCGCGAGCTGAACCCGGGGGCCATCATTGCGCTGTCGCCCGTGCTGGACGAGGCCAGCGTCAAGCTGCTCAACGGCTGGGGGACGGGCAAATACGATGCGCGCTGGAACTTCGACGGCAAGAGCAACCCCACGGTGATTCCGCCCGCCTACGGCCTGTCCGCACTCAAGAAGGCCATCTTCACGGGCGACGGCGACGTGGAACATGAACCCGCGGGCCCCGTGGCCTACTGGAACCGCTACGTGAGCGTGACGCAGATGGGAGGGCAGGGCCGGTTCTCCGACGCGCGCCTGCCCTGGGCCGTAGACCGCACCAACGGCGGCAGGTTGCCCGATCTGGTGACCGACAAGCTGCCCGCGCTGCAGGCCTACCAATACTCGCTCCAGGCGCCCGCCGCGCCCGCCGGGTCTTTTGACGTGGCGATGGCGCAGCGCGGCAAGGCCTTGTTCAACGGCGCGGCCCGCTGCGCGAGCTGCCACACGGGCGTGCTGTTCACCGACGCCACGCGGGGCACGCTGCACGGCAAGAGCGCGTCGGCGGCGAAGGATCTCGCGTACCTGGAACGCTCGGCCACCAAGCAGTGGCGCGTTTCACCGCTGCGCGGCATCTGGCAGCACGCACCTTACTTCCATGATGGCTCGGCGGCGACATTGGCCGATGTGGTGAATGCCTACTACAGCAAGGACGCGCTGGGCCTGTCGGAAGCCCAGAAGGCCGATCTGGTGGAATACCTGAAATCGCTCTGATCCTTCCTTTGGGCAGGCACCCACCGGTCTGGCAGGCCGGCGGCCAACAGTTGCATGGAAAGCAGCGCCCTGTGGGCGCCTAAAATGCCCGGTTCGCGTGCGCCTAGCCGCACGCCAGCCAACTGACCCCCCGCCATGCTGACATTCCAACAAATCATCCTCAAACTGCAGTCCTACTGGGCCGACCAGGGCTGCGCGCTGTTGCAGCCTTATGACATGGAAGTCGGCGCCGGCACATCGCATACAGCTACGTTTTTGAGAGCATTGGGGCCCGAGCCCTGGAAGGCCGCCTATGTGCAGCCGAGCCGCCGCCCGAAGGACGGGCGCTACGGCGACAACCCGAACCGCCTGCAGCATTACTACCAGTACCAGGTGGTGTTGAAGCCCGCGCCGGCCAATATCCTGGAGCTGTACCTGGGCAGCCTGGAAGCCCTGGGTTTTGATTTGAAGAAGAACGACATCCGCTTCGTCGAGGACGACTGGGAGAACCCCACGCTGGGCGCCTGGGGCCTGGGCTGGGAGGTGTGGTTGAACGGCATGGAGGTGACGCAGTTCACCTACTTCCAGCAGGTCGCCGGCATCGACTGCAAGCCCGCCACGGGCGAGATCACCTATGGCCTGGAACGCCTGGCCATGTACCTGCAGGGCGTGGACAACGTCTACAACCTGACCTGGACGGATGGATTGACCTATGGGGATGTCTATCACCAGAACGAGGTCGAGCAGTCCACCTACAACTTCGAGCATTCCGATGCCGAGTTCCTGTTCACCGCCTTTGGCGCGCACGAGAAACAGGCGCAGCATTTGATGGGCGAACAGTTGGCGCTGCCGGCCTACGAGCAGGTGCTGAAGGCCGCGCACACCTTCAACCTGCTGGATGCGCGCGGCGCGATCAGCGTGACCGAGCGCGCCGCCTATATCGGCCGCATCCGCAACCTGGCGCGCGCCGTGGGCAAGAGCTACCTGGACAGCCGCGCGCGCCTGGGCTTCCCCATGGCCAGCAGGGCGCATGCCGACGAGGTGCTGGCGGAGCTGGCCAAGGCGGCAGAACAGCAAAGTAAAAAAGCCGCTTGAGGCGCCCCAAACTCCCTCTCCCCCTTGGGGGAGAGGGCAGGGGTGAGGGGGTGAAAAGGCGCAGCGCCCCACCCAAGCACACCCTCACCCCCACCCTCTCCCGCCAGCGGGAGAGGGAGAAAGACAAGATCGCACCCCATGACCACAGCCAACCTGCTCGTTGAACTCTTCGTCGAAGAACTGCCCCCCAAGGCCCTGCAAAAACTCGGCGACGCCTTTGCCGGCGTGCTGCGCGAGCAGCTCGCGGCCCAGGGCCTGGCCGCGGCCGATGCGGCACTGACCGCCTACGCCTCGCCGCGCCGCCTGGCGGCGCACATCGGCGGCGTGCTGGATCAGGCGCCGGACAAGGCCGTGTCGCAAAAGCTCATGCCCGTGGCCGTGGGCCTGAATGCCGATGGCCTGGCCACGCCGGCGCTCTTGAAGAAGCTGGCGGCCCTGGGCGCGGATGCCAGCGCCGCAGCCAATCTCAAGCGCGTGCACGACGGCAAGGCCGACGTGCTGTTCTACGAGAGCACCGCGCGCGGCGCCACGCTGGCCCAGGGCCTGCAGAAGGCGCTGGATGAGGCGATTGCGAAACTGCCCATCCCCAAGGTCATGCGCTACCAGCTGGCCGACGGCTGGAGCAGCGTGAACTTCGTGCGCCCGGCGCATGGCCTGGTGGCGCTGCATGGCAGCAGCGTGGTGCCGGTCAGCGTGCTCGGCCTGGCCGTGGGCAACACCACCCAGGGCCACCGTTTCGAGGCCGCCGTCAACCCCGTGGTGCTGCGTGATGCCGACAGCTACGCCGAACAGCTGCGCGAGCAGGGCGCCGTGATCGCCAGCTTTACCGAGCGCCGCGCTGCCATTGCGCGCCAGCTGCAGGCGGCCGCAGCGCAGATCGGCGGCGGCGTGCGTGCTATCGAAGACGAAGCATTGCTGGACGAGGTGACGGCCCTGGTGGAGCGCCCGAACGTGCTGGTATGCCAGTTCGAGCAGGAGTTCCTGGCCGTACCGCAGGAATGCCTGATCCTGACCATGAAGGCGAACCAGAAGTACTTCCCGCTGCTCGACGCCGAGGGCAGGCTCACGCACCGCTTTCTCATCGTCAGCAACATCACGCCGCAGGACGCCAGCGCCGTCATCCAGGGCAACGAACGCGTGGTGCGCCCGCGCCTGGCCGACGCCAAGTTCTTCTTCGACCAGGATCGCAAGAAGACGCTGCACAGCCGCGTCGAACAGCTGGCCAAGGTGGTCTACCACAACCAGCTCGGCACCCAGGGCGAGCGCGTGGAGCGCGTGCGCAGCATTGCCCGCGCCATCGCCCAGCAGCTGGGCGGCGGCGATCTGCTGCAGCAGGCCGACCAGGCCGCGCTGCTGGCCAAGACCGATCTGGTGACCGACATGGTGGGCGAATTCCCCGAGCTGCAGGGCACCATGGGCCGCTACTACGCGCTCAACGACGGCCTGGCGCCCGCCGTGGCCGACGCCATCGAGGATCACTACAAGCCGCGCTTTGCCGGCGACGCCCTGCCGCGCGGCATGGCCGGCGTGGTGGTGGCCCTGGCGGACAAGCTGGAGACCCTGGTCGGCATGTTCGGCATCGGCAACC
>JAFEER010000185.1 GCA_018240985.1 Pseudomonadota bacterium
CATTGCTGGCGGGCGATGCTAGGCGATGGGGTAGCAGTGCTCAGGAACCGATACGGTTTCAATCCGCGCCCGCCATTGCTGGCGGGCGATGCCCGGCAAAGTCCTGCCGGTCGTGCGACGGATCAGGGGTTTCAATCCGCGCCCGCCATTGCTGGCGGGCGATGCGTAGCCGCGCCGATGTCGCCGGGTGTCGCTGGGATGTTTCAATCCGCGCCCGCCATTGCTGGCGGGCGATGCGTTCGCTGCCGCGGCCGGGTTCTACACCGCGATGTTTCAATCCGCGCCCGCCATTGCTGGCGGGCGATGCGCCTGTAGCCGCATTGGGTAGCCGTAGATGGGAGTTTCAATCCGCGCCCGCCATTGCTGGCGGGCGATGCCTCCAGGCGGGTCACCCATTCCTCGCCATGATCCCGTTTCAATCCGCGCCCGCCATTGCTGGCGGGCGATGCCCGGCAATAGGGCCGATTCGATCAGCGTCTACGTGTTTCAATCCGCGCCCGCCATTGCTGGCGGGCGATGCCATGCAGCCGGTGGTTTCAGTGTGGACGTCAGCGTTTCAATCCGCGCCCGCCATTGCTGGCGGGCGATGCGAGATGTCTGGAACAAGGTTATCTCAAGAAACAGACAGTTTCAATCCGCGCCCGCCATTGCTGGCGGGCGATGCGTTTCACATACAACGCGTTGTGGCACCTGCATTTTTTTTGAGAGTTGCGCGAACCCAGCAATTGCTGGATTTTTCCATCCAGCTTGAGGCCCTACAAATTCCAAAAATTCCATGCTGACAAGGCGTTATGAAACGCGCGAACCGTCTAAGGCCGAACAGGTCACTTGGGGTTCGCGGCGTGCAAGATAGCACGAGAACACACCCTACAGTACCAGCGGCCCAGCAAAATCCACCGCTTTGAAGTGTCCGTGCTCTTGCACTTCAAACCCTCGAGTTCCGGGGATGCGGTACAGCCGCAGGCAGTCTTGTTCAGGGTTGATCTCTGCCAGTAAACGTCGCTCCAGGGCTTCGTATTGCGCCAAGTCGACCTGGCACTCGAACACGGACTTTTGAACGCGCTGGCCGGTGCTTTCGCAAACCTTAGCGACACGGCGTAAGCGCCGGCGACCGGCAGGGGTTTCGGTATTCACGTCGTAGCAAACCAGCACCAGCATGGCCGCAATTCCTATTTGTGAATAAAAGGGATGTAGGGCGCAGCGTCGTCACGCAAGGCCCGCGCGAGCAAACGGGCTTGCACCAATGGCACCAGGCCCAAGGGCACGGTTTGCGCCAGCAGGGGATGGGTCATCTCATCCTTTTTGCGCTCTTGAAAGGCAACCACCACAGCCTTGCGGGCATCTGCTTGCAGGACTACACCACCGCCCGGGCGCAGATCAAAATCGCTGGCCTTGATCTGCCCTCGGTTGATGAGGGTGAGTGCAAGGCGATCTGCCCAGGGGCGAAACTCCTCCATCAAATCCAGCGCCAGCGCAGCACGCCCAGGGCGCAGAGCGTGCAGAAAACCTACTTGCGGATCAAGCCCCGCTGCCTCCAGCGCGCTGCGGCAGTCGTTCATCCACATGGCGTACAGGAAGGAGAGCAAAGCGTTGAAGCGATCGCGTGGCGGGCGACGCGTGCGCCCGTCCATGGCAAAGGCCTCGCGCTGGGCCGGGCGTACCAGCAAGTTCAGGGCACTGAAGTATTGGCGCGCGGCCTCGCCCTCCAGGCCGCGCAGGGCATCCAGGTTGTCTGCCCCTGGCAAGGCACGCAGCGTGGCGGCCAGATCATCGGCGCGGCGGGTCAGGGTTTGGGCTTCTTCTTCCGAGGCGGCTTCACGCGCGCCGCGTTGCAAAACCTGGCGCGTGTTCTTGACTTTGCCGGCCACGCAGGCCCGCGCTTGCTCCAGCGTAAAGGCCGGGTCAGCCACGCGTTGGAACTGCGCTTGGCGCAGCAGCACGTTGCCGCTGACTGCACCCTCCAGCCGCGCCTTGAAGCGCCCGTTGTCGTCCAGCAGCACCAGGGCAATGCCTTCATCGGCCAAACGGTGCATGAGCGGCGCAGACAGGCCGGTATGTCCAAAGCAGACCACCGCCGTCAGGTGGTGCAGCGGCACGCGCAGGCGGGCTTCGCGCTCTACCTCGACGCGTAGGGTGTCGTTGTCCAGGCGCAACCAGGCATCGGGCAGGGTGACGTACAGGGTGTTGAGCAGTTGCATGGCAGGGCAATGGCGTAAACGGTCAGCGATCGGGATCGAACAAGGCTTGCCGGGCTTGCATCAACACACTGTGCGTGGCCTGGGGCTGGCAACGTTCTTGCAAGGAGCAGCCTTTGCAGCGCTGCGCCGCTAGCTCGCCCTGCAGTGGCGGCGGCAGTTGGCTGCTGGAGATCATTTGGCGCACGGCGTTGGCCACACCCTCCACCTGCGCACGCAAAACGGATGTGATGGCCACCACACGACGGCGGCGCGAGCTGGCGTAGTACAGCGCCCCTTCAGGCACGGCGTGGCCGGTCATGCTCTCCAGGCACAGGGCCTGCGCAGCGAGCTGCAAGTCGTCGCAAGCGGCGATATCGGCAGCCTTGTGGCGGCTGCCGTGCTTGTATTCCACGGGGTAAGGCGCGCCGTTGGGGGCGAACTCCACCACGTCGGATTTGCCGATCAGGCCCAGCGCGTCGTGCCACAGCGACAGGGCACGCTCCACGCGCAGGCCTTTGGCGGTTTCCACGCCAGGCTGGTCGGTGCGGGCGTGCTCGGCATGGCCGCGCAGGGTGTGGAGGTTGTCGTCAAATGCCTGCTCCAGATGGATCAGGCCGCACTGGCGCGGACAGTATTGCCAATGCTGCAGGGCCGAGAGGGGAACGGGCTCGGGCTGCTCCATCGCTCACGTCTTCTTGCTGCGCCGGGGCTTGGCGGGCAGCTTGGGTGCAGGCTGCGCACCGGGCGGAAGGTAATTGCTGGCAGTGACTACCGATTGCCCCGTCTGGTCTTCGAGCTGCTGGCGGGCCTGGCGGGCGATGCTGCCGCCCACCTTGGCCGCTGTCTTGTTCTCCGCCAGGCCGGTGGCGTTTTGGCGCTCTGCAATCTGGCGTGTGGAAAGCTCGGCCAGGGCTGTAAAAATAAGCTCGGCCTCGCTCATGTGGTCGCGCAGGTTGTGGCTGCTCAAACCCTTGGCTTCCTTGTGCTCCGCCACGCTCAGGCCCGACCAAGTCTGGTGGATGAGGTTGGTGAGGATGGCGAACTCGCGCCCTTGCTCAACGCCGTGCTCATTCCAATAGTCGGTGAGCTTGTTGCGCGTTTCCTGCCCGGTCATGCGCTGCTGAATCCATTTTTCGCTGCGGCCTTGCTGCGCCCAGGTCTGGCGCGCGCGATCCAGCGCCTGGGCTGGGTCGGCAATTTCCTGCATACGCTCGTAGCCCACCCGCGCCAGCCACAGCTTGATGGGCTCGGCCTTGGGACTGGGGATGGATTGCACGATGCGCAGCAGGCTTTCGGCGGTGGCGCAGTCGGTCATGCGCTGTTTGCCGTCAGGTGCGGGGAGTTTCAACCTTACGATTTTTTCGTAAGGTTGGTCTGTCCCTGCCTCCTGGGTCAGTTTGCGCTTGAGGTCAGACCAGTACCGATTGCTGTTATTGCTGCCCGTCAGCACCTGAACCACATCAATCACCGAGAACCACCAGGTGTCGGTGGCCTCGTCGTACAGGCGGCGAATGGACTGGCCTTCAAAGGCGGTAGGGATGGGCTTCATGTCTACCTCCCAAGCTCACCAAAAGCGGCGCAGAGTGACGCCCTGGGCCGCAGGCAGTGCTTGTCCCACGGCCACCTCCTGCCCATCAAAGGTCACGCTGTAGGCATCAAAGCCGCGTGCAATCTGCTGCGGGTTCTTGGGCGCTGCAACAAGACGAGCAAACAAGGCGTGGGCTGGGGCATTGCCTAGCTCGCTGTCGTGCTCAAAAACGTACAGCCCGCGCGTGGCCATCTCGCCGCGTGCCGCAGAGCGGTCGTGCTCAAACATCTGGCCCAGGGCTTGCCACAGCAGTTCCAAGTCGCCGCTGTCAAACCCGGTTTGCTTGGCCAGGAAGGACGAGACAAAACCATGCGCCACATACACGCCATAGGGAACGGTGTGCTTGCGGCCCATGGTGCGGTTGTCGCCCTGCTGCTTTTCTGCTTCGGCTTCTGTGGCCACGGCCATGCGGGTGATGGAATGTTCCAAGGACACGATGGGCTCGACCGAACGGGCAAAGGTCAGCTGCACCGGCCCGCGCACCTGCCCACAGTTCACGCCCGTGGACATCACCGCGCCGAAGGTGCGCACGTCAAAAAAGTTCTGGCACATCCATTGCCGTGCCAGCGTCACTTCGTCAGCACTGCCCTTGCGCTTATCCTTGGCATGTTTTTTCTTCTTGCCGTCAGGCGCTTCCAACTCGAGAGCGGTTTGCGCTTGCTCCTCGGGCACTGCAGCCAGATTCAATGCCGAATACGCGCGCTCGTGCTGCAGGTTCAGAATGGCCTTTTCTCGCACGTAGATTTCAAAGCGCTTTCCGCCTTCCGCCGGGGCACGCTCGTCCTGGTCTTTCACCAAACCGACGAAGTTGCGCACCTTGCGTTTGATCGACACATCGGTCATCAAGCCATGGCCGGATTCGGCATCCAGGCGCGGCATATTGCCGGCGTCCGGGTCACCATTGGGGTTACCGTCCTTCACATCAAACACCAGGACGAAGTCATAGCGGCGATTCAGGGCTTGGGCGGGGGCTTGGGGCTGACTCATGCGGAGGCTCCTTCGGTTTCAATGGAAGTGTCTTGGGGCTTGCGGGTAAAAAAATCCTGACGCTGGTGGTAGTAACCCAGCGCAAAGCGCCCTTGGTCGGGCAGCGACAGGTGGGCTGGAAAGTCGCTCACGGCGGAGAGCACTTCTCCCAGCAGCTTTTCAAACCAGGTCACCCGCCCGGCGGGCAGCTTTTTCAGATGGGCATTCTTCAGCCGCAGCAAGGTGGTGAACACCGCCACCGGCGTGCTGGATGCGGCGCCGTAGTAACGATCCCGGATGGTGGCGTTCAGCCCCGGGCTGGCTTCTTCCTGGATTTTTTCCAACACGGCAAAGAGCCGCCCGAGGCGGTAGGCCGCGTTGGTGTTGCTGGGGTCAAGCATGGGCAAAAACTCCTTTTCTGGGCAATGGCTGGAATGGGCTTGGCGGATCTGGCGATTCAGGCAGGCCTTGATGGCCGCAGCACGCAGGTAATTGACCTGGCGCTCGGCACGGCAGCGGCCTATGGCTGCGTTGAGCCATAGCGCCGGGTACGGGGTGTTGGGGCCAGCAAGAATGGCATCGACCACTGCACCTCCCAGGTTGGGCGGGATGTTGTCGGCCTTGTTCTGCAGCGCCACTGCCGTCAGCAGGCGAAACAGCGACGGGTATTGCGCATCATTCGGCCCGCGCGCCAGCTCCAAATCCTTGAAGTGCTGGGCGATGCGCTGGCCCAGCTCGCGCAGGGTGACGCAGTGGTAGAAGCGAATGCTGATGCGCGCCGCATTGGGCGCCAGGCCCAGCACGTGGTAGCGCAGCTCGGGGTCAGAGCCATCCCACTTCCCGCTATGCACAGCGCCCAGCAAAGCGGCCACGGCAGCAGCGCCAGCATCCGGGTCGTCCTGAAAGATGTCACCAAAAATGGTTTCAAACGGGTCTTGCCGCTCGGCCCAGAACACGGTGGACGCATCGCCCACCTGCATACGCTGGGGCGAATCCTTGCGCAGCAGGTGGTTCAGCGCCGTGGTGTAGGCAAAGGCGGCAGCACGGCTGACCGGGGCGTTTTCACCTTGGCGCTCGGTCTTTCCGTAGGACTCAAAGGCGCGGGCGTTGAAGGAAATGATGTTAGCCCCCGAGGTTTGTGCACCCCGCACGCCTTTGATGGCCGTGTGCAGGCGCTCAACAGGGGCTTGCTCGCCCGTGATGAGGCACATGGCTTGCGGCGCATCGTCATCATTGGTGATGTTCATCGCTGCTTGCACCACGGCTGGGCGCTGGCACACCAAATCCATCTCGCCGTGCAAGCGAAAACTCACAATGGCGTTGGCCTCCAGCGCATCAAACCAGGCTGGATGGCGTTCTAGCTGCGTCCTGTCAAATTGCTGCAAGAAGCGCAGTACGGCCCGGATGCCTGCGTCTTGTTGTGCCGTTGCTGGCAACGCCTGTATCCGGTCACGGAACGCTGCGTGTTGCTGCACCACGCGCTCGGGCTTGCCCTTGGTATCGACTCCAAGCACGTATTCCACGGTATCCCACAACAGGTTGGCTTTCACGCCCACTGTTCTCTTGACACCCGTGGGCACACGAAATATCTGCCCCACTTTCCTATTACCCTGCTGCTCGCGGGTATCGCGCAGCTGCAGCAGCTCACCCTCGGCATTGATATCCAGAATGAACGGAATTTCCTTTTGCTCCAACCCAAAGGCTGGCAGGCGTTGCGCCGGGTCGGGGTCGTCGCACTTACGCAGGTAGTAGTCATTCAAAGCTTGCAAAATCATCCGCGTGCCTCCTCAAACGGTGGCACCTCGATCACACCGGCTTGCATCTGCGCATTGAAAAAGCGCGGCTGCGGATCTGCGGGGTTGCTGAAGTCCAGGTCGTGCAACATCCAACCGATCTCGCGCGTGTCGGGGATGGGGGCAGCCGGTGGTGCGTCGGTAGTCACAAGGCGAACGTCGGCGGCAAACTCACGGCACCCCAGGTAGGGCTGGTTCACGCACTGGCCCTTGCTGGCGCGGCGCGTGAACATTTCGGTGTACTTGGCCAGGGGATCGGTGGCGCGTGCCGTCAGTTCCAAATCAGCGTACAGACGATAGGCCACGTCGCGCAGAAAGTAGCCTGCACGCTGCTGACGTTCGTCCTCGATATACAGGGCCAACTGGCCACTGCCCGCATTCATCGCTTGCTGCACATTGCGTGTAGACACCACGGCACTGACCTCATTGCGCCGCAGGTTGATGAACCGAATAGGCTTGAGCACCTCGATGCGCCGCACGCGCCAGCGGATTTGCGGCTTCCACAAAATCGACTCGAACACTGCGCGTGCGGCCGAGGGCGTGATGACGTCATACGAGACGCGCTCGACCTTCATCTCCGGGCGGGTAAAGCAGGCAAATGGGCCTGCAACTTCAAGACAAAATCGAGGGGACATGGCGCTCCTTTACAAAGCAAAGCCGCTGGGGTTGTAGAGATCGTCATCACCGACCAGCCCCAGAATATTACTGTACAAATTATCAGTATCCACCAAGACATACAGCCCCGGCATAGGCAGCGTCAGGCTGCCTTGCTGCAGCAGCTTGTCGGCCTGGCGTTTGGGGATGCTGACGGTGTAGCGCTGCAGCTTGCGCATCAGCCAGCGCTGCGGGCCTTCTGCGGCCAAGGTGGCCAGCCACTTTTCAATGGCATCGCGGTGCGCGGCATAGCGCACCACCACGCTGGCTTGGTCTTCGTCGTCGATCAGCTTGAATGCTTTGGCTGCCGATGAAAATTTCACGGCCAGTGCACGCGGTTCGACTTTGAGCAGGTTCACGATGCCTTTTTCGTCCAGATTCACCGAGTGGTAGAACTCCTGGAAGTAGCGCTCAAACAAACCCCGCGCCAAAGGGTCATGCGCCTGCCCATGCAAAGTCGAAATACAAGCATCAGCACCCTTACGCAAATGCCCGGGTGGGGCTGGCGTAGGCGGCACAAACACCACCACACGCCCCTTGCCAGGCAAGCGCCCTTCGCGGTTACAACGGCCTGCGGCTTGGGCGATGGAATCAAGCCCCGCCAGTGCGCGGTAGACCACGGGAAAATCAATGTCCACCCCTGCCTCCACCAACTGGGTGCTGACCACGCGCAAAGGCCGCAGGTCGTGGCCGTCGCGCCTGGCCTGCAGACGCTGCTTTATTTCTGCGATCACGTCTTTGCGGTGCGCGCCACACATCAGGGCCGACAGGTGCAGCGTGCCTTCGGGCATCAGGCGCTGCAACTCGCGTGCAGCCTTGCGGGTGTTGACGATGGCGAGCACACAATCTTCGGCACTCAATTGAGTCGCCAGATCAGCCCAAGCAGTGGGCGTATGCCAATAGGCTGGCAGCTCCACATCCACACGCTTGAGGGCTTCAAACAAGGCATCGGGCGCATCAATGATTTCGCGCACGTTTTCCAGCCCACGCAGGTTCTTGCTGGCATCGAAATAGCGTGTGCTGCTCAAGGCCGGCTGGGTGGCGGTACACAGCAGCACCGTCACGCCGTAATGCGCCACCAGCAGATTGAGCACATCCAATATCGGTTGCAAAAAGATGGGCGGCAGCTGCTGCGCTTCATCGAGAACGATGACGCTGCCCGCAATATTGTGCAGCTTGCGGCAACGCGATGTTTTGACGGCAAACAGCGATTCGAACAACTGCACATTGGTGGTGACGATGAGCGGTGCATCCCAGTTCTCGCAGGCCAGGCGGCTGCGCGCGGTTTCATCTTTTTCCGCCGCGTCGGCCTGGCTGTGGTGTTCGATCAGCACCTCGTCGCCCAGGCTCTCGAACACCTCGCGAAACACGTCTGCCGTCTGCTCAATGATGCTGGTGTAGGGAATGGCGTAAATGATGCGGCGCTTGTCGTGCGCCGCAGCGTGTTCCAGCGCAAACGCGAGACTGGAAAGCGTTTTACCGCCACCCGTGGGTACAGTGAGTGAAAAGAGCCCAGGGGGCAAGGCAGCCTTGGTACGGCATTGGCGCAGGATGTCCGCGCGCAAGACATTGACTGGCATGCTGGCCACGGGCAGAGCAGCCATGTGAGCGTCAAATGTCTGCCGCATTTGCGCCAGGGTGGGGAACCCTGCGCGGCGCTCGGGTTTGCCGGCGTCAAAGTGCGCCTCGGTATCCAGAAAGTCTGCATCCACCAGGCAAGAGAACAGCATCCGCACCCACAGGGCAAAGCCGGCAGAACCACCTGGTATGCGCGCCGCCAGTTCGCCATGCGCCAGCAGCTCGGCGGGTGGCTGGGCGGCCAAGGTTTCGGCCAGCTCGCACTGCGCATCTTCGCGCGCTAAGCGTTCTTTCAGCCCCTCATCCCAATCATCCAAACCGGCATGATGGCCTGCGATCAGGTAGGCGAGGATATGCCCATAAGGGCGATTCGGTTGATTCAGCTGCCTGATGGCCCATAGCGCTCCTGCAGCAGAGTGCGTCTTTTCACGACCGCCGACTTTGCCTTCGATATGGGCATCGGTGTTCTCAGCCTGCCGCACATATTTCTGAAAACCGGGACGGTACTTTCCCAGGTCGTGCCATAGGCCAGCCCAATAAGACCAACGCCGTCCGGGTTCGGCTGCGTCGAAAGGTGCGGAAAATCTGGCCGCCAGCGCTGCAACCGCGCGCAGATGATCCGCCAGCGGATGCCCGCCCGAATGGGCCAGGGGTGTTGGCATGGAACCTCCCTCATTAAAGCGCTTTTGAATTGTTGGTGCGCACTGCTGGGAGGCCCTATCGACCTCAAGTTGCTATCGCAGCTCGCACCTCCGCTCTACAGAGCATCATAGACAGTGGACTCACCCCGCCGCCGGCAAACACAGCCGCAGCCGCGCCCCGCCCAGGGGCGAATCCAGCGCCTCAACGCTGCCGCCATAGCTGTCCACCAGGGCGCGCACGATGTCCAGCCCCAGGCCGCTGCCGGGGCGGCGCTCGTCGAGCTGCACGCCGCGCTCGAACATGCGCGCGCGCTGCTCCTGGGGGATGCCGGGGCCGTCGTCATCCACGGTCACGCACAGCTCACCGCCCTGGCGCTGCACGTCCACCACGACGCGCGTGCGCGCCGATTTGCCGGCGTTGTCGATCAGGTTGCCGAGCAGCTCGTACAGATCCTGCGCCTCGCCGCGAAACGCCAGATCCTGCGCCTGCGGCGCCAGCTCGAACGACAGGCCGCGCGCCTGGTGCAGGCGCGCCATGGTGCGCAACAGCGCGCGCACCGGCTCCAGCACCGGCGTGGCCAGGCCCGTGGCGCGCACGGCGGCGGCGGCGCGGGCGCGCGCCAGGTGGTAGTCCACCTGGCGGTGCGCGGCCGCCA
>JAFEER010000186.1 GCA_018240985.1 Pseudomonadota bacterium
TCGGGGTTGAGCTGCAGCAGCCCTATGGTGAAGAGCTGCATCAGCTCGCGCGCATAGTTCTCGTCGGGCTCGCTGCCCTTGGCCGGATTGGCCTTCACGTTGCCGCGGAACGTGAGGTAGTAGCCCATGGCTGGGCTCAGGCTGATCTGGCCCAGCAGCTGGCGGTAGTTGCCAAAGGCGTTGTCCTCCAGGATGTCCAGGTAGCTGCCCACGGCAAACTGGCGCCACTGGGCGTTCACGCCCAGCACCGACACCACGCACAGCTCGGACAGTGCCAACACCACGCGTTGGCGCAGCGCGTCGGGACTGGCGATGAACTTGCGCCAGATGGTGTTGTCCAGCCCCTGGGTATTGTTGATGTTGCTGCTGCCGCCATAGCCCTTGGCCATGAGCCAGTCGTAATGCGACTGGCTGCGCGGCAGGGCGAACTGGGCATTGAGCCAATCGCTGTACGAGTCCGAGCGCAGCAGCGCGTCAAGGTCGGCGCGAGAAAAACCCAGCGTGGCCTGGGTCAGAAAACGCGCTGCGTCGTTAGCGGATGCCGGCTTGGGGGTGCCGACCGTGGGCGCTTTGGATGGGTTGGCCGGGGTTGCGCCGGGATCAGCCGACCCGCCACCGCAGGCGCTCAGCGCCGCGGCTGCGGCCGTTGCAAGCAGTGCCGTTTCATTGGGTCTTGTGTGGGAGTGGGAGGGAGACCGGGGCTGCGCCGAGACTTGTTGCGTGGCGTCGAGGGTTGCATCCATGCTGGGCTACCTTGTGAAAACTTCCGTGCGCACCCAGGGGCGCCAGGCGCGTGCCCGCAGCATAGCGGCTGCCGGCGGAGCAGAAGACCGTCTATGCGTCAAAACAACAACGAGGCACCTGCGTTTTTGCTGCTAGAATCGCCGGCTTCGACACGCAGGAGAGGTGGCAGAGTGGTCGAATGTACCTGACTCGAAATCAGGCGAAGGGGCAACCCTTCCGAGGGTTCGAATCCCTCCCTCTCCGCCAGCACAAAGGAAACAACGCTATCTTATCAGTAGCGTGGTTTTTTATTTTCCGGGTCATGTAGCCACGGTGTAGCCGCTGTGCAGACAGAAAGAACGCTTGCCGGGCGGATTTGTTATTTTTCACATAGTGAAATTTAAAATTCCGGGCCAAATTTAGCTCGCGGTCTTCGCACCCCGCGGCGTCGGAAATTGACATAGGGGCCCCCGCTCGATTGAAAGTGCGGCAGCCGCATCGGCAGCGGGTCAGGGCGGCAGTACCAGCAGCAGCAGCAGCACCAGTACCAGTACCAGTACCAGTACCAGTACCAGTACCAGTACCAGTACCAGTACCAGCACCAGTACCAGTACCAGTACCAGTACCAGTAGCTGCTGCAGCAGCAGGTACGATGCGCGGCATATCAACTACGAGGGGGACACCGTGCAACCAGCAGAGAATGCCATCCCGGGCAACGTGGGTGTATGCAGGAATTGTGAGGAAATAGGGGATGTCCGAACGCGGGATGAAGGGAACACGTACATAGAGCTTGCGCTATGGCTATGTGCTTTGGTGCCCGGGATCATCTATTCCGCTTGGCGCCGAAAGAACAAGGCTCAGGTTTGCGGTGCGTGCGGATCGCGCAACCTGGTAGCCGCACGAACAGCGGCCGGCAGGAAAATAATTAGTGAGCACATGCCCGGGTGCACCATCGGCCGTAACGCTGTTGCGCGTCCGGCCGCGGCGACTAAGCGGACATCCAAACGTATGGCCGTTCTGGTGCTGCTGATCGGCTTCGCTGTCATAGCTCAGGGCGCTACGCTTCGCAATGGCGAACTGTTCACCCTGACCGGCATGCTTGCTGTCGGCTTCGGGCTTGCTATGTTTTTCACCAAACCGAAACCAGCGGCGCCAGTGGCCGGGGCTGAATTGATCTCACTGGGTGAGCTTGACGAATAGCCGCATTGTTTTTTGCTATGTGTGAGCGGCGACGTCCCGTGCCCTCGCAACAAGATCGCGCACAGCCCATAGGTAATGGTCTTGCGCGTCGGGGGTTAGACTCCGGAATGACTCCCCGGCTTGGGCGTAGGTCTGTGACAGCAAGGCAAGGGCTTGATCCAGTAGGCAGGTGGCGTCGTCCATGTGATCCTAAAAAAGTAGCACTGCAAAGCGCAGCGGCGCCACTATCCACTAGAACAGGCCAATGCCCCTAATGCGAAAACCAATTTCTCAGGCGATCCGTAGGGCTATAGCAAACGCTAAAACACCCCTGCGACAAATAGCCTCCAGGGGTTTAGCACGGGGCTTACTTTCTGTAGTCGGGGCCCCCGATCAGAATTGCTGCATCCTGGGTCAACTCAAACCAGGCGGCTATCGCAGCATGGGCGGGCGCGAGGGCGGCTTGCAACGTCTCCCAAGCGGCCACGGCCTCCAGGGCGCGCAGTTCGCCATGGGCACGGCGCTGTGAGGATTCCAGGTCGCGGACTTGGGTGCTTAAATCTCGGACTACAGCACGCAGGGCGGGCCACACCTCGCGGGCGACATCTACCCGAGCCCGGGCATGGGCCAGGTCGTCCAGTGAGCAACGGCCAGCGGCCAAATCAGCCCGCATGCGTTCCTGGGTCTCGTCGGCCGTGTTCTCGATTGCGGCAGCCTCGGCAGCGCGTTTTTCTGCGGCGGCAAGGTGGGGAGAAATTTCGGCCAAGGCTGCGTCAATCTCGGCCAGGCGCGCGGTAACGCCGGCTTTATCTGCGGTGACCTGGGTCGCAGTTTTGCCTAGGCCCGTGCGCCAGGATATGCGGGCTTCATCAATGTCCGCATCGGCGGCGTAGCCGGGCTGCGTTTGGATATGCCGCATAGATCGCATGGTGGGTGCTGCGGCGGCAGCAGGGGTGAGGGCTGCGCGTGCAGGACGGCCGCGCGGGCGTGCGGTGGGTTCGGTAGTGGTTGTCATATCGATGGTTCCTTGCTGGTTGGTTGATACGGTGGTGGGTTAGCCGAGGCGCTTTACAGCCATGGGTTGGTGACGGGTTGTGACGGGTTTAGGGCTGTTTTCATAAACTTTCTATAAGTTCTCCATATGCAGACTTTTAGAAAAATGGTCTGAACCCGTCACAACCCGTCACCCGACATGAGAAAAGGCGGTTTTTTCTTAGGTTTTGCCGCCCTGCAACAGCTGAAGCTGGGCGATTTCGCCTGTAGAGGCAGCGAACGGATCGCGCAAACGGATTCCTATGCGATAGCGCGCCGTATTCGTCCGCCGCAATGGAAAGCGTTGCTGCATCCTGCGCCCGAAGGCTGTTTCAGTCGGGATATACCGATCCAGTCCGCGATCTGTCGCAAACGCGCGCCAGCTACGCCACAGCTCCCCGGTTGCGGCCTCAAAACGTGTGCCCACCTCGCACGATTCTTCGATCCATGTGGCGAGCAAGTCCATTTCGCTGCGGTAGCCCTCCGAGGCCTCGCGTACCTTTTGTGGCATATCAAGACCATCGCGCAGGTACTCGCCGGCAGCGCGCACAAGTAGGGCAAGGATTCCAGGCAGTTCGGCGCGCAGCTTGTCGGCTAGCTGTGGGTCAGCTTTGATATGCGGGTCATCCTTGAAATTGCGCTCGAAAGGGATCAGGCAGAGCCGGCGCCAGATGCCGTTGTCATCGCCTCGCACAACCGGTTTATGGTTCGTCGGCATCCAGGTGACCCATGTAGGCGTGATTTCAATCGATGCCTTCGCATAGGGTGCGCGCGCCGTGATCCGATCCCCGCCGCTCATGCTCTTGACCAGCGATTCACGCAGGCGGGCGCCTTCTTCGGGCTCCGATGTCACCAGCAGGCGGGCGCCGCGCAAGCGCACCAAGTCTTCACGTGCACCGCCGCCGCCGCCGGCAAGCGATCCCGCATCCAACAGGGTTTCGGCCGCACAGGTTTTGGCGTAGTCGCCCAGGGCAGCGCACACAGCTTCGAATATTTTTGACTTCCCGTTAGCCCCCAGTCCGTGGGGGATAAAGATTAATTCCTCGCGCGGGCTGGCAAGCAGCGTGTAGCCCAGCGCGCGGCGGAAAAAACTGACCATCGCGGGGTCGTCGAAAAAGACGTCGGATAGCACGCGTTCAAACGTGGGGCACGTGGCCTGCGGGTCAAATTCGGCCCCTGCGCACATGGTCAACCGTAACGCCGGGTCGGGCGGCAACAGGCGGCCCGTGCGCAAGTCCACGGCGCCGTTACGCACGCCGAACAGGTGCGCGTGGTTGTCGAGGTCGGCAGCCGTTGCCAGCACGCCGGGCATGGCGCCCAAGGTTTCCAACGCTGGCACCCATGCGCGCATGGCGCTTTTTGCGCACCAGGTCAGGTACTTTTTCTGTCTGTCCGGGTCTGGGTACAGGAAGGAGTCTGCGGGCATGTCCTCCACCACGGCACGCCCCAAGTCTTCAACTTCGGGCACTGAGCTAGCGCGCCATCGTGCGCCACTCCACCGGAACCATTGGCCTGTCTCCGCGACGCGCATAAGTTCCCCCGCATGGTGCCGGTCGATGCGGCGGGCGTTGCCTATGTGATCCCAGCTTGGTAGGCCGTCTGGGTAGGCCTCGCGCAACAAGTGCGTCCCTGTCGAGAACAAGCCACCCGCGCCCTTGCCCAGCGAGCACCAATGCGAGTCAAAGTCCCGTTCCCCTTGGTACTTGCCACCGCGTGAGCACCAATCGTGCGCCGCGGCGCGCCCATCTTCGGGGCCTAGTTCGAAGTGAACGGCTGCAAGAGTGCGAAACCAGTGGTCATATTCCTGGTCGGGGTTGATCAGGCGTAAAAGGCGGGCGACTTGCTCGGGGCGCCAGCGCTTGCGCTCAGGGGGCTGTTCCAAGCTGCTCGGCAGGCCATCGGATGCGGCAACGGCGCCGGCCGTGCCGATGGCCGAACTGTCGGCGGATGGTGCCGCGCCCGCGGCCCGCAACATGGCGTCAACGTCGAGACAGTCACCATCAACAATGCGACTTTCAGCTTGTGCGACTCGATCAGGCGGGCAGGATGGCAGATAAAATAGGCGGGCCGGGTCTGTAGACGCTTCGTCCGCACAACCAGCAAAACCCAGCGTTGCAGCCGCGTCGCGAATCAGGCTCTTTACCTCGCTGGGCTGCACGGGGCGGGAGG
This sequence comes from Pseudomonadota bacterium, assembly GCA_018240985.1. Classification (GTDB taxonomy): domain Bacteria; phylum Pseudomonadota; class Gammaproteobacteria; order Burkholderiales; family Burkholderiaceae_C; genus Alicycliphilus. The sequence goes on from JAFEER010000186.1 coordinate 5,104, forward strand.
GCAGCAGCACCAAACGATACCTGGGATTCTCGGGGCTGTGGCTGTGCGAGGTTGCAACGATGCACCGCAGCCCCCACAGCGAAGCAGTGTTCGCCACTGTCTGCACCGTAGGTGGTACCGGGCCGCCGTCCCTTTGCTCTACGTCGATTGGTAGTGACGCCCACGCAGTGGCGCGCGCTGCGCGGCGCGGCCCTGGCACCACTATGCCGGGCAACCAGGCGGGCCCGTCCTTTTGGGCGCGCGGCTGGTATGTTGTCAGCAGTTGAGCTAGGGCGGGCCATGTGAGGGTTTGCGAGTCTGTGACGGCGCGCGTTTGCGCCGATGGGACACGGCCTATGGTGAAGCGCGCTTCAGACATTGGCAGCCTCCACAGCCAGCAGCGCATACCCCCCGAGGCCACAATCCGCGACACGATGCCCGAATCCCGGTACCGGCCCCTGGCTACCACCGTGCATATGGGTGCCGCCGCAGAACGGACAAGCGATCTTGTGCAGCCATGTGCCGTCGCGTGCACGGGATATGGCGGTAATGGCAGCAACAGTACCGCAGCCCGCGACTTCGACGCGCGAAAGTTCCGCGAAGATCGGGGCCTGAGGGGTGTACTGGGCCGGCTTAAATCCCCTGACTGGACGGATCATGGCTGCGGCGCAAGCCTCGGCTATATCGCTCACGCTGCAACCTCCAGCAATCGGCGTATTTCAGCAACAGGCCACAGCAGGCGGCGGCCTATGCGGACAGGGTTCAGCAACGCAGGGCGGCGGCCTTGAGCCCAGGCGTGAAGCGTGCGGGGTTTCTTGTGCAGATACCGGGCGGCCGTTGGTGTGTCAACGTAGCTGCCGATCCCGTGGTCATCGGTTGGGGCGGTTGGGGTTGGTCGGGGCATGTTGCGCTCGGTGGTTTTGGGTGGCGCAACGATAGTCCGCGTGGCTTTTCTTTTAAAACAGTCTGTTTTGTCGTGTTTTAATGACTTTTGTTGAATTTTCGACGAAGATTTTCAACACTTCGAAATGCTTCGGTATGCCGCAATATCGGTTTAATACCATTTCCAAAAAATGGTTAATAAGTGAAGTCGAGGCGTAAGTCTGATGATTTTGTTGCAAAAAATTACAAAAAAGCCCCGGCACTGCCGGGGCTTGGTGGGGGCGTCGCGTATTTATGCGTGTTCTAAGTGCACCACGGCACGGCAGCCCACGGCGTGGGCGTACCGCTGCACGCTGCGCAGGGACGGCGCAGCCTTGCCACCCTCCAGGCGGGCGACGGTGCTTTGCGTGGTGCCCATGCGCTCCGCTACATCGGCTTGCGTCAGCCCGGCGCGGGTGCGGGCTGCTATCAGTTCGCGGGCAATGGCAAATTCGTCGGCCTGGGCGTCGTAGGCGGCGCGCGTGTCAGGCCGCGCCAGCAGCTCGGCTTTCAAGGTTTTTAGATTCTTCATTGGTGCGCCTCCAGTCGGTTCAGGGCGGTTTCTATGGCCTTGCGGGGCGTGGTCTGGGTCTTCTTCACAAACACATGCAGCACCAGCAGGCGGCGGCCATGGACTGCGGCATACAAGGCGCGGGCGATGCCGTCACGGCCATGCATCCTCATTTCCCACAGCTTGCTTTCCAGCGGGCGGATATGCGGCAGGCCCACGCGCTGCGGCCCGAATTCCTCCAGCAGTTCAGCTATGTGCACAAACCGGGCCTGCATATCGGCGGGCAGCGCGACTAGTTCGGGCTCGGCCAGGGGGTGCATGGTGACTGTCCATTGCTGCATATTATCTCTTTTTTGCTATTTTTCTGCCACTGCCCGCAGCTTGCCCGGCTCGGCCTTGGTGTCGAACTGCACGCCTGCCTGATCGAGAATCCACGCCTCTATCTTTTCGTGGTGCACGCGCAGTAGGTCAAGTGGGCGCACCGTGTAATGCTTCTCGGCTGTGGCGCTGGGCTTGTGGCCCATGATCTGCGCCACCACACCAGCAGGGGTTTCCAGCCACTCGGTCAGGCTCTTGAAGCTGCGGCGCAGGCCATGCACTGTGAGTCCGTCAATGCCAGCCACGGCGCAGGCGTCGTGATGCGGATTGCGCGGAATGGCGATGTACCCGCTTGCGGCGCTGGCACTCGAAAAAACAAAGTCGTTGCGGCGTGGCAGGGTTGCCAGCAGGTGCCACACGTAGGGCGTCAAGGGGATGACGCGAGTGCCTTCCACCTTGTCACGGATCGTGAGCCCTCGCCACTTCGTGTTTACATCCTCCCAGCGCAGGGAAAGCACCTCGCCGGCGCGGGCACCGGTCAGCAGCATGGTTTGCAGGGCCGCAGAAATGACAGGGTTTTGAATCTGCAGCACAGCAGCAAACCAGGCGGGTAACTGCTCCCTCAAAAGGGCATCCTGCCTCGCACCGGCTTTGCCCAATGCTTCGCGGGCCTTCTTTGTCTTGGCTGGGTTGGTGCTGGGCAGTACTGGTGCATATTCCGACTGCTCCGCGCACCAGCTCAGAAAGGCTTTCAGGCAACGCCATGCAAGGCGGGCGGCAGCGGGGCGGGTTTGTGTCTCGCGTGCTGCCCAAGCCTCGATAACGGGCGCAGTCAGGGCACGTAGGGGTAAGGACATGAGCGGGTGCAATATCCCTGGTGCAGTCACGCCACCGGCTGCGCGGTTGGATGCCACCCCGCCCGGCTTCACCAGCAAAAGGTGCTCGCTGTAATGGCGTTCGCCCCAATGCGGGCGGCGGGCGTCAAGGTACAGCGGCCATACTGCGCCCACCGTGACAGCTTGGGCAGCGGCTGCGGCCTTCTCGGCAGCCTTTGCGGCTTGCTGCTGGCGCTCAATCTCTCGGGGGTCATGACCGTTATCCAGCACCACGGCAAGGCGGCGGGCTTCGGTGCGGGCCTGCTCGATAGTCCACAGCTTTACGTCACCAATCGTGCGCCGGATAGTCTGCCGGTTCAACTTCGCTTCGTAGACGAACGCTTTCGCACCAGCAGCGGTAACGCGCACACGCAGGCCGGGCGCCTCACTATCGCGCAGAAAAACCTGTTGCTTGCCAGCGGGGCAGGTCAGGCGCTCAATTGCACCCGTGGTCAAGTTGATACGCTGGGCCAGGTCTACGGGGTCGGTGCGTTTTGGGCGGCTCATTGCTGGGGTTCCGGTTGCTGCGTGGCCGGGACAGTGTAGTCCCCATGTAGCCACCATGTAGCCATTTTTCCGCTATTTTTTGGAATTTAGGCGTATGTTGAAGCGTAGTTATTATTTAAAAATGCACTATAAGTCATTGATTTTAATGAATTTACCAACATAGATCAACGCTATGAAATCCGTTGCTTGCCTGACTCGAAATCAGGCGTAGTGGCAACACTACCGTGGGTTCGAATCCCACCCTCTCCGCCAACAATCATTGCTAAGTGATTGATTGCTAAGGGATTTTTAAATTTTTAGCAGTCATTGACTATCAAAGCAAATATCAAAAGCCGCAGCGAGTGATCGTTGCGGCTTTTGTCTTTCTGCGTGCTGATGCGCACTTCCATTGAGGAACGTCCATCGCTCTACGTGCGGAGCCGCAAAGTTTTACGGCGCTCGATCCGCCCATCAGCCCCGTGCTACCGTGAAAAGCCACCGCGACAAGACCCGATGTTGTCGGCGCGCGGTTGACCAGATCGCCGGCTGGATCAAGGTTCCGACCAACTGAGCGGAGGGAAGGCAATTTTGTGGCGCAACCACACCGAAGTAGGAACCCGCCATGGCCCCAACCCCATCCAATGAATTGCCCTCCGCCTTGAGGGCCTTGCAAACCGACATCGCTGTCACGATCCCTTGAGACGTGCTGCACCGCTGGGCCAATGCCAGCTCGCTTGATGTGAGGCACTACGCAGAGCTTCAGCGTCTATGGGCTGGCATCTGGCAGCAATCCCACCCCGCAAACCACTCAGAGCCGATGCGCCCAGATAGGGTATCCGCGATTCCCTTTCAAGCCGACTGAAATGCGCCTATGATGTACAGAATGTTGTACAAACAAGCTCGAAGGTGCATCCATGGCCATCTCTGCCTGTGACGTGATTCCGCTCTCCCAAGCCAGGGCGAACCTATCTGAACTGGCCGATCAGGTGAGGGCCGGCGCCGAGAAGATCATCACCAAGAACGGTGAAAGCTACGTGGCCCTCATTGATTCCCAGCGGCTGGACTACTACCACCAGTTGGAGCGCGAGCGCATCCACCTCCTGCTGATCGACGACGCCAGCAAGGGTCTGGCCGACGTGGCCGCGGGCAAGGTGAAAGACGCCCACAGCACCTTGTTCGCCATCAAGCGCCGCCGCGCTGCCAAGGCCGCTGGATGATTGACCGATTCACATCGTGACCGCCAAGCACACCGTCAAGCTCACCGCCAACTTCGAGCGCAACCTCACAGAGATAGAAGCCTTCCTGATGGAGGCCGAGGCCCCGCAAGCCTTCGATGCCCTGCTCGATGAGTTGCTGGACACCACCATCCCAAACCTGGAGCGCTTCCCAGGCATGGGCCGCCTGTTCCTAGAACGCCCCGCGCGCTCGGTCGAGGTGGCCAACGGCATTGCGTGCCTGACCCAGCAACTCGGCTCGCTCGCCAAGGACGGCGAGCTGCGCGAGTACGTGATGACGCACTACTTGCTGCTGTACGCGCGCATCAAGGGCACGGTGTACCTGCTTTCGATCCGACACCAGCGACAGCTTTCATTTGATTTTCAGGCGCTGTGGCTTGCATCGTCTTGAGCGACTGTCACAGCCCTCCAAGAACCCAGGGGCTCATGGAGCACTCCTCTCATAACATGAACCGCCCGGGATTCTGAGGAGGCTCCTTCGATTGAGAATGGAGCCAAAATGAGGAAGCCTCCGAAGTTTTCCCCCGAGGTGATAGAGCGTGCCGTGCGCATGGTCTTCGATGCCAAGGACTAGTACGGTATCCGCATCCCCGAGGCCGAAGTCTCGGGGATCGTCGCCGTCCATGGCGGATGCAATACATGAGCGATACAATAACCTCATGAAAACTGCAACCATCCCGCCGGTGCGCATCGAGCCCTCCTTTCGCCAAGAAATCGAACGATCCCTTGAAGAAGGCGAGAGCTTGACTTCGTTGGTCGAGGCCGCCGTGCGCAATGAAGTCACTCGGCGCCGAGTTCAGTCGGAGTTCGTGCGACGCGGCATGGCGGCCATTCACAGGACGGTTGTTGCTGGCGACGGCATCTCCGCGCAAGCTGTGATCGCCAAGTTGGAGACGAAGCTGGCGGCAGCTCGCAGCGGCAAGCATGCATGAGCTACGACGTCATCTTCAGCCCTGAAGCCGTCGAAGACCTGGAGCGATTGTTTGACCATGTACTGGAACGTGAATTGAACAGTCCCACTGGAGACCTGGAAATCCCGGAGCGAGCCATAGCGGCGATCAAACAGGCGTGCCAGTTTCTGACCCATAGTCCGTTCAGTTGCCGAAAGACGGGAGAGAGTGCATTCGTGCGCGAACTCCTCATTTCTTTCGGCGGGTCGGGCTACGTTGCCATGTTTGAGATCTGTGACTCCCATAGAGTCATTGTTGGTGCCATTCGGCATCAACTCGAGAGCGACTACCACTGACCTCCCGCTCGGCGGGCAAGTCGCGTGGAGCGTGGTCTGTCTGCAGCACCTGCGCTGCTGGCGCTGGGCTCGCTGGCGCTGGGGTCGAGCAAGAGGATGGTGTCCGGCGTGTGCGCTTTGCCAACCGCGTTGCCCTCCGCCGCTCAGGGGGCGCAATTGGGGGCATTTTTCCGGGTTTTTGGATGACCCCTCAGCATTGCCTGCCACTCACAGAGCACCATGGCAAGGGGCGGCACGCAAGTTGCGCGGCCGTCCTACCCGCAATACGCGCCTTGGCCGGCATTGGGCTGGGGGGCTGGGGGCCTACGCTGCGAGTCCATGCCTTCCATTGCCGCATCCGTTTTGTCGCGCACTGCGCAGCCCCACCCGGCGCACTGGAGTGAGATCACCGCTGGACTGGGGGCGCCGCAGGCCAGCATTTCGCCCAAGTATTTCTACGACCAGCGCGGCTCCGAGCTGTTCGAGGCCATCACGCGCCTGCCCGAGTACTACCTCACGCGCACTGAGCGCGCCCTCATGCACAGCCATGGCGGCGCCATTGCCGCGGCCGTGGGCGCCGGCCGCGTCGTGATTGAGCCGGGCGCGGGCAGCTGCGACAAGGCGCACGACCTGTGCCTGCGGCTGGCGGCTACGCATTTCGTGGGCGTGGATATTTCCGCGGACTACCTGCATGGCGCCATCGCGCGCCTGCGCGCGGCGCTGCCGGGGCTGGACGCGCGCGCTGTGGGCGGCGACATCACGGCCGGCCTGCGCCTGCCGGCGGGCATTCCGGCCGAGCGGCGCCTGGTGTTCTACCCGGGCTCGTCCATCGGCAACTTCGACCCGCCGCAGGCAGTGGCGCTGCTGGCGCAGATGCGCGCGCTGGCGGGCGACGACGGGGCGTTGCTGATCGGCATCGACCTGCCCAAGGACAGGGCCGTGCTGGAGGCGGCCTACGACGACGCAGCGGGCGTGACCGCCGCCTTCAACCGCAATGTGCTGGCGCATGCCAACCGCCTCATCGGCAGTGATTTCGACCTGCGCCAATGGCGGCACCGGGCGTTCTTCAACCCGGTCGCCTCGCGCATCGAAATGCACCTGCAGGCGCAGGGCCGGCAGCGTGTGCGCTGGCCCGGTGGCGGGCGCGACTTTGCCGCGGGCGAGTGCATCCATACCGAGAACAGCTACAAGCACCCCTTGCCGGCCTTCACCGCGCTGCTGCGCGAGGCGGGCTTTGCCCGCAGCCAGAGCTGGACGGATGCGCGCGGCTGGTACGCCATGGTTCACGCGCGCGCATGAAAGGCACAGGAGACGCGCCATGAGCCCAGCCGGCCCTCTGCCCACGCACCACGCCGAAACCAGCGCTGTCGCGCGCCGCTATGCGGCCGTGCGCGCCGCCACCGAGGCGCTGGCGCAGCCGCTATCGGCCGAGGACTGCTGCGTGCAGTCCATGCCCGACGCCAGCCCCACCAAGTGGCACCTGGCGCACACCAGCTGGTTCTTCGAGACCTTCATCCTGGAGGCGCATGAGCCGGGCTTTCGGCCGTTCGATGCGGCGTTCCGCGTGCTGTTCAACTCCTACTACCAGGGTGTCGGAAGCCAGCACCCGCGCCCCCAGCGCGGCCTGCTGACCCGCCCGTCGCTGGCCTCGGTGCTGGACTACCGCGCCGACGTGGACGCGCGCATGCTGCGCCTGCTGCAGCAGGGTATTCCAGCGGCCGAGCTGGCGGCGTTGCTGGAGCTGGGCCTGCAGCACGAGCAGCAGCACCAGGAGCTGATCCTCACCGACATCAAGCACCTGCTGTGGTGCAACCCGCTGTGGCCCGCCTACCGCAGCGTGCCGGCGGCTGCGGAAAGTGGCAGCGCCGGGCCCTCCGGCTGGCAGCACTTTGAAGGCGGCCTGGCGCAGATCGGCCACGCAGGCGCGGGCTTTGCGTTCGACAACGAACTGCCGCGCCACCACATCTATCTGCAGCCCTACCAGCTTGCGACGCAGCTGGTCACGAATGCCGACTATCTGGCCTTCATGGCCGATGGCGGCTACCACGACCCCGCGCATTGGCTGGCCGACGGTTGGGACTGGTGCCGCACCCAGCAGCTCACCCACCCGCTGTACTGGCGCCAGGACGGGCAGGACTGGAGCGAATTCACGCTCGCGGGCGGGCGTCCGCTGGCGCCGCGGCAGCCGGTGGCGCACCTGTCGTACTACGAGGCCGATGCCTACGCCCGCTGGGCCGGCGCGCGCCTGCCCACGGAAGGCGAGTGGGAGTCCGCCGCCAGCGTCTGCGCCGCACCCCAGGGCCACTTTGCCGACAGCGGTGTGCTGCATCCGTGCCCGGCCCAGCGCGCACCGGGGCAGGGCGCGGGCCTGCTGCAAATGCTTGGCGAGCTGTGGGAATGGACGCAGTCCAGCTACGCGCCATACCCCGGCTTTGCGCCCGCGCCCGGCGCCGTCGGTGAATACAACGGCAAGTTCATGGTCAACCAGTATGTGCTGCGCGGCGGCTCCTGCGCCACGCCCGCGGGCCATGTGCGCGCGAGCTACCGCAACTTCTTTCCGGCTGCCGCGCGCTGGCAGTTCACGGGGCTGCGGCTGGCGCGCGATGAGCGGTGAGGTGTGGAGGTACCCAATGAGCCGCTACAGCGCCGGCACCCCCGACGACCGCGCGCTGGCCGATTGGACGCGTTGCCGGGGCATGGCCGGGGACACGCGAGAGGAATGAGCCATGCGCACGGGATTCGGCCGGCGCTTGTACCGAAGGCAATACCCAACTCCTGCCAATGCCGTCAGGAACAAGACCAATGCGCCGGTCTCCGGAACCACCCTCTGCAGCTGCCACTCACCCGTGAATGTGGGAAAACGCCCCGCCGTATGGGTCGGATAAGGCCCATCCGAATAAATATAACCACTCCATGTGTTGGAGGCGGATGAGCTCATATAAACGTTGTCAAAGTTCGTGTCCAGACGGAATAATCCATTCAAAAACTCTGAAACATCGAGATTGGCCTCGACGTTGCACAAATAAATTGACTGGCAAATACCCTGATCCAAATCCAGGGATACATTCCATGCACTGAGTCCAACCGAAGAAAAGCCTTGGTTTCCTGCATTCGTCGTGCTCCAACGTGGCGGATGGAGCCCCCAGTCCCTTGTTGTGTAGTGCAAATTTGCCTGCCCATCCGTGACAGCCTGCGGAGTCAAGTGCAGCGTCATGGATTCAAGCTTTCCCTTGAAGTAACTTTCTTCGACACAACCGGGAAGAAAACAATCATACGATGTGACGTTGAAACCATAGGTGAAAATTGGCGAGGCCATGGTGGAAGGCGAAACCAAGCTGAAAAATAACGAGGTGGCCGCGGCGCTGATAATTTTTTCCATGATCTTTGGTCTCCATTTCTGTTTTGAAGTGGACTCTGTGGAAGCTGAAATGTGCGATTCATACTATTGCCGTCAAGCCTTGGTGTAAAGCTATAACCCCTGATCGTTGAAAGAATATGTACATAATTCCAAAAGTAATACGAAGGTGCAAGGCCGTCGCCAGAACAGGCAGGCTCCCCCGGCGCCTGCGGCCGTGCCTCATGCCCAAAAGTTGGCCAGAAAAAACCATTTGATCGCTGGTGGAGAAAGCACTTGTTACTATTGAAATATGAGTGAAACCGACGACGCCCACTGGATGCGCGCGGCCCTGGCCCAGGCGCGCGCAGCCCAGCAGGCGGGCGAGGTGCCAGTGGGCGCCGTGCTGGTGTACGGCGGCCAGGTGATCGCCAGCGGGCGCAACGCCCCATTGCCGGGCAAGACCCCCTAGGGCGCATGCCGAGATGGCCGCGCAGCGCGACGCCGCGCGGCAACTGGGCAACTACCGGCTCGACGGCTGCACGCTCTACGTCACGCTGGAGCCCTGCGCCATGTCGTGCTGTGTTCGCTGGTCGGCACGCCCTACTTGCCGCAGATCCAGGGCGGCGTGCTGTTCCTGGAGGACGTGGGCGAGCACCCGTGCCGCGTCGATCGCCTGCTCACCCAGCTGCTGCACGCCGGCGTGCTGGCGCGCCAGAAGGCCGTGGTGCTGGGCCAGTTCAACGAATACAAGCTCACCCCGCACGACAAGGGCTTCAAGCTGCAGAGCGTGGTGGACGGGCTGCGCACGCAGATCTAGGCCCCGTGCCCACCAACCTGCCGTTCGGCCATGTGCTCACCAAGGTGCTGCTGCCCGTGGGGGCCGAGGTATCGCTGTCGGTGGAAGGGCGCGACGCGCTGATCTACTGGGGGCACGCTTGAAAAGCATAGCTGCCAGCGCTTGCCCAGATTGGGCTGGCGGCCGATTTGGCTTGAATTTATCGACGTAAGGCGCACGCATGGGCAAGGCCGCGCTGCAATGGACCGATGACATGCTGGCCCAGCTGGGCCGCGACACGGACGCCGTGCTGGCCGCGCGCTGGGGCACCACGGCCAAGACCGTCAACCTCAAGCGCAACGCCCTGGGCATCGCGGCCCACGGCCATGTGCAGTGGACGCCCGACATGCTGGCCGCCCTGGGCCGGGACAGCGATGCCGCCATCGCCGACCGCTTCGGCCTGAGCAAGTCCGGCGTGGTCGCCAAACGCCAGTCCCTGGGCCAGGCCGCGACAGGCACCGGTGGCCGCACGCCCTTCGACTGGGCCCCCGAGGGCCTGGCCCTGCTGGGCACGGCCCCGGACGCGGCCGTCGCCCGGCAACTGGGCCTGAGTCGGCTCACCGTCTACAACGCCCGCGTGGCGCGGGGTATTGCCGCGGCCGGGCGCAAGGTGGCGGGGGCGGGAGGGCCTGCATTCGGCGCCGCACTCGGGTCAGCGGCGGATTGAGGTCGCGGTCGCTGTGGCCCGGGCTGGTGATGGATGGGTGATGGTCGTAGCACGCTGCTATTGCAAAATGCCATTGAGCTCACTGGACTAGAGCAAAGAACGAGGGAGAAGATTTGGACAACCCACGACATCTGCTTGACCTCATTCGAATGGTCAAGCCGAGAGCTGCGCTCTTCACGACTTACACCTTCAGCGTCAGCCATTTCGACACGGTTTTCATACCAGTGCTCCGTTCGGTTGGCTGCCACGACATCTCGGTGCTCGTCGACGCCAATGAGGCAGCTCGCTGTTCCGAGGAGGCTCTGTCTCGAGCAGCAGGCCGGGTCTACCGGATTGCACCGGTTGTTGCGCCCGGAGGCGGTGTCTTCCACCCCAAACTCTGCTATCTGGCAGCTGAGGCAGGCGACGTACTTGCCGTTGGTAGCGGCAACCTGACTGCTTCCGGCCAGTCCCTACAGCTCGAGTCGTTCGACGCCGTGGCCGCAGCAGCAGTCCCTTCGGTGTTCCGTGACTTGGCCGATTGGATGGAGTTGCTGGCGTCATTGACCAAGCGCACTTCGCCACAAGCGTCACAGCTTCTCGTTCAGACCGCCCCGAGGGCCCGCCAGGCCTACCGCCTGAACGCCGGCGCTGTTATTGCCGGACCGTTGCCGCCGCCGTCCTTGATTCACACGCTGAACGGACCGGCTCGCGACGCCCTGGAGGCGAACTTCATCCTGGGAGCCGACCGCGCAGAGTCACTGACGGTCCTTTCGCCATTTCACGCGCCAGACGGTGGTTCGCTCCTGCGATTGGCTGTATCGGTCGATGCGCGGTCACTTGCGATTGGCCTCGACGGAGGCCGCAAGCAGTTGGTGGCACCGTTTGAGCGCGGGCGCTTCAAGCCGCACTTGCCGAGTCAGTTCGTGATACCCGACACCCCTCGGAACAACAAGCGCCTGCATGCCAAGGTATTCGAGCTTCGTGCTGCTGACAGAGCGTTGGTGATGACCGGTTCCATCAATGCGACCGCCCAGAGCTTCGAGTCGACCAAGAACGTCGAAGTCTCGCTGGCTCGATGGCTACCCGCCAGCCCGTATACCTGGAAAGTTGCCGAGCCTGCTGGCTACGAGGCCACCCAGTGTGCTTTTGAGTTTGAGCACGCGAATGCGCTCTACGTCGACGCGTGGCTCGATTCCGGCCGAATGCTCCACGGCCAGCTAGCGTCGCGCCATCCACTGCCGAGAATGGTCCGGGCGACTGTCCATAACGCTGCGATCATCGCCTTCGAAGCCGAAGTCGACGTGGGGGTAGACGGCGCATTCCGTGCCGGCCCCTTGCCTGTGTTCGATACCTCTCAAGCCACGCAGTTGACCGTGTTGGACAGCCAAACGTTGGCAACCTGTTGGCTGAACGTCCACGAGGAGCTTGACATCGCGGCAGAGGAGCGAGACCGTCGCGCTGCCATATCGCGCGTGCTGCGTGGTGAGTACGCTGCCGAGGACCTCGCTGAAGTGGTGAGACTCCTTTCCGCGGCAACCCACGGCATGGCAGCTGCTCCGGCCGTAGCGCTTCGGCGCGCATTTGGCGTGGCGGAAGCTGAAGAGGAGGTCCCGTTCTCGTTCATGCGCTGGGAGCACAGTGGTCATCAGCGTGGCGGAAATACATTGCTTGGTCGCAATCCTTACGAGTTGCTTCGGGCTTTGAACCGATGGATGAATGCGGACTTGACGTTGCCGGAGGAGGGCTGCCTTCAAGTGCCCGCTTCGAAGGGGCTTGGGGCGGGGGTGCAATTGCTCGGGGGAACTAATGCCGAACAGCAGAGCGAGGCTGCGACTCTTGACCCCTATACATTGCTGGACCAGCTTTGCCTGGCAATTCCAGTCGCACTCGAGCGCCAGCCCGAGCTCGAGTACGGCGGAGTTCTTGCAGAGGTCGCTGCATCCCGGGCAGTACACCGTGCCTTTAAGCAAGACCTGAACATGGCACCTTGCCTGTCTTGGCTGGATCGGTTCTCCCGCATCGCCTACCCTGATGGCGCGCGTGAAGGCTTGAGTGAGGTCGCTGTCGCAATGGCGTGCGTGACCGCAGCTCGGCTCGAGCGACACAGTCAGGACCCGCAGCTCTCCATGCTGCGCGAGGCGGTTGAGCGCCTCTGCGGCGGCGCTGTTTCGGATGAGCGCTGGAAAGAGCTCTGCGCCGCAGGGCTTAGCCGAGACTTGTACCGCCGCGTCGCCGGTGCAGACCTGGAAGCGGCCGTTGCCATGACCTCACGGCTCGCTTCTGCGCCGACGCTGGACGACAGTATGCTGTGCCTGCTGCGCAAGGCGGTCGGTGCCACCAGACACCTGTTGGCGAGTGAGCCTGAAGCGGCCGGCTTGCCGGAAGTGGCTGCGGCATTGCGTGGACGCCGTCCCAAGAAGACAGACCTGCTCCGTGGACTGCTTGACCAAAAGGCATTGACGAACGACGGGTTGGGCTGCCCCTTCTGTTACGAGGTGTTGTCAAAGGAGCATGTTGCAATTCTGCGGCAGCGACACGCTTTGGTTCACAAGGGACTAACTTGCAATCGGGTATTGTTCTATTCGGAACACCCCGGGCGGCTGGCCCAGGGCATTCAGGAGTTGCCTGATGCGTGATACTCCGACCTACGCTGATGCCGTCCAGCGAGGGGTGGTGGGTGACGACCCGCTCGGTCTTGCACCCACGAACGAGCGTCTGTACAACTCAGCGTTCCCGGGCTTCAACAACTATGTGCGTCACATCCGCGTTTACTCGACGATTTGCTGGATGACGCAGCAGGTTGGCCTTGCCTTGGAGAAGGGGGCTGCGGCGACCGACAACGATGCTCGGCGTCTGTTTGCGAGTGCCCTCGAGAAGATGGAACTTGCGCTCGTCTGGGCGAATCCGGGAGCACAAGGCCTTGCGGGCAATCAACGCATTTTCCCTTCGCATGACAAGCCTATCGAACTGAAGTTCGAAACATTCGGCACCAGCCAAGCCACGTTGTTCGACGCGCCGACGTACAAGCCCAGCCTCACGAATGGGCTTCGCTTCCTGGAGGCGCGTTCTGCTGGGACGTATGCGTGCCTGCCGCGTGGGGAAGCGCTCGCGGAGGCCTTCGAAGAAGTAGCTCGCAAGCTGCCGGGCTATGGTTGGCTGAGGGTGCCCGATCGCACGACCGGGCGGCGTAGGCAAGTCATGGAGCTCGCTCCTGCGCTCGATGTGACCAAACCGTCCGCTGCCGAACAAGCGGCTTTCCTGGCAAGTTTTTTCCCCCTTGACTTGGACTCGACGGCCACAAACGACGACCACGCTCGATGTCTCACGTTGCAGCTGATGTTGCGTTCCGTGGAAGCTGTCTGCTGTGCCAAAAGAACGGCCGCTGGTGGCGCTGCTGTGGCTTCCGTCGAAGAAATTCGCGCCTGCATGGCCCGCGGTATTTCCACCGACGGAGCATCTGTGGTCGCTGTGGACTTCCAGCGCGTTCAAGCCTGGTGGGCCGTACTTCAGGTCCGGCAACTCCAGCGCTTGGCCCTGGAATCCCTCTACTGTGTCGTCGAGGGCTGGATTGCCAATCGCGAGTCGGACGGTGGCCGCCACACGCTTTCCGATTGTGTTTCTCAGCTCTCCCGAGCCGGCCACGCCTACATCAGCGACGATCTATGCGAAACCGTTGGCCAGATGGCAGAGTTCTTCCGAACCCTTCGGGTTGATCGAGATAGCCTGTACGAGACGGCTGCGCTCTGGCGGGCGGACGGCGCCGACGATGAGAATGAAGCCGATGTTTTCCTGCACATCGGCCGACTCCAAGACCGGTCAGCACTAGAGTTCGACGAGGATGGGGGCTGCGATGCCGTCGCCAATGCGTACATCGGGTTGGTGTTCTGCGCCGCAGAGACAGCAAACCTGGCCCGGAACCCTGACGCATTACAGGCACTGAGGGCTGATGGCGACGCGTGTTCGATGCTGCATCTGGCGGAACTGGTGAGGCGGCTCGCAGCCATGAGCGTCGAAGATTTCATTGGTCATGTCATCAAAGAGTGGGTTGTGCTGCGCCACTTTGCCGTTGTCGGCAGCCGCTCTGTCCCCTTCGATGGTAAGAACCGTTTTCGGTTTGTGATGGGCGACTACGGGCTGGAACGATTCGACAGGTCTGCGCGCTTGCCAATACCCGGCATATCTGCCGACAAACTCGACCATGCCTTGATGCTTTGCGAACAAGCAGGTTTGCTTGCGAAAGCCAACGGCGACTATCGATTGACGAGCGCCGGGAGGCGTCGGCTTTAAAGCTCACCTGCGCCGGCTGCCACCTCGTCTGAAATACTGTGGGACGCCCCTTGAGTAAAAGCTCGTTCGGTATCTGTATGTCGCGGGTGGGTGCCACAGGCGGCTTAATGCGAGGTGACGGTTTTTAATGACAGCTTCGTGGTCACTTGCTCGGTTCAGCGAAGGCCTGCTTTTGGTTGATAGAGGACGCACCAAACGAGTTTGGACTTCCCCAATGGAGAGGAAAGGCAATCCAAAGCCCACCTTTCGTTTTCAAGCCAAATCCCCCTCCAGCCCAATACCCACCTGCGCAAGCAGCTACTGTTTTGCAACCTCCGCATCCTCCGCCCGCCACCCCCCGCCCAGCGCCTTGTACAGCTGCACCCGGTTGTCCAGCTCGGCCTGGCGCAGCGTGGCCACCGTCAGCTCGGCCTGGAACAGGTTGCGCTGGGCGTCCAGCTCCTCCAGGTACGAGGCGTAGCCGGCCTCGTAGCGGTCGTGGGCGAAGCCCAGCGAGCGCTGCAGCACGTCGCGCCGCTGCACGGCCTGTTGCATCTGCCGCGCCAGGCGTTCGTTGCCCGTGAGGGCGTTTTCCACGTCGGCAAACGCGGCCAGCACGGCGCCGCGGTAGGCGTAGGCGGCCTGGTCGCGCTGGGCGGTGGCGGCGTCCAGGGCGGCCTCGCGCCGGCCGCCGTCGAACAGCGGGGCCAGCAGGCTGCCGCCCAGGCTCCAGACGGTGAGCGGGTTGTAGTTGAGTGCGTTGATGAGCAGGCTGCCCGCGCTGGCGCTCAAGGTGACCTGCGGCATGAAGGCGGCGCGCTGGGCCTGCAGCGTGTGGTCCGCCGCCCCCAGCAGGTGGGCCGCGCGGGCGATGTCGGGGCGGCGTTCCAGCAGCTGTGATGGCAGGCTGGCGGGCACGGGCGGCAGGTGCAGGTCCTGCAGCGCGGCGCCGTCCGGGATGCGGCCGCCGGCGCGGCCCAGCAGCAGATTGAGTGCGTTGCCCTGGCGCTGGACTGCCAGGTCGAGCTGCTGCACCTGCTGCTGCACGGCGTACAGCTCGGCCTCGGCCTGAGTGAGTTGCAGTTGCGAGGTGTAGCCCACGCGCTGCTGGTCCTGTGCCAGCGCCAGGGCCTTTTCGCGCGACTGCACGGTGGCCTGGGCGATGCGCAGTTGCTCCTGCAGCGAGCGCAGGTCCACATAGGTCTGCACCGTGGCGGCGGCGACGGTCAGGGCCACCGCGTCGCGGTCGGCCTGGCTGGCCTGCAGGCGCTGGCCGGCAGCCTGGCTTTGCTGCGACAGGCGGCCCCACAGGTCCAGCTCCCAGCTGGCCTGCAGCCCGGGCTGCACGGACTGGGTCTGGCTGGGGCCGAGGGCGCTCAGGCTGCGGCCTGCCTGGGCGCCGGCGGTGGCGCTCAGCGTGGGGCGGCGCGCGGCATCGGTGCCGGCCCAGTTGGCGCGGGCCTCATCGACGCGGGCCAGGGCCGTGAGCAGATCGTTGTTGTGCGCCAGGGCCTCTTGCACCAGGGCGTCGAGCCGCGCATCGCCCAGCTGGCGCCACCAGTCGCTGGGTAGCTCAGCGGTGGCGCCGGTGGCGGTTTCGCTCCACGTGTCGGGCAGTGCTACCGCGGCGTTGTCCGGCACCGCGCGGGGCAGGGGGGCGCAGGCGCCCAACCCCAGTGCGGCCGCCAGTGCCGCGGCCAGGGCGGCGGTGCGATGACGGGCGCTCATGGCTGGTCCTTGGCGGTGTCGATGCGCGCGATGACCGACATGCCGGGGCGCAGGCGCGCGGCCACGGGCTGGTCCGGGTCGATGGCGATCTTTACCGGCAGGCGCTGCACCACCTTGGTGAAGTTGCCGGTGGCGTTGTCGGCCTTGAGCACGCTGAATTCCGAGCCGGTGGCGGGCGCGATCTCCAGCACCTTGCCGGTGATGCGTGCGCCTTCCAGCGCGTCCACGGTGAAGCTGGCGCTCTGGCCTATCTGCACATGGGCCATCTGCGTTTCCTTGAAGTTGGCCACCACCCACAGCTGGTGCGGCACGACGAACAGCAGCTGCGAGCCCGCCGCCACGTACTGGCCGACACGCACCGAGACGTCGCTGGCCTGGCCGTCGGCCGGTGCATGCACGGTGGTGTTGTCCAGGTTGATGCGCGCCTGCTGCACCTGGGCCTGGGCCATCTTCACCTGGGCCTCCAGCGCGGCGCGGTTCACGGTGGTGGCCTTGATCCGCTCGGCGGCGATGGCCAGGTCGGCCTGGGCCTTTTCCACATTGCTGACGGCCAGCCGGGCGACGGCGCGCACGCGGTCGCGCTCGTTGAGCGAGACCGAGCCGCGCGTGGCCAGATCCTCCACGCGGTGCAGCTCGGCCTGGGCGCGCGCGGCCTCGGCGTTCACGGCCGTCAGGCCGGCGCGGCTGGACTGCTGCGCGGCGCGGTTCTGGGCCTGGGTCTGGTCGGAGTTGGCCAGCTGCGCCTGGGCGTTGGCCAGTTGCGCCTGGGCCAGGGCCAGGGCGGCCTCATAGGTACGGGTGTCGATCTTCACCAGCGGCTGGCCGGCCTTGACGGGCTCGTAGTCCTTGACCAGCACTG
Source organism: Pseudomonadota bacterium (assembly GCA_018240985.1). GTDB lineage: Bacteria > Pseudomonadota > Gammaproteobacteria > Burkholderiales > Burkholderiaceae_C > Alicycliphilus. The sequence continues at coordinate 22,328 of JAFEER010000186.1, forward strand.
CCGTCACATAGCCGTTGACCTGGGGGGCGAGCACCGTGACCTGGCCGCGCACGTAGGCGTTGTCGGTGGAGATGACGCTGCTCTGGAATGGCCCGAGGTTCCAGGCGCGCAGCACCAGCAGGATGCCGGCCACGGCGATGAGCACGGCCACGATGGCGCTGCGCAGCGTGGGGCGGATCTTCTTGGGCGTGGGGGAGGGGCCCGGCACGGCGGCCGGGGGCGAGGGCGGGGTGTTGGCGGTGGCGCTCATGATTGTTGTGCTGCCGTGGGGCAGCGCGAGGGAACAGGGAGGAAACGGACGGCGGTTTCAGGCGATGTCAAGCAGTCGCAGTAGCGCGCACCGGAGGCGGCTGCGGCGGGGGCTTGTCCGCCTCGGGCTCGGGCGCATCGGTGATGGCGCCATCCGTGCCCACCTCGCCGTCGGCGTCGCCGGTGGTGACGGGCGCAGTCTGCAGCGCGGCCTGGGCGGCGGCGCGCTGGGCCTGGCGCGCCTGCCACAGCGCCCAGGCCAGATAGGCAAAGGCCACCAGCGCCACCACATGGAACACGTCGTTGTAGGCGTTGACGTTGGCCTCGCGCCGCACGATCTGCGCCAGCTGCGCCGTGCCCTGGGCCGCGCGCAACTGCGGGTCGGTGATCTGCCCGGCCAGCGCCTGTTGCTGTTGCTGCAGGCGCTGGGCGACGACCGGGTTGGCCGGGATGATCTGCTGGGTCAGCGCGACGGAATATTGCTGCTCGCGGTAAATCTGGTAGCTGCCCAGCAGCGAGGCGCCCACGAGGCCGCCGAGCGCCTGCGTCATGGAGATGGTGATGACGGCCGTGATCATGTGGTTGGGGCCGAACTTCAGGCCCTGCACGATACCCGTCAGCATCAGCGGCCCCATGAAGATGCCCGCGCCCATGGCCAGCAGGAACTGGCTGACATAGAAGTCCGCCGGCCGGTCTAGGCTGGTGCGGCCAAAGTCCATCACGCTGGCCACGCCCAGCAGCACGATGGCCGCCAGCAGCTGCTTGCCCATGTTCTCGACGCTGAAGTTGATGGCCGACAGCGCAATGCCCGCCAGCGTGCCGACGAAGATGACCACGAACAGCGGCTGCATCTGGTCTGGCGTCATGCCCAGCACGCGCAGCATGCCGACCACGCCGTAGCTCTGCTCGGCCGTCAGAAAGCGCAGCACGATGGCGCCGATCACGAAACGGATGGTGGCGCTCTGTGTGAACCAGCGCGTGTGCAGCAGCGGGTTGCGGCGGTGGTGCTCCAGGTACAGGCCGGCGCTGAGCAGCGCTATGGCACCGGAAAGCATCCACGCCAGCTCGGGCGCGTTGCTCCACCAGCGGATGGTGCCCTGCACCAGCACGGCCACGAGCAGGCCCACGCCGGGGATGAGCAGCGCCATGCTCAAAAAGTCCAGCCGCTCGAAGGCCTTGATCTGCAGGCCCGGGGGGAGCTTGAGCAGCACCACGGCGGCAAACGACAACAGGGCCAGCCCCGCCTCCAGCAGGTACAGGTTGTGCCACTGACCATGCTCGAGCAGGCTGGGCGACAAGATCCAGGCCAGCGACGTGGCGAGCTGGGTCACGCCCACGCCCGCCACCAGCGTCTTCAGTACATAGGTGCGTGGCAGCGCCTGCAGCATGTACAGCGTGCCCAGCGAGGTGCAGGCCGCCGCGGCCAGGCCGCTGGCGCCGCGCAGCAGCAACAGGCTCACGGGGCTGCCCAGCAGCAGATGCAGCACCGACAGCACGGCGTAGACGCCCAGGCCGATCTCGGCAAACAGCCGCATGCCGTATTGCTGGCGGAACTTGTAGATCAGCAGGTTGGCGGTCACGTTGAACGTGACATAGGCGCCCGACAGCCAGGCGGCCTCGGCCGACGTCAGCCCCATCTGCCCCTGGATGGTGGGCAGGTTGGCCGTGAACAGCGCATTGCCCAGGCCGCCGGTCAGGCCCACGAGCACGGCCACCAGCGCGTAGCAGGCGCGCTCCCACGGCGGGTGGTAGGGCATGGCGGGCGAGCCGGGCAGGGCCGGTTTTTCGTGCTCCTCCCAGTCGGGCGGGCGACGCAGGTAGACGGGTTCTGTCATGGCCGGGGCTGCGGACGCAGGCCGAAGTGAATGATGTCCAGCGCGCGCTCGACCAGCCGCCGGCGCTCGGCTTCGGTGTTGCCGCGCAGGGCCGCGCCCAGCATGCCCGACAGCAGGGACAGGTCGCCCAGCTGTAGGTCGGCACGCAGCAGGCCCGCCTCTTGCGCGCGTTGCAGCGCGGCCGCGAAGGCGCTCCAGATTTGCTGGCGGGCGGCGATGACCCGCGGGTCGCGCAAGTCCGTGGTGCGCCAGTAGTCCGACAGTGCGGGCGAATGCACGATGCGGTCGGCCATGTATTGCAGCAGGGCGAAGAAGGCGTCCGCCCGCTCGCTCAAGCCCTGTGCGCGAACGCACAAACGCTCTGCGGAACGTTCCATGAGCGCCAGCAGGATGGCGTGGCGGTCGGGAAACTGTCGGTAGAGCGTGGCCCGGCCCACGCCGGCGCGCTCCACGACGAGCTCCAGCGGGGCATTCACTCCGTGGGTGCGAAAGACGGCGTCCGCAGCGTCGAGCAGCTGTGTGCGGCGGGTGGCGGGGTCAGGACGCTTGGTTTGCATGGAGCCGCGATTTTCGGACAAAATTGTCCGTTTTTCTCGGCGCCGAAAATAACCCTGATCTTGGCTTGGGTAGTTGTCGATCCCCTGGATGGGTTACGCCTCACATCCCATCGCAAAGGCGGCAGGCCAATATACAAAGAGGTTTACTGCTCTTGAAAAAGCAGCAAACCTCTTTTGCTTGTGAGCCATGTCATCACCGGTCGCGGAATTCCGGTGACAGCATGAATGGCTCAGAGGGTGAGAGGAAATTGCCCGTGCCCGAAGGGCGCGTCAAAACGCCACCAATCGAGGCGCAAAACGCAGCCATAGCTCGGGCTATGGCGAGTATTTGCAACGAAGAGTGGGGGTGTTTTGGCGCGCAAAGCGGGCATGGGGGATTGTCTCTCACCCTCTCAGACCACGCCCTGCGCCAGCATCGCGTCCGCCACCTTGACGAAGCCGGCGATGTTGGCGCCGTCGATGTAGCTGACGCTGCCGTCGGCGCGCTTGCCGTGCTGCAGGCAGGCGCCGTGGATGTTCTTCATGATGACGAGCAGACGCGCGTCCACCTCCTCGCGTGACCATGACATGCGGATGGCGTTTTGGCTCATCTCCAGGCCCGATGTCGCGACGCCGCCGGCGTTGCTGGCCTTGCCCGGTGCGTACAGCACGCGTGCCGCCTCAAACGCCTTGGCCGCCTCGTTGGTCGAGGGCATGTTGGCGCCCTCGGCCACGCACAGCACGCCATTGGCGATGAGGGTGCGGGCATCCTGCTCGTGGAGCTCGTTCTGCGTGGCGCTGGGCAGGGCCACGTCGGCCGGGATATGCCAGGGCGTCTTGCCGGGCAAAAATTCCACGCCGGTGCGCTTGGCGTAGTCGCTCACACGGCCGTAGTGGTGGTTCTTCACATCCATCAGGATGGCCAGCTTTTCGGCCGTGAAACCCTCGGCGTCGTGCACCGTGCCCGACGAGTCGGACACCGTGATCACCTTGGCGCCCAGCTGCATGGCCTTTTCCACCGAATACTGGGCCACGTTGCCCGAACCGGACACGGACACCGTCTTGCCCTCCAGGCTCTGGCCGCGCGTGGCCAGCATTTCCTGGGCGAAGTAGACGCAGCCATAGCCCGTGGCCTCGGGGCGGATCAGCGAGCCGCCAAAGGCCAGGCCCTTGCCCGTGAACACGCTGGCGGAGCTGTTGGCCAGTTTCTTGTACATGCCGGCCATGAAGCCGACCTCGCGGCCGCCCACGCCGATGTCACCGGCGGGCACGTCGGTGTCGGGGCCCACATGGCGGAACAGCTCGGACACGAAGGCCTGGCAGAAGCGCATGACTTCGGTCGGGCTCTTGCCCTTCGGGTCGAAGTCCGATCCGCCCTTGCCGCCGCCCATGGGCAGCGTGGTCAGGGCGTTTTTGAAGGTCTGCTCGAAGGCCAGGAACTTGAGCACCGACAGCGTGACCGAGGGGTGGAAGCGCAGGCCGCCCTTGTAGGGGCCGACGGCCATGCTGTGCTGGATGCGGTAGCCACGGTTGACATGCACGTTGCCATGGTCATCAAACCAGGAGACACGGAACATGATGACGCGCTCGGGCTCCACCAGGCGCTCCAGCAGCGCCTGCTCGGCGTAGCGCGGGTGTTTTTCGATGAACGGCCACAGGCTTTCCATGACCTCGGTCACGGCCTGCAGGAACTCGGGCTGACCGGGGTTGCGTTGGGCGAGCACTTCAAGGAATTGGCCCACGGATTGATGCTTCATAAACGGACTCTCAACTGAAAAAACTGGGAAATGCGGGTAAATGCTGCAGTGCGGCACATAATTATGTCAAAAAAGCATACCCTTATATTCAGAAAATATTCAGATATAGATCAGTGTTCGGGCGCTCGCCACAGGCGGTGGGCGTCCAGCAGCAGCCGGGCCTGCGCCTGCATCGCATCCAGGGCCGCGGTGTCGGCCGCCAGCCTGGCCTCCAGTGCGCCGCGCTGCGCCAGCAGCAGATCCAGCAGTGGGCTCTCGCCCAGTGCATAGGCGCGCCCCAGCAGGGCGGTGTTCTTTTCCAGCTGCTGCAGGGCCTGGCGCTGCGCCGCCAGGGTGGTGCGCGTCTGCTCGGCCTCGCTGGCCGTGCGCCAGGCGTCGGCCTGCACGCGCTGGCGGGTTTGCGCCAGTTCCTGATCGGCGATGTCGGCCTGGGCCAGCGCCGCGCGGGCATCGGCGGCGCGGCCGGCGCCGCCCAGGGGCAGGGACAGGTAGACGCCCAGCACCTGCTCCTGGCCGCCGCGTTCGCGCGTGGCGCGCACGCCTACGGTGGGGTCGCCCTGGCGCTCCAGGCGCACGCGCTCGGCCTGCAGGCGCGCCTGCTCGGCGCGCATCTCGGCCCGCTCCAGCTCATGGTTGTCGTCCAGGATGCGCTGCACCCAATCGGCGGCACCGGCCGCGCCGGCATCCTCGGCCGCTGGCGCCATCCAGGCCTCGGGCGGGCGCGCTGCGAGCAGGCCGGCCGGGTCTGCCAGGCCAGCGTAGCGCCGCAGCAGGGTCTGGCGACGCAGCTCGGCCTGGGCTGCTGCGCGCGTGGCCTGGGCCTGCACGCGGGCGCGCTCGGCGTTTGCGGCGAGCAGTTCCAGCGCCGCGGCGTCGCCCGTCTCCACGCGCCGCTGCGTCACTTTCAGTTGCCGCTGCATCAGCGCGTCCTGCGCCTGCA
>JAFEER010000187.1 GCA_018240985.1 Pseudomonadota bacterium
CCCAGTCCAGTCCGAGTGAACTCGGACTGCTTCGTATCCTGTTCCATTCGCGCCTCGCCTTGAGTTGAGCCTCAAGGATACGGCAAATACTCATATTAAGTTAGCGCTTATGGGCCTTCGCCGGAATGACGGAAAACTTGCAACCGCTCATTGCCGGTTGAATCAAGTACGCGCCGTGCACCACAGCACGCGCAGCGCGCACAGCCATTGCAGCACGTACATGGCGCTGCCTGCGCCATGCCACAGGCGCAGGTTCTGGCGCGCGATGATGCGCGGCGCCACGCCGTACTGCACCAGCAGCGCCAGCAGCAGGCCGGCAATCACAAAAACCATAGCTGCTCGCGCCCATTGTTCTGGCATTTCAGCATGCCTTCTCTTTGAAAGCACCAACAATAAAGCGCCACACGCTATCGAAATATAGGTCTGCGCCTCGAACAGGCGAGCCGCCACATTGCCCGCCATGGCAGGCGTGGGCAGATGCGTGAACAGCAATGGCACGGCCACGAAACCGATCGCCGACAGGCTGCCCCACCACAAGGCGGCGGCCAGCATGGGCAGACGGGCTTGCATGGCCGCCAGGGCGTCAGACATAGCTCACGGTGACCACCTCATAGCGGCGCAGGCCGCCCGGTGCCTGCACCTCGGCCGTGTCGCCCTCTTCCTTGCCGATCAGCGCACGGGCGATGGGGCTGGAGACATTGATCAGGCCATGCTTCAAGTCGGCCTCGTCCTCGCCCACGATCTGGTACTTGACGGTGTCGCCGCTGTCCTCGTCCTCCAGCTCCACGGTGGCGCCAAAGACGACGCGGCCGCCCGCATCGAGCTGCGCCGGGTCGATGACCTGCGCCGCCGACAGCTTGCCCTCGATCTCGAGGATGCGGCCCTCGATGAAGCCCTGGCGATCCTTGGCGGCGTCGTACTCGGCGTTCTCGCTCAGGTCGCCCTGGGCGCGCGCCTCGGCAATCGCGTTGATGACGTCGGGGCGATCCTTGGTCTTGAGGCGCTGCAGCTCGGTCTTGAGCTTCTCGGCGCCGCGCTTGGTGATGGGAATGGTGGCCATGAGATAAGTCTCCAAACTCCGGAAAGCAAAAAGCAAACCGCCGCGCGTTGCCGCGCGGCGGTGTATTTCAGCGGTGGATTATGCCGCGTTTGCCACGGCAGTCAGCCGTTAAAACCCGCTGCTGTGCTCAGGCAACGGCCAGTTGCGCATGCAGCTCCTGCACCGAGTACACGTCCATCTGGCCCTGGCCCATGGCCTTCATGCCATCGACGGCGGCCTCGGCGCCGAAGATGGTGGTGAAGGTCGTGACGCGCGACTGCAGCGAGCTGGTGCGGATGGCGCGCGAGTCGGCAATGGCGTTGCGACGCTCTTCCACGGTGTTGATGACCAGCGCGATCTCGTCGTTCTTGATCATGTCCACGATATGCGGGCGCCCTTCGGTGACCTTGTTGACCACCGCCACCGGCACGCCCGCGGCCGCAATCGCCGCCGCCGTGCCCTTGGTGGCGACGAGCTCGAAGCCCATCGCCGCCAGGTCGCGCGCAATTGCCACCGCGCGCGGCTTGTCGGCGTTCTTCACGGTGAGGAAGACCTTGCCCGAAGTCGGCAGCTTGACGCCAGCGCCCAGCTGGCTCTTCACGAAGGCCTCGCCAAAGGTCTTGCCCACGCCCATGACCTCGCCGGTGGACTTCATCTCGGGGCCGAGGATGGTGTCCACGCCGGGGAACTTGACGAAGGGGAACACGGCCTCCTTGACGCTGAAGTAAGGCGGCGTGACTTCGCGCGTCACGCCCTGCTGCGCCAGCGTCTGGCCGGCCATGCAGCGCGCCGCCACCTTGGCCAGCTGGATGCCGGTGGCCTTGGAGACGAAGGGCACGGTACGGCTGGCGCGCGGGTTCACCTCCAGCACGTAGATCACGTCGCCGGCTTCCGTTTCCTGAATCGCGAACTGCACGTTCATCAGGCCGACCACATGCAGGCCCTCGGCCATGGCCGCGGTCTGGCGCTTGATCTCGGCCACCGTCTCGGCTTTGAGGTAGTAAGGCGGCAGCGAGCAGGCGCTGTCGCCCGAGTGCACCCCCGCCTGCTCGATATGCTCCATCACGCCGCCGATGAAGACGGCGCCGGTGGCGTCGCGCACGCAGTCCACGTCGCACTCGATGGCGTTGGACAGGAAGCGATCCAGCAGCACGGGCGAGTCGTTGCTGACCTTCACGGCCTCGCGCATGTAGCGCTCCAGGTCGCGCTGCTCGTGCACGATCTCCATGGCGCGGCCGCCCAGCACGTAGCTGGGGCGCACCACCAGGGGGTAGCCCAGGGCGGCGGCCTTTTCCAGGGCCTCGGCCTCGGTACGCGCCGTGGCGTTGGGCGGCTGGCGCAGGTTCAGGGTCTGCAGCAGCTTCTGGAAGCGCTCGCGATCCTCGGCGGCGTCGATCATGTCGGGCGTGGTGCCGATGATGGGCACGCCTTCCTTCTCCAGATCCAGGGCCAGCTTCAAAGGCGTCTGGCCGCCGTACTGCACGATCACGCCCTCGGGCTTTTCCTTGTCCACGATCTCCAGCACGTCTTCCAGCGTGACGGGCTCGAAGTACAGGCGATCCGAGGTGTCGTAGTCGGTGGACACGGTCTCAGGGTTGCAGTTGACCATGATGGTCTCGTAGCCGTCCTCGCGCATGGCCAGCGCCGCGTGCACGCAGCAGTAGTCGAACTCGATGCCCTGGCCGATGCGGTTGGGGCCACCGCCCAGCACCATGATCTTCTTCTTGTTCGTCGGCCGCGCCTCGCATTCCTCGTCGTAGGTGGAATACATGTAGGCGGTGTTGGTCGGGAACTCGGCGGCGCAGGTGTCCACGCGCTTGTAGACGGGGCGCACATTCAGCACGCGGCGAGCCTCGCGCACGGCCTTTTCGTTGGTGTGCAGCAGCTTGGCCAGGCGGCGATCCGAGAAACCTTTTTGCTTGAGCGTGCGCAGCGTGGCGGCGTCCAGGCTGGCCAGGGCGGCATCGCCCTTGTCGGCATACAGCTGATCCAGGTCGAGTTCGATCTTCACGATCTGCTCGATCTGCACCAGGAACCAGCGGTCGATCTTGGTCAGGTCGAACACCTCGTCCACCGTCAGCCCCATGGCAAAGGCATCGCCCACGTACCAGATGCGCTCGGGGCCGGGCTCGCCCAGCTCCTTTTCCAGGATTTCGCGATCCTGGGTCTTCTCGTTCATGCCATCCACGCCCACTTCCAGGCCGCGCAGCGCCTTCTGGAAGGATTCCTGGAAGGTGCGGCCCATGGCCATGACCTCGCCCACGCTCTTCATCTGGGTCGTCAGTCGGCTGTCGGCGGTAGGAAATTTCTCGAACGCAAAGCGCGGAATCTTGGTGACCACGTAGTCGATGCTGGGCTCGAACGAGGCCGGCGTGGCGCCGCCCGTGATGTCGTTCTTCAACTCGTCCAGCGTATAGCCCACGGCCAGCTTGGCCGCGACCTTGGCGATCGGGAAGCCCGTGGCCTTGGAGGCCAGCGCCGAGGAACGCGAGACACGCGGGTTCATCTCGATCACGATCATGCGCCCGTCCTTGGGGTTGACCGAGAACTGCACGTTGGAGCCGCCCGTGTCCACGCCGATCTCGCGCAGCACGGCAATGCTGGCGTCGCGCATGATCTGGTATTCGCGATCCGTGAGGGTCTGCGCCGGGGCCACGGTGATGGAGTCGCCCGTGTGCACGCCCATGGGGTCGAGGTTCTCGATCGAGCAGACGATGATGCAGTTGTCCGCCCGGTCGCGCACCACCTCCATCTCGTACTCTTTCCAGCCCAGCAGCGACTCCTCGATCAGCAGCTCGTTGGTGGGCGAGGCCTCCAGCCCGCGCTTGCAGATGGTCTCGAATTCCTCGGGGTTGTAGGCAATGCCGCCGCCCGTGCCGCCCAGCGTGAAGCTGGGGCGGATCACGGTGGGAAAGCCGACGCTCTTTTGCACGGCCCAGGCCTCGTCCATGCTGTGGGCGATGCCGGAGCGCGCGGAGCCCAGGCCGATGCGCGTCATCGCATCCTTGAACTTCAGTCTATCCTCGGCCTTGTCGATGGCCTCGGGCTTGGCGCCGATCAGCTCGACCCGGTACTTGTTCAGCACGCCGTGCTTCCACAAGTCGAGCGCGCAGTTGAGCGCCGTCTGCCCGCCCATGGTCGGCAGGATGGCGTCGGGGCGCTCCTTGGCGATGATCTTCTCCACCGTCTGCCAGGTGATGGGCTCGATGTAGATTGCGTCGGCCGTGGCCGGGTCGGTCATGATCGTTGCCGGGTTGCTGTTGATCAGGATGACGCGGTAGCCTTCCTCGCGCAGCGCCTTGCAGGCCTGCACGCCGGAGTAGTCGAACTCGCAGGCCTGGCCGATGATGATGGGGCCGGCGCCGATGATGAGTATGCTTTTTAGGTCGGTGCGCTTGGGCATTATTTTTTCTCCTGGGCGGCTGCCATGGACGCGATGAAGCGGTCGAACAGGTGGCCTATGTCATTGGGGCCAGGCGCGGCCTCGGGGTGGCCCTGGAAGCTGAAGGCCGGCTTGTCGGTGCACTCCAGGCCCTGCAGCGTGCCGTCAAACAGGCTGACATGCGTAGCGCGGGCGGTGGTAGGCAGCGTCGCCACATCGACGGCGAAGCCATGGTTCTGGCTGGTGATGCAGACATGGCCACCATCCAGGGTCTTCACCGGATGGTTGCCGCCGTGGTGGCCATGGGTCATCTTGAAGGTCTTGGCGCCCAGGGCCAGCGCCATGATCTGGTGGCCCAGGCAGATGCCGAAGGTAGGAATACCGGCCGCCAGGAAGGCGCGCGTGGCCTCGATGGCATAGGTGCAGGGCTCCGGGTCGCCGGGGCCATTGGACAGGAAGATACCGTTGGGCTTGAAGGCCAAGGCCTCCTGCGCCGTAGTCTGCGCAGGCACCACGGTGAGCCTGCAGCCGCGCTCAGCCAGCATGCGCAGGATGTTGCGCTTGACGCCGAAGTCGTAGGCCACGACGTGAAAGCGCGGTGCATCCACCTTGCCAAAGCCCTGGCCCAGCGTCCATTCGGTCTGATCCCAGACATAGGGCTGGGGCGTGCTGACCACCTTGGCCAGATCCAGGCCGCTCATGCTGGGGGCATTCTTGGCTGCAGCAACGGCGGCGGCAATGCGCTCGGGAGTGGCCTCTTCACCGGTGGCCAGGCCCACAATGGCGCCGTTCTGGGCGCCCTTTTCGCGCAGCAGTCGCGTGAGCTTGCGGGTGTCGATATTGGCAATGGCCACCGTGCCCTGCGCCGCCAAAAACTGCGCCAGGCTTTGCTGCGAGCGGAAATTGCTGGCGACCAGCGGCAGGTCGCGAATGACCAGGCCAGCGGCCTGCACCTTGGCGGACTCCATGTCCTCGTCATTGACACCATAGTTGCCAATGTGAGGATAGGTCAGAGTGACGATTTGTTGGCAGTAGCTGGGGTCTGTGAGGATTTCCTGATAGCCGGTCATGGCGGTGTTGAACACCACTTCGCCGACGCTGGTGCCGACGCTACCGATGGAATTGCCAATAAAGACCGTGCCGTCTGCGAGCGCCAGGATGGCTGGCGGGAAAGCTGCCTTGAGAGACGAAAGCACTGGGTTCTCCGAAATGAGTCGGGTCGCCCGGAATCCGCAAAAACGTATCTTGCGGACTGCTGTTTGTGGGGGATTTGCTTTGGATGCGGCCGGGCGACGTTTTTGCGGGAAAGCCTCCCATTATAAGTCGATCGGCAGTCCATCTTACGCAGGGGAACCTTGGGCAAATCAGTGATTGCAGTACCGTCGGACGAACCCGATCGATGCAGAGGCAAGCACCACCGGTCACCGACTGAACGTGAAAAAGCGCGCGGAACATCATGTCGTGTTTCCTGCAGTAAACACCCGCTCCAACGTCGCGGGCAACAGCGCTGAGTTGGCGGCGCGCAGGGCAGCGTGCTTGGCTTTGAGGGCAGCAATCTGGGCTTGCAAGCGGTCGAAGGATTGCTGTGCTGACAAAGGCGGGACGGGGACTTCAATCTTGCCGAGATTGCCGAGACTGAGTGTGCGGTTTCGATCGGCTGTACCCGGCGATGCCGCGCCGATCTTTTCCAAGCCGTCCTCGCTCAAGAGGTAGTACGCGAGGAAGCCTGTAGTGGCCTGCTCTGGCTCGGGGACACAGGTGATGTAGCGATGGGATGCGATGCAGCCGTCGTGCTCAGCGCCTGCAATAGCGATGGCCCCCTCCCACGCCTTGATGTTGCTGAGAACCAAGTCCTCCGATTTGATCCAGACCGGCTTCTGCCACGTGGCTTCGGCCCCGTCGAAATCAGGCTTGAGAAACAGCCCTTTGCCGAATGATCGTGCGCCGACTTCCCGGTAACGGGCTTCGATGTCGATGCCCACCGGGCGACGAACGGAAGGCGCCACATCCGCCGTGGCCCGCAGGGGAGCGTTGGCAATGGCATCGCGGAAGCGCAGTGCCAACAAGTGCTCGGCGTCGCGCTCGGCGGCATCCAGATGCGCTTCGACCTGTCGGGTCTTCTCGGCTAGTGCGTCGAGGCGGGCAGCGAAGGCTTGTTGCTCAGCCAGTGGCGGAAGTGCGATCTGTTGATCAAGAAAACGCTCCTCTTTGATGCGAACCCGGTTGCCCTGCTGCAGGGTGCGGCGCTGCTCGGTGGTCTTGACCTGGATCACCTCATCGAATTTGAAACTGGCTTCGACAGAGGCGTACCCGGTCACAGGCTTGCACCGATTCAGACCGTCGAGCACGACTGACTCCGCTCAGCCTGTTGACGGCATACGATTCCCCTTCGAGGGCCGCAAAGAGTCGCGAGCCAGCTCGAATTCATCAATCAGGCCATCTAGATCTACCGGCTGCGCGGCAAGCAGCCAGTCAAGCTCATCACCAACTTGCTGAAGCTCGGCCAAATCCGCCGAGAGCGGCTGTTTCACAGCAGCTGCATTTCATTCACTCGGATGCTAGCGTTTGCTAGTGATGGAACAGTCATCCCCGAGGTTGGCTCAGGCATGTCAGTCTCTCACGCGGGAGCAAGCATCAGATGCCCGACTTCCGACTTGGCTGGCCGCACCTTGATCTCGATGTCGTAGCCCAGCCGCGTGAGGCAATCCATCAGCTTGCGCTCGGACAGGTTGCTGAAGTCGCCGCGCATCATGTCGGAGACCTTGGGCTGCGTGATGCCCATGCGCTTGGCGGCTTCTTGCTGTGTGAGACTCCGGCTGCGCATGGCCTTTCTGATCTCGATGACCAGCCCGGTTTTGATCTTGAGCTTTTCGGCGTCAGCCAGGCCCAGGTCGGCAAACACGTTGCCAGAACCGCGATGCACTTCAACACCATCAACAATTCGGGTTTTCATTTGCGCAACTCCTTCACATACGCCTCGGCCACTTTGAGCCGTGCGTGAACAATGTCCATGTCCTCTTTGGGCGTAGCGATACCGCGCTTGCTCTTCTTTTGGAAGCAGTGAAGGACAAACACTGCCTCCGCGAATTTGACGGTGTAGACAGCCCGGTAGGTGCCACCGGCATCGTCTTCCACCACTTCGAGCACACCGGCACCAACGAAGCCCTTGAGCACCTTGGCGTCGTCGTGCTTGTCGCCTGCCTGCGCCAGCGACAAAGCAAAACCGAAGTGACGCCGAACATCGTCTGGTAGCGCCATCAAGTCCTTGTAGCTGCTGCCGATCCACACTCCAACGGTTTTTCCGATGTGGTCATGGTCAAAATATACATGAAAAGGTATATCTCATCAACGCACCGTGACAAAGGAGCCAGCGCGAGAAAAAGCCATCCAACGATTTAGCGCTGGTTACGGTTACGCGAGGCAGGAAAGGCCGCGCAACCCATTGACAAGCCGCACCACGCCCACGCCATGGCCTGCAAGGTGGCCGGTATCGATGGGCTGACGTTCCACGGACTGCGCCGCAGTTTCAAGAGCCTGACCGAGTGGCTGGAAATACCCGCTGGCGTGGTGGCGCAGATTCAAGGCCACAAGCCCACCTCACAGCTGCTTTTTCAGCTGCTCCACCTCGGCCTGGGCGGCGAACTTGTCCCCGGCCGCAGCCAGCTCGTCGAGCAGGGGTTTGGCATCGTTCTTGCGCCCGGCCTTGAGGTAGATCTTGGCCAGATTCAGCTTGTAGCCCAGCTGCTGCGGCTGCATCTGCACCACCTTCTTCTGCAACTCCACGGCCTTGTCATGCTGA
>JAFEER010000188.1 GCA_018240985.1 Pseudomonadota bacterium
GCCGAATCATGGTGCATGGCCTGGGCCAGCAGATCCTTGCCGGTGCCGGTCTCGCCCAGGATCATCACCGGAATGTCGCGATCGACCACCTTGCGCAGCTTGGTGATGACGGCGGACAGCTGCGCATCGCCCGTGTCCAGGTACTGCAGCGAGGACAGATGCGCCTTGTGCTGCTCCTTGGCGCGTGCCGGGGCCGGTTTTTCGTCTTGCAGCGGTGAGACGATGGGCGCAACCCAGGGGCCGGACGGTTTGACCTCGGTGCGGCACCACACGCTGACGCCGTTGTGCAGGCAAAGCTGGCGCGGCGCCAGGCTGGCGCCGCCAAACAGCTCGTACAGCGCCGACATGGGCAGGCCGAACAGCGAGGAAAACGTGTGCGCCTGCAGCGCGCCATAGGACATGCCGAGCTGGAACTGCGCGCTGCGGTTGGCCGAGAGAAAGCGCCCCTCCGGCGTGAAGGCGGCAATGCCCTCGACCAGCGTGCCCAGGAACTCGGGCCGCGAATGGAAATGCACGCGCACGGCCTTGGGGAAGCTGCCCGCGAACATGTGGTTTTCTATCATCTGCGCCGACATGCGCACCAGCGCCAGGGTGTGCTGGTGGTAGCTGCGGTGGTCGCCGGTCACGTCGAGCGCGCCCACGATCTGCCCGAACGGGTCGGTAATCGGCGCGCAGGAGCAGGTCAGCGCATGGTTGGCGTTCAGGAAATGCTGGTTGCCATGCACCGTGACCGCCTGCTGCGCCGACAGGGCCGTGCCGATGGCGTTGGTGCCCTTGGTCTGCTCGCTCCAGTCCATGCCGGGCACCAGGGCCACGCGGTCGGCCTTCTCCAGGAAGTCGTTGTCGCCCATGGAGTGCAGCACCATGCCCTGGGCCGAGGTCAAGAGCACCATGCTGTGTGTGTTGGCAATCTGGCCGTACAGCGTCTCCATGACCGGCACGGCATGCTGGAACAGAAAACGGTTTTCTTCCAGCGCGTCTTTCAGATGGCTCACAGCCAGGGCACTGAAGTCGGGTTGTTCATCAGCGGCAACGCCAAACGCCCGCGAGCGCTGGTGCGCCGCGTCGATCACGGCGGTGGCTTCCTGCTCCGGCGGCGTTGCAGCGGCCATGTTGGCCTGCCTGCCCAGCGTGCTGTCCATGTTGTCTCCTGGTGCCGGCAATCAGATGACCGGCGGTTTTTTGATTTTCTGCTGCGCTAACCGATGACATCCGCATCCCCATGGGATGTCAAGTCGGTGACACCTATTTTCTTTTAGCAAAAAATCTGCCAGGTCTTGTAACCATATGGCTATTTGCCTTGCAAACGGCGTTGCCGGACGCACACACCGACTACGCAAAGGGGGGCCGCAACCAGCCCTCCCCCCTTTCTTTTCCATCAGTAGAACTTGGCGGGTTCAAAACTGATAACCCAGGTTCACCCCCACCATCCACTGCCTGCCGGGTGCGGCCTCGTAGTAGCGGCCATTGCCTTCGTTGACGATGACGGAGCCCACGTATTTTTTGTCCGCCAGGTTGTCGATGCGCGCGAAGGCGCCCAGCTTCCAGGGGCCCCATTGGCGGGTGTAGCCCGCACTCAGGGCCAGCACGTCGTAGCCTGGGGCCTCGACGCTGTTGCTGTCATTGGCGGCGATGGCGCTCACATGGCGCCACTCGGCGCCCACGCGCCAGTCGTTGTGCGGGCGCCAGTCCAGGCCCAGGGCGGCCTGGGTGCGCGCCGTGCCGGCAATGCGCTTGCCTGCGGGCACGCAATTGGCGCCGGCGGCATTGCAAAAGCCGTCGCGCAGCTTGGCGTCGAGCACGGTGAGAGCCGCATTCAGCTGCCACTGGCGCCCCAGCCAAAGGCTGGTAGCCAGCTCCGCGCCCTGGCGTTTGGTGCGTCCGGCATTGCGATAGGTGGCGCGCCCGCCGGTGTTGTCGGCGGCGACGATTTCATTCTTGGTGCTGGTGTGGAACAGCGCGGCCGACCACTGGCCGCGCAGCAACGCGCCATCGAAGCGCTGGCGCAGGCCCAGCTCGGCACTGCGCGAGGTCGCCGGCTGCAGCCCGAAGTTGAGCCCGGGCAAGCCGCCGGGGCGGTAGGAAATTTCGTTGAAGGTCGGTGTCTCCATGCCGCCGCCGACCGAGGCATAGACATGGGTGGCGGCGTTCAGCTCGTGCTGCAGCGACAGCATGGGCAGCAGGCGCTTGAAGCTGGTGCTGCCGCTGTCGTCGCGATTGCCTGTGACGATGTAATGGTCGCGCGAGATGAACTTGACGTTGCTCCAGCGCAGCCCGGCATCGAGCTTCCAGCGTGGCGCAAAGGCCCAGCTGGCCTGCGCGTAGGGATCGGCATTGCTCAGGGTGTTGCGCTCGTTGCGGCGCAGCAGGCCCATGACGCCCAGCTGATTGCCCAGGAAGTTGTTGTAACCCTGGCGGTCTTCCTCCACCATATTGGCGGCCAGGCCGGCCACCAGGCTCAAGGGGCTGCCGGCCAGCTGCGTGTCGTGCGCCCAGCGCAGATCGAGGCCGCCGTAGCCGCGCCCCAGGTCGATCACGCCGCCGGCGCTGGTGGGCGGGGTCTGCGCCGTCTTGGGTGTCGATTGGTACTGGGTGATGTGGCGCTGGCCGGCATACACCATCAGGCGCAACGCGTTGCTGCCGTCCACGCGGTGGTCGTAGGTCAACCCCACCTGGGTCTGGCGCATGGATTTGCGCATGTTGTAGTCGATGGGCCCCTGTGCCGTGGCGCGCGGGTTGGCCTGCCATTCGGCCGGCGTGACGCCGCCGGGGTCGAGCGCATCGACGTTCACGTAGTTGGCCACCAGCATCAGGTGGCTGCTGTCGCTGGGCTTGGTGTCCAGGCGGGCGTTGAACAGGTTCTTGTCGGCCGCGCTCTGGGGGCGATAGCCATCGGTCAGAAAGCGGCTGGCGCTGACCACATAGCCCACGCCCAGGCGTTCGCCCTGGGCCTTGAGGCCCAGGCGCTTCTGCCCATTGCTGCCCATGGCGAAACTGCTGTCCAGGCGCGGGCTGCCCTCGCCGCGCTCGGTATAGGCGTTGATGACGCCGCCCGAGGCATTGCCGTAGAGCGTGGAATAGGGCCCGCGCAGCACCTCGATGCGCTCCACCGACTGCAGGTCGATGTTGTTCGTCTGGCCCTGGCCGTCGGGCATGGTGGCGGGAATGCCGTCCACCAGGATCTGCACGCCGCGCACGCCGAAGGTGGAGCGCGCGCCATGGCCGCGTATCGACAGCTGCAGATCCTGGGCGTAGTTCTGGCGGTTCTGCAGCAGCAGGCCGGGTGTGCCCGACAGCGACTCCGACAGGTTCACCTGCCACTGGCGGTCACGCAGCCGCTCGCCATCGACGATGGTGACGGAAGCCGGGGCGTAGTCCAGCGGCGACTGCACCAGGGTGCTGCGCACCGTGACGTCGGGCAGGGCTGCGGGTTCTGCGGTGGCGCCGGTTTGGGCGCCAGCAGCTTGACTCAGTGCCATCAGGCTGGCCGCGGTCAGGCGCAGGGGCCATTGCGCGTGACGGGATGGGCGGACGACATGCATGGAAGATCCTTCGTTCCGATGCGGTGAACAAGGAGGCAGGACACAACCGTCCGCGCCGGCCGGCGCCCTGCGAAGTAAAAAAAGCCCGGCCCTTACTCCTTGGGCCGGGCGGCGGGGCGTTTAGAAGAAGCCCAGTGCCTTGGGGTTGTAGCTGACCAGCAGGTTCTTGGTCTGCTGGTAGTTGGACAGGGCCAGCTTGTGCGTCTCGCGGCCGATGCCCGACTTCTTGTAGCCGCCGAAGGCGGCGTGCGCGGGGTAGAGGTGGTAGCAGTTGGTCCACACGCGGCCGGCCTGGATGGCGCGGCCCATGTGATAGGCCACGTTGCCGTTGCGGCTCCACACGCCGGCGCCCAGGCCGTACTCGGTGTCGTTGGCGATGCGCACGGCGTCCTGCGCATCCTTGAAGGTGGTCACCGAGGCTACGGGGCCGAAGATCTCTTCCTGGAACACGCGCATGTGGTTCTGGCCGTAAAGCAGCGTGGGCTTGATGAAGAAGCCGTCGTTGATCTCGCCGCCGGCGCGCAGGCGCTCACCACCGGTCAGGCATTTGGCGCCCTCGCCACGGCCGATGTCGATATAGCCCAGGATGCGGTCAAGCTGCTGCTGCGATACCTGCGCGCCCACCATGGTGCCCTTGTCCAGCGGGTGGCCCTGCCGCATGGCCTCGACACGGGCCACGGCGCGCTCCATGAAGCGTTCGTAGATGGACTCCTGCACCAGGATGCGCGAGGGGCAGGTGCAGACCTCGCCCTGGTTCAGGGCAAACATGGCAAA
>JAFEER010000189.1 GCA_018240985.1 Pseudomonadota bacterium
AACCCCGGCGGCGGCTGGGACACCACCGGCCGCGCCGTGGGCAAGGCGCTGCAGGATGCGGGCGTGGCCTCCAGCGTGACCTATGAGAACAAGGGCGGCGCGGCCGGCGCCATTGGCCTGGCGCAGTTCATCAATGGCTCCAAGGGCGACCCGAATGCGCTGATGGTGATGGGCGCCGTGATGGTGGGCGGCATCATCACCGGCAAGCCGCCGGTCAACCTGAGCCAGATCACGCCGATCGCGCGCCTGACGAGCGAGTACAACGTGTTCGTGCTGCCCGCCAACTCGCCGTTCAAGAGCATGGCCGAGGTGGTGGCCCAGCTCAAGAAGGATCCGGGCAGCGTGAAGTGGGGCGGCGGCTCGCGCGGCTCCACCGAGCACATCGCCGCCGCCATGCTGGCGCGCGAGGTGGGCGTGGACCCGGCCAAGATCAACTACGTGGCCTTCCGCGGCGGCGGCGAGGCGGTGGCCGCCATCCTGGGCGGCAACGTCACGGTGGGCGGCAGCGGCTACAGCGAGTTTGCCGAGTACATCGCCGCGGGCAAGATGAAGCCCATCGGCGTGACCTCGCCCCAGCGCCTGAAGGATCTGCCCAACGTGCCGACGCTCAAGGAGCAGGGCATCAACGTGGAGATCGGCAACTGGCGCGGCGTGTACGGAGCGGCTGGCATCTCGCCCGAACAGCGCAAGGCCCTGATCGCCATGGTGGAGAAGGCCGTCAAGTCCAAGGCCTGGGCCGAGGCGCTGGAGAAGAACGGCTGGACGCCCGCCTGGCTGGCTGGCGATGCCTTCGGCAACTTTGTCGACAGCGAATTCGCCAGCCTGCGCGCCACCATGGCCAAGTCGGGCATGGTGTGATCTTGGGTTTCTCATTTTGATAGCTTGTAGCGGCCGTCAGACGGGCGTTTACGGCAGGTAGCGGCGCAAGCCCTCACCCCCACCCTCTCCCAGAGGGAGAGGGAGAAATACCGGCGCAACCGATCGCCCTCGCCCCTTTGGGGAGAGGGAGGGGTGAGGGGCGTCCGCGACATATACCTAGTCAGGCAGTTTTTTTAAATCCTGTGGCGCCGCACCTGGCGTCACCTCTCTTCTCCCGAGGCCGCAGCCATGTCTGAGCCCCTTCCTTCTTCTGAACTGCACGCCGCCGACGCCGGCAGCGTGCCATCGCCGCGCTGGCAGGCCGCCGTAGGCGCCGCCGTGGTGCTGGTGGCCGTGGGCATGGCCCTGGGCGCGCTGCAGATTCCGGGCGACGCCGGCTATGGCGGCGTGGGCCCCAACTTTTTGCCCTGGCTGTGCGCCGCGGTGCTGGGACTGTGCGGCGTGCTGCTGGTGCGCGAGGCGCTGTCCGGCGGCTACCGCCAGGCGGCCGACCCGGGCGGCGAGCGGCACGCGGCGCTGCTGCCCTTTGCCTGGGTCACGGCCGGGCTGCTGCTGAACGCGGCGCTCATCGAAACCCTGGGCTTCATTGTGGGTTGCACGCTGTGCTATGCGCTGGCCGTGCAGGGCCTGCGCCGCGCCAATGGGCAGACCGGGCTGCTGCGCCCGCGCGCGCTGGCTGTGGATGTGTTCACGGGCCTGGTGATCGCCGCGCCGGTGTTCTGGCTGTTCACGCAATTCCTGGCCATCAACCTGCCGGGCCTGACCAAGACGGGGTGGCTGTAAATGGAAATCTTTGACGCATTGATGGCGGGCTTCGCCACGGCGATCACGCCGGCCAATCTGCTGTGGGCCCTGGTGGGCTGCGCCTTGGGCACGGCCGTGGGTGTGCTGCCGGGCATTGGCCCGGCGGTGGCGGTGGCCATGCTGCTGCCCATTACCTCCAAGGTGGAGATGACGGCTTCGATGATCTTCTTTGCCGGCATCTACTACGGCGCCATGTATGGCGGCTCTACCACCTCGATTTTGCTCAACACGCCGGGCGAGACGGCCAGCATGGTCACGGCCATGGAGGGCAACAAGATGGCCAAGAGCGGCCGCGCCGGCGCGGCGCTGGCCACGGCGGCGATAGGTTCCTTTGTGGCGGGCACCGTGGCCACGGTGGTGGTGACGCTGTTCGCGCCCACGGTGGCGGAATTTGCCGTGCGCCTGGGGCCGCCCGAGTACTTCATGCTCATGGTGCTGGCCTTCACCACGGTCAGCGCCGTGCTCGGCCAGAGCAGCCTGCGCGGCATGACGGCGCTGTTCCTGGGCCTGGCCCTGGGCTGCGTCGGCATGGATCAGATCTCGGGCGCGGCGCGCTACACCGGCGGCAAGATGGAGCTGCTGGACGGCATCGACATCGTGCTCGTGGCCGTGGGTCTGTTCGCCGTGGCCGAGGTGCTGTACGCCGCGCTCTACGAGGGCAAGGTGGAAGAGTCGCAGAACAAGCTGACCCGCGTGCACATGACGGCGCGCGACTGGAAGCGCTCGGTGCCCGCCTGGCTGCGCGGCACCCTGATCGGCACGCCGTTCGGCTGCATACCGGCGGGCGGCACCGAGATCCCCACATTCTTGAGCTACGCCACCGAGAAGAAGCTGGCCAAGGGCGAGGACAAGGCCGAGTTCGGCACCAGGGGCGCCATCGAGGGCGTGGCCGGCCCCGAGGCCGCCAACAACGCCACGGTGACGGCGGCGCTGATACCGCTGCTGACGCTGGGCATCCCCACCAGCAACACCACGGCCGTGCTGCTGGGCGCCTTCCAGAACTACGGCATCAACCCGGGGCCGCAGCTGTTTACCAGCTCGGCGGCGCTGGTGTGGGCGCTGATCGCGTCGCTCTACATCGGCAACCTGATGCTGCTGGTTTTAAATTTGCCCATGGTGGGCCTGTGGGTCAAGCTCTTGAAGATCCCGCGTCCGCAGCTCTATGCCGGCATTCTGATCTTCGCCACCGTGGGCGCTTATGGCATGCGCCAGAGCACCTTCGATTTGTTCCTGCTCTACGCCATCGGCCTCTTGGGCGTGCTGATGCGGCGCTTCGACTTCCCCACCGCGCCGGTGGTGGTGGGCATGATCCTGGGGCCGCTGGCCGAGGCGCAGATGCGCAACGCCGTGTCGATTGGCGAGGGCAGCTGGTGGATCTTCCTGCAGCGCCCGATGTCGCTCACGCTGGTGATCATCGTGCTGGCCGTGCTGGTGCTGCCGCGCCTGCTGCGCCACTGGTCCGAGCGCAACCTGGTGCATGCGCACCAGAGTGCCGATGATGTGAGTTGATAGCAGCTTGCGCGCCTGGGGTATGGCGCAGCGGAGGATTCAGTGAGGGTTTTCTCGCGCTAGTGGGTCTGAGGTTTGCAGTTATCGTGCGCGCTCTCGTGCACGTATCAACACAACCGGAGGAGACAACATGCGAGACAACAAAAAAGCGGCGCTACGCTGGGCCATGACCGCCATATCCGCCGCCACACTGGCGGCCTGCGGCGGCAGTTCGGGGTTTTCCAATGACCTGCCCAAGGGCATCAAGGAGATCGGCACCACGGCCTACCCGGCCACCACGGTGGGCAAGGGCGATACGCCGGCCACGCAGGACTTGCTGACCGGCGGCATCGGCAAGACCGGCCTGGGCGCAGCCGCTGCGCCGGCCTATGCCGACCCGGCCAACCCCACTGCGGCCGAGCTGCGCCGCAATGCGCTGTTTTCCAACTACCGCGGCATCGTCGATTTCACGGCCAAGGGCGGCTATGGCACGCTCTACGGCCCCAACATCACGGCCGATGGCCAGGTGACCACGAGCGAGGGCCTGATCCCCGGGCGCGAATATGTCGCCGTGCTCGACGATGGCACGGGCCGCAAGCAAACGGTGATTGCCGTACAGGTGCCCGACAGCTTCCAGCAGTCCAACCCCTGCATCGTGCTGGGGCCGTCATCGGGCTCGCGCGGCGTGTATGGCGCCATCGGCACGGCGGGCGAATGGGGCCTGAAAAA
>JAFEER010000018.1 GCA_018240985.1 Pseudomonadota bacterium
ATGAGCGGGACTGAGCTGACGCACGTGCCCTACAAGGGCAGCGCGCCGCTGATCACCGACCTGATCGGGGGCCAAGTGCCCGTGGCGTTCGACAACCTGCCCGCCTCGCTGCCGCACATCCAGGCGGGCAAGCTCAAGGCCCTGGCCGTGGCCGGCTCGCAGCGCTCGCCCGCGCTACCCGACGTGCCCACGCTGGCCGAGGCGGGCCTGGCCGGCTACGCGGTGGAGCCCTGGTTCGGCGTGTACGGCCCCGCCGGCATGCCCGCCGCCGTGGTCCAGCGCCTGGAAAAAGCGCTGCAGGAGGCGCTGGCCGAGCCGGCCGTGAAGGACAAGCTGCTGGCCGCGGGTTTCACGCCGCGCAGTTCCACGGCGGCCGAGTTCGAGGCGCTGACCCAGCGCGAATACCAGCGCCTGGGCCAAGTGGCTCAACGCGCGCGCATGACTGTCGATTGAGCCGTTGGAGGACGCCATGACGACCGCTTCGCTTCGTGAATCACTGACCCAAAAATCCACCGGCGACCGCAGCAAGATCGTTTCCGCGCAGGAAGCGGTGCGCCTGATCCGCGACGGCGACACCGTAGCCACCGGCGGCTTTGTCGGCATCGGCTTCGCCGAGGAACTGGCCATCGCGCTGGAACAGCGCTTCCTGAGCGAAAGCCACCCGAGGAACCTGACGCTGGTCTATGCGGCCGGCCAGGGCGACGGCAAGGACAAGGGCCTGAACCACTTCGGCCACGACGGCATGCTTCGGCGCGTGGTCGGCGGCCACTGGGGCCTGGTACCGAAGGTGCAGAAGCTGGCCATCGACAACCGGGTCGAAGCCTACAACCTGCCCCAGGGCGTGATCAGCCAGATGTTCCGCGACATTGCCGCCGGCCGTCCGGGGCACCTGTCGCGCGTGGGCATGGGCACCTTCGTGGATCCGCTGCACGGTGGCGGCAAGCTCAACGAGCGCAGCACCGAGAACTTGGTCGAACGCGTCACCGTCTGCGGCCAGGAATATCTGTTCTACAAGAGCTTCCCGATCCACGTCGGCATCATCCGCGCCACCACGGCCGACCCGGACGGCAACCTGACGATGGAGAAGGAGGCCCTCACGCTGGAGGTGCTGGCCATCGCGATGGCCGTGCGCAACTCCGGCGGTCTGGTGCTGGCACAGGTCGAGCGCATCGCCGAGCGCAACACGCTGAACCCACGCCAGGTCAAGGTGCCAGGTGTGCTGGTGGACTGCGTGGTCAAGGCCCGGCCTGAGAACCACTGGCAGACCTTCGCCGAACCCTACAGCGCGGCCTATGCGTCCGAGATCCGCGTGCCGGCCGACGCCATCGAACCCATGCCGATGAGCGCGCGCAAGATCATCGCGCGCCGTGCGGCGCTGGAATTGCGGCCCAACAGCGTGGTCAACCTCGGGATCGGCATGCCCGAGGGTGTTGCCAACGTGGCGGCCGAGGAGAAGGTTATCGACCTGATCACGCTCACGGCCGAGCCCGGCGTGGTCGGCGGCATCCCGGCCGGCGGCCAGGACTTCGGGGCCGCAGTCAACACACAGGCGGTGATCGACCAGCCCTACCAGTTCGACTTCTACGACGGCGGTGGGCTGGACATCGCCTTCCTGGGACTGGCGCAGGCCGACGCGCAGGGCAGCCTCAACGTCAGCAAGTTCGGCCCCAAGCTGGCTGGCGCGGGCGGCTTCATCAACATCAGCCAGAATGCCAAGAGGGTGGTCTTCGTTGGCAGCTTCCTGGCGGGCAGCATGGATCTGAAGGTGGCCGACGGCCGGGTGCACATCGCCAGGGACGCCAAGGCGCCCAAGTTCGTGCGCGAGGTCGAGCACCGCACCTTCAGCGGCCCGCTCGCGGCCGGGCGCGGCCAGCCGGTGCTGTACGTCACCGAGCGCTGCGTCTTCGCGCTCACGCCCGAGGGGCTGGAGCTGACCGAGGTGGCGCCCGGCATCGACGTGCAGCGCGACATCCTGGACAAGATGGATTTCACGCCCATCGTGCGCCAGCCGCGTCTGATGGACGAGCGCATCTTCCGCGAGCAGCCCATGCAATTGCGCCGGCAACTGCTGGCCGTGCCGCTGGCGCAGCGCTTCAGCCACGATGTGCAGCAGAACCTGTTCTTCATCAACTTCGAGGGCCTGGCGGTCAACGGCACGGCCGACGTGGCGGCCATCCAGTCCGAGGTGGAGAAGTGCCTGGGCCCGCTTGGCCGGAAGGTGCGCGCGATTGTCAACTACGACAACTTCACGATTGCGCCCGACGTGCTCGACGCCTATTCGGACATGGTGCAGGGACTGACGCAGCGTTTCTATTCCAGCGTGACGCGCTACACGACCAGCTCCTTCCTGCGCGCCAAGCTGGGCGACGCGCTGGAGCAGCGCGCTGTCGCACCCTACATCTTCGAGAGCGCGGACGAAGCGCAGGCCCATCTGCACAAGCTCGGCGGTTCCGAAGGGGAACACATTGGATGAGAAAGGCTCTTTTCGCGCTTCCTCCAGATTAAGTGAGTGCGCCCTGCCGGGCGCACCAAGAAAAAAGCACCTACGGTTTCCCGTAAGTGCTTGATTCAATTGGTAGGCGCGATTGGACTCGAACCAACGACCCCCACCATGTCAAGGTGGTGCTCTAACCAGCTGAGCTACGCGCCTGTGTTTGTTCGAGAACGCGAGTATAGCAGTAAAAAACTGGGCAAAAAGAAAGCGCCTCAGCGCCGGCGCGCCGAGCGTACCCCCTGCACACCGGCAACCAGGCCCAGCACCTTGTTCAGGCGCCCGGCGTCGGACACCTCGACGGTGAAGGTCATCCAGGCCGTGCCCTTCACGGACTGGGTCTGCACGCCGATGACGTTGGTCTTCTCGCGCGCGAATACCTCCGAGATGTCGCGCAGCAGGCCCTGGCGGTCTGAGGCCTCCACCGCCACATCCACGGGATAGACGGGCACCTGTGCTGCCTGACGCCGGGGCTTGCCCCACTGCACTTCGATCACGCGCTCGGCATTGCGCGCCGCCATTTCGCGGAAGTTGCGGCAGTCGGCGCGGTGCACGCTCACGCCCTTGCCGCGCGTGACGAAGCCGCGGATATCGTCGGGCGGCGCGGGCTTGCAGCATTTGGCCAGCTGGGTCATGAGCGAATCCACGCCCACCACCAGCACCCCGCCCTTGTGCGTGCCGTCGGGCGCACGTGGTTTTCTGACCAGCAGGTCGGGCGCCTCGGCCGTCGGCTCGGGCGGGCGCAGCAGGGCCTCGATGCTGCGCAGCGACAGCTCGTCCTTGCCCACCGTCTCGAACAGCGCCTCGGCCGACTTGAAGCCCAGTTGCTCCGCCAGGTCGTCATGCTTGAGGGCCGTCTTGCCCTCGCGCTGCAACAGCTTTTCGACCAGCTCGCGGCCGCGTGTGACCGTGGCCTCGGTGGCTTGGGCGTTGAACCAGGCACGCACCTTGGCCTTGGCACGATGGCTGACGAGGTAGCCCAGCTCCGGGTTGAGCCAGTCGCGCGACGGCCGGCCTTCCTTCACGGTGCTGATCTCCACCGTCTGGCCGTTTTGCAGCGGCGTATTCAGCGGCACC
>JAFEER010000190.1 GCA_018240985.1 Pseudomonadota bacterium
CCCTCCGGCACGCCGATTCCGGCCAAGAGTACCGGCACCATCAAGGCAGCCTTCAACCTGGATGCGCGCGCGCCCAACGCCGCCGGCAACCCCGCGGCCACGCCACCCGTGCCGGCCACGCCGCGATCGACCTATGGCACCTCCATCAACGTCTACGACACCCAGGGCGTGGCCACCGCCGTGAGCCTGTACTTCCAGAAGACCGGCACCGCCAATACCTGGGACGTGTACGACAAGCTCGACGACCCCAAGGCCACGCCACCTGTGGTGGCCACGCCCATTGGCCAGATCACCTTCGACAACAACGGCAAGATCACCGCCCCGGCCGCCACGCCGCCGGCGACCGGCTTTCAGATGCCCGTCACCATTTCGCCGCCCACGCCCAACCCGAACAACCTTCCGGCCTACACCGTGCAGGTCAACCTGGACGGCGTGACCCAGTTCGGCACCAAGTTCGCCGTCTCCGAACTCACCCAGGACGGCTACACCGCCGGCCAGCTCACGGGCATCAACATCGGCAGCGACGGCACCATCATGACCAGCTACTCCAACGGCGTCACGCGCGCCGAGGGGCAGGTGGCGCTGGCGAGCTTTCGCAACACCCAGGGCCTGGCCGACATCGGCAACAACCTGTGGATCGAGACCTTCCAGTCGGGCCAGCCGGTGATGGGTGTGCCCACCGAGGGCGCGTTCGGCGCCCTGCGCTCGGGCGCGCTGGAAGACTCCAACGTGGATCTGACGGCCGAGCTGGTGAACATGATGACCGCGCAGCGCGCCTACCAGGCCAATGCCCAGACCATCAAGACGCAGGACCAGGTCATGTCCACCCTGGTGAACTTGAGATGAAACACCCCCTGAGTCGCTTCGCGCCTTCCCCCTCCAGGGGGACGACGCCCGTGGCCTGGCAAAGCCAGCTCCACGGCGTCCGCTGGCATGGCCTGCTCCGCGGCCTTCGGATCGGCAAACCACGGTGCCGGTTTCATGCGGTACGGGCGGGTCACGGCGCGGTAGACCACTGAAAGGAAATCAGAGCCATGGATCGCCTGATCTACACCAGCATGACCGGCGCCAGCGCCGCCGCGCACCGGCAGGCGGTGCTGGCGCACAACCTGGCGAACGTCTCCACCAACGGCTTTCGCGCCGAGATGTCCAACTTCCGCTCGGTGCCGCTGCAGGGCAGCGGCGCAACCACGCGCGTGTTTGCGCTGGAGGCCACGTCCGGCCATGTGGAAACCCCGGGCCCGGTACAGCGCACCGGCCGCAGCCTGGACGCCATGGCCGTGGGCAATGCCTGGTTTGCCGTGCAGGGGCTGGACGGCACCGAGGCCTACACCCGCGCCGGCAACTTCGAACTCACGCCCGCCGGCCAACTCGTCACCCCCACCGGCCTGCCCGTGCTGTCGGACGGCGGCGCGCCCATCACCGCGCCGCAGGGCGCCGAGCTGAGCCTGGGCGCCGACGGCACCATCACCGCCCGCGTGCCGGGCCAGCAGCCGCAGGGCCTGGGGCGCCTGAAGCTGGCCACGCCGCAGCCCGACGACCCGCTCAAGCGCGGCGACGACGGGCTGTTTCGCACCGCCTCGGGCGAGCCCGTGGCCAATGACACCACGGCGCGGCTGCTGGCCGGCGCGCTGGAGGGCTCGAACGTGAACCCGGTCGAGGCCATGGTCGGCATGATCGCCGCGGCGCGCCAGTTCGAGCAGCAGATGCGCCTGCTGACCACTGCCGAGAGCAGCGACAAGAGCGCCAGCCAGTTGCTGAATATCAACGGCTAAACAAAGGAAACCCCATGATCAATTCCCTGTGGATCGCCAAGACCGGCATGAGCGCCCAGCAGACCCAGCTGGACGTGATCTCGCACAACCTGGCCAACGTCTCCACCACCGGCTTCAAGCGCAACAACGCGGTGTTCGAAGACCTGATCTACCAGAACCTGCGCCAGGTCGGCAGCCAGACCAGCGAGGAAAACCAGCTGCCCACCGGCCTGCACCTGGGCCTGGGCGTGCGCACCGTGGCCACCAGCCGCAACTTCACCCAGGGCAGCCTGCAGCAGTCGAGCAACAGCCTGGACGTGGCCATCAACGGCAACGGCTTCTTCGAGGTGCAGCTGCCCGACGGCACCATAGGCTACACGCGCGACGGCTCGTTCCAGCTGGACGCGCAGGGCCGCATGGTCACCTCCGGCGGCCTGCCGGTGATCAACGGCATCACCGTACCGCAGGGCGCATCCAGCATCAGCATCAGCGAGGCCGGCGTGGTCAGCGCCACCGTGGCCGGCAACCCCCAGCCGCAGCAGCTGGGCCAGCTGGCCATGTCCAGCTTCATCAACGCCGCCGGCCTGCAGCCCGTGGGGCAGAACATGTACAAGGAATCGGCCGCCTCCGGCCCGCCGCAGCAGGGCCAGCCGGGCACGAATGGCCTGGGCGTGATCCGCCAGGGCTTTCTGGAGACCTCCAACGTCAACGTGGTGGAGGAACTGGTGACCATGATCCAGACCCAGCGCGCCTACGAGATGAACTCCAAGGCCATCCAGACCAGCGACCAGATGCTGGCCAAGCTGGCGCAGCTGTGAGAACGCGTGCCATGACCGCCACCCTGCGCCTGATCGCGTCCGCCGCCCTGGGCCTGCTGGCCACCGGCTGCGCCAGCCTGAACCCGCCGCCGCCCGTGGACTTGCTGCCCACCGCGCCGCAGCCCGTCGCCGCCACACCGCGCCCCACGGGCCCGGCCACCGGCAGCCTGTTCCACGCCGCCAGCTACCGCCCCGCCTTCGAGGACAGGCGCGCGCGCCTGGTGGGCGACATCGTCACCATCCAGATCGTGGAGAAGGTGTCGGCCAAGCAGAACTCCACCTCCAGCATCGACCGCAGCGCCAAGACCTCGGCCGGCATTTCGGCCTTTCCGTTCATGGGAGTCGGCGCCCTGGCCAAGCTGGACGTGGGCGCCAAGAGCGATAACGCGTTCTCGGGCAAGGGCGGCACCGAGAGCAGCAACACCTTCACCGGCGCCATCACCGCCACCGTCATCGAGGTGCTGCCCAACGGCCACCTGGTGGTGGCGGGCGAGAAGCAGATCGGCGTGAACGAGAACGTGGACGTGCTGCGTTTCTCGGGCACGGTAGACCCACGCTCGCTGCAGCCGGGCAGCGTGGTCGCATCCACCCAGGTGGCCAACGCGCGCGTGCAGTCGCGCGGACGCGGCGCGCAGAGCGAAGTCCAGGCCATGGGCTGGCTGTCGCGGGCGTTCAACTCCGTCGCGCCGTTCTAGCCCTCACCCCCGCCCTCTCCCAGAGGGAGAGGGAGTAAACACCGGCGCGACCGATCGCCCTCGCCCCTCTGGGGCTGAAGGCTGCGGCTCCAGTTGCACCAATGTGCAACTGGACAGCCTGAAGAGCGCAGCGTCTCGCTGTCGCCCCCGGGGAGGGGTGAGGGGCTCGCCTCGGCACATACACGATTATTCAATATTGATAGCTATCATCGCTTTATGTAAAAGCGTTTAAATCACTTTTCTTATGAATTCCATGCCCCGCAATTAAGGGGATTTCGGCGGTCTTTTCGGTGATTCACACGTTGCGTTGCGCGCCCACAATCATCGCCATGACCACCGCCCCCCTGCTCCCTTCATCGACCACGGGCCGCACGCTGCTGCGGCTGGCCGCGTTCGGGCTGCTGGCGCTGGCTGCGGCGCTGCCCGCCCATGCCCTGCGCATCAAGGAGGTGGCGGCCGTGCAGGGTGTGCGCAGCAACCAGCTCACGGGCTATGGCCTGGTGGTGGGGCTGGATGGCACGGGCGACCAGACCACGCAGATGCCGATCACCACGCAGGCCATGCAGAACTACCTGCAGCAGGCCGGCATCAGCCTGCCGGCGGGGGCCACGGCGCCGCAGCTGAAGAACGTGGCGACGGTGATCGTGACGGCGCAGCTGCCGCCCTTTGCCCAGCCGGGGCAGGAGATCGACGTGAGCGTGGCCTCCATGGGCAATGCCAAGTCGCTGCGCGGCGGCACGCTGGTGGCCACGCCGCTGCGCGGCGCCGACGGCGAGATCTACGCCCTGGCCCAGGGCAACCTGGTGGTGGGCGGCGCGGGCGCATCGGCCGGCGGCAGCAAGGTGCAGGTGAACCACCTGAGCGCCGGCCGCATTCCCCGCGGCGCGCAGGTCGAGCGCTCGGTGCCCACGCCGCTGCATGAGGGCGAGACCATCACCCTGGGCCTGAACGCCTCGGACTTCCAGACCGCGCGCAAGGTGGCCAGCGTCATCAACACCCGCCTGGGCGGCGGCACGGCCACCGCGCTGGACGGGCGCACGGTGCAGGTGCAGGCGCCGCAAGACCCCGGCGCACGCGTGAACTTCATTGCCGAGCTGGAAGAGCTGGCGCTGCCCGACTCCACGCCCGCGGCCAAGGTGGTGATCAACGCACGCACCGGCTCCGTCGTGCTGAACCAGGCCGTGGCCCTGGGCCCCTGCGCCATTGCGCATGGCAACCTGTCCATCACCATCAGCAGCACGCCCGTCATCAGCCAGCCCGCGCCGCTGTCGCAGGGCCAGACCGTGGTGGCGCAGAAGAGCGACATCCAGCTCAAGCAGGACGGCGGCAAGGTGATCCAGGTGCCGGCATCGCCGCAGCTGGCCGACGTGGTGCGTGCGCTCAACACCCTGGGCGCCACGCCGCAGGATCTGCTGGCGATATTGCAGGCCATCAAGGCGGCCGGCGCGCTGAACGCCGAACTGGAGGTGATCTGATGAGCCTCTCTCTGAACCCCGCCAGCACCACCAGCGCCAGCCAGGCGCTGGCCGTGGATGGGCGCTCGCTCAATGCGCTGAAATTCCAGTCCGCCCAGGGCGACG
The DNA here is from genome assembly GCA_018240985.1 of Pseudomonadota bacterium. GTDB lineage: Bacteria > Pseudomonadota > Gammaproteobacteria > Burkholderiales > Burkholderiaceae_C > Alicycliphilus. Next base: position 4,848 of record JAFEER010000190.1, read on the forward strand.
CCCAGTCCACCAAGGACGCGACGAAGGAAGCCGCCAAGCAGCTCGAATCGCTGTTCATGCGCGAGCTCATCAAGAGCATGCGCGAGGCCACGGCCAAGTCCGGCCTGCTCGACGGCGCCGAGGGCAATCTGGCGAACGACCTGTTCGACCAGCAGCTGTCGGTGCAGATGTCGGGCCTGCCCGGCGGGCTATCGGACGCCATTCAACGCCAACTGTCGAAACAGCTGGGCGGCAGCGGCGAGGCCAGCATCGCACCCGGCTCAACGCTGCGCCTGGACGCCAGCCTGCGCAAGAGCGCCCCGGCAGACGACCCGCGCGCACGCAGCCCCAAGGGGCGCGAGGACTTCGTGCAGCACCACCGCGCCAGCGCCGAGCGCGTGGCGCAGGACAGCGGCATTCCCGCCAGCTTCATGCTGGGCCAGGCCGGGCACGAGACCGGCTGGGGCAAGAGCGAGATCCGCAACAAGGACGGCAGCAACGCCTTCAACCTGTTCGGCATCAAGGCCGGCAAGGGCTGGACGGGCAAGGTGGCCGAGGTCAGCACCACCGAATATGTGAACGGCGTGCCGCGCAAGACGGTGGCCAGGTTCCGCGCCTACGACTCCTACGAGGACTCGTTCAAGGACTACGCCCGCCTCATCAACGACAACCCGCGCTACGAAAAGGCGCGCGCCAAGACGCATTCGGCCGTGGCCTTCGCCAGCGAGCTGCAGAAGGCCGGCTACGCCACCGACCCGCAGTACGCCGCCAAGCTGAGCCGCGCCATCCAGAGCACGCAGGGCATCGCGCGCTCGCCGCTGCTGGCGCGCGCCACCGGCACGCAAGCCTGAGGAACTGAGCCATGAGCCTGCTCAACGTCGGCGCCCGCGCCCTGCTTGCCAACCAGACAGCCCTGCAGACCACGGGGCACAACATCGCCAACGTCAGCACCGCCGGCTATTCGCGCCAGAGCGTGCACCTGCAGACCGTGCAGGGCCAGTTCAGCGGCGGTGGCTATGTGGGCAACGGCGTCAACGTGGCCACCATCCTGCGCAACCACGACGAGCTGATGACGCGCCAGGCCGCGGCCGCCCAGGCGGTGCAGGCCGGCGACACGGTGCGTGCCGAACGCCTGACGCAGCTGCAGGACGTGTTCCAGGGCGGCGCCAGCGGCCTGGGCGCAGCCGTCAACGACATGCTCAACTCGCTGGCGGACGTGGTGGCCGCGCCCACGGACATCACGGCGCGCACGGTCTCGCTCACGCGCGTGAACGAAATGGCGGCGCGCATGCGCAGCAGCGCAGACCAGCTGCACGAGATCGAGTACTCGGTGAACGAGCAGCTCGGCAACGATGCCACGCGCATCAACCAGCTGGCCAAAAGCATTGCCGATGCCAACGAGCAGGTCTCGCGCGCCAAGGGCAACGGCCAGTCGCCCAACGACCTGCTGGATCGGCGCGACCAGCTGATCCGCGAGCTCAACCAGTACATACAGACCACGCAGATCCCGGCCGACGATGGCTCGATCGGCGTGTTCATCGGCGGCAGCCAGGCGCTGGTGCTGGGCAGTACGCCGGCTACGGTGTCTATCAGCGAATCGCAGCTGTTTCCGGGCAGCAAGCAAATGGGCTTGTTCTTCAACCGCCCCGGCGCCTCGCCGGCCGAGATGCAGGCAGGCATGCTGGGCGGCGGCGAAGTGGCCGGCCTGCTGCAGTTTGCCAACAACGACCTGGCCGAGGGCCGCAACCTGCTCGGGCGCATGGCGCTGGCCATTGGCACCACCATGAACCAGCAGCAGACGCTGGGCCTGACGCTGGACGGGCAGCCGGGCAAGCCGCTGTTTGCCACGCCCGCTGCCGCCAACGGCTACACGCAAGGCTCCGCCGTAGGCAGCATTGACCTGAGCGACAGCACCAAATTTTCTCCCACGCAGTTTGCGGCTTCGGACTACGAGGTGCGCTTCACCAGCCCGCCGGCCGGCCAGGTGGTGCGCATGTCCGACGGCAAGACCACGGCCTTTACCGACCTCAACAACCTGCGCAGCATGCAGATCGACGGCCTGACGTTTGACTTCAGCGCCGCCGGCAACGCCGGCGAGCGGGTGCTGTTCAAACCCTTTGCCGACGCCGCCGCCAGCATCAAGGCGCTGATCAACTCGCCGCGCGACCTGGCCGCCGCCAACCCCGTCAACGCCGCCATGGGCAAGTCCAACGCCGGCACGCTGCAGCTGGCCGAGCTCAAGGCCACGGGCCTGCCCAACCCGCCCGGACTGGTGCTGCCGCCCAATGGCGACACGGCCACGCCGCCGGCCTTTGCGGGCGGCATACAGCTGCGCTTCAACGCCGGTTCACCGGCCACCTACGACGTGCTCGACCAGGGCAGCAGCCCGCCCATGCCCGTGGCCGCGGCCCAGCCTTTCACGTCGGGCCAGCCGATCACGATAGATGGCTGGTCTATCACCCTGCAGGGCACGCCCCAAGGCGGCGACACGGTCACCATCGGCAATGCCAAGGATCCGCAATATGGCGACATCTACACCCGCAACGCCGGCAACGCCTCGGCCCTGATGGCGCTGCGCGACGTGAAGATGTTTGATGAATCGAAGCTGTCCGACGGCTACGCCGGCCTGATGGCCCAGGTGGGCACACGCACGCAGAGCGCCAGCTACGCCGCCAAGCTGTCGGAGTCCATCGCCAGCAACCTGGAGGCCGACCGCACGGCCGTCTCGGGCGTGAACCTGGACGAGGAAGCTGCGCGCCTGATCCAGTACCAGCAGGCCTACCAGGCCTCGGCCAAGGTGCTGCAGATTGCGCAGAACATCTTCGACAACCTGATCCAGTCCATGGGACGTTGAGATGGGACACCCCCCTGAATCGCTTCGCTCCTCCGTGCAGCCGCCAGAGGCGGCCGCTCTTCAGGCACGTCCAAGCCTGCGCAGGCAGGCTTGGAGCCGCGGCCTTCAGCCCCCGCTCTCGCATTGCTGCGCAATGCGGGCAGGGGGACGCCGCCAGCGCGGCGGGGCGGCCCTTGCGCGGCGGCCCTCGCTTGGGTGGTGCCAGTTGCATGCGTCTTCGGCTGCGCGCGGCGCAATGAGTTATCGAGAGGAACCACAGCATGAGTAGCTCATTCTTTCGCGTCAGCACCGCCAATTTGTTCGACAGCTCGGTGCGCAACCTGGGCACCCGGCAGAAGACGCTGTCAGACCTGCAGGAGAACCTGACCTCGGGCAAGCGCGTGGTGCGCCCGTCCGACGACCCTGTCGCCGCGGCGCAGGCCGAGCGCGCCCTCACGCGCATCAGCCGCATCCAGACCGAGCAGCGCGCGCTGGAGGTGCAGCGCAACGCCATCGGCCTGGCCGAGAGCACGCTGGGCGACGCCGTAGGCCTGGTGCAGGAGATGCGCACGCTCATGGTCGGTGCGGGCGGCGGCGCGCTCAACAACGCGGATCGCCAGACCTATGCCAAGCAGATCGAGAGCCTGCAGGAGCAGCTCAGGGGCGTCATCAACCGCAAGGACACCAACGGCATGCCGCTGCTCGGCGCTCTGGGCAGCGCGCTGGAGCCCTTTGCCGGCCCCTTGGCCGGCAGCCCCGACTATCTGTTTGCCGGCCTGCCCGGCCAGGCCGCCAGCAATGGCACCAGCATCGCCACCACGGTGGATGGGCATGCGGCGCTGATGTTCGACCCCAGGCGCGACGGGGTGTACCAGGCGGGCGTCGGCACCGTCTCGTCCAGCAGCAACCTGGGCACATCGGCCGTCACGCCAATTGACCGCAGCCTGATCACGGGCAACGACTACCGCATCGACTTCACAGCCGTAGGCCCTGGCGCCACGCCCGGCACCAGCTCGGCCACCTACACCATCACCAACACCACCACGGGCGCTGTGTCCGCGCCGGTCACGGTGCCCGACTACCCTTCGAACAAGCCCGCGGCGATTGCCGTCACCGGCGTGCCGGGCCTGTCGTTGAGCGTCAACGGCAACCCGGCGGCGGGCGACTCCGTGACGCTCAAGCCCAGCGCGAGCCTGATGAGCTCCATCGACAGCGCCGTCAATGGCATCGCCAACGCCACCAACAGCACGCAGGCGGCGCAGGCGGTGGGCCAGGCCCTGGCCCACATGGACGCCGGCCTGGAGCGCCTGAGCAACATCCGCGGCTACGCCGGCGAACTGCTGAACCGCGCCGACCGCATCACCGGCGACCAGGAGAAGCGCTCCATCCAGCTGGAGGCCGACCGCTCGCGCGCCGAGGACTTGGACATGCTCAAGGGCATCTCCGACTTCCAGAACGCCAACACCGGCCTGGAGGCCGCCCTCAAGTCCTACGCCCAGGTGCAGCGCCTGTCGCTGTTCAACTACATCAACGGATAGCGATCAGGTATTCCTCCGCAGCGCCGCGGCATGACAATGTCAACCTTTGTCTCCCTGCTTGAACCTACCCCATGGTCCAATCCGTCCTAGGCAGCCTGGTACTGGGCTACCGCCCGCTGTGGAATGCCGCGCGCAAGCTGGCCGGCGTGCAGCTGTACGTGCACGGCCACGGCAGCCAGCTGGTCGATGCCGCGCATCTGCTGCGCACCATTCAGGAGCTGTGGAACGCCGCCTCGCCGCCGCTGCTGCTGTCGCCGCGCTCGCCGCAACTGCTGCTGGACTTGCTGCGCCACGCGCCGCGCGGGGCGCCCTGGATCGAGGTGCCGGGCGAGGCCCTGGCCACGCCCGCCGTGCGCGCGGCCGTAGACCAGGCGCACAGCCGCGGCCTGCGCCTGGTCTGGCGCGGCCCGCTCAAGCAGCTGCCCGGCGCCGACAGCGCGCGCCTGTTCGACAACAGCCTGCTGCAGCTATCGGGCCACGACGCCATGGGCACGCTGCAGGCCGCCGCAAATGAACAGCGCAGCCCGCTGATCGCCGGCCAGGTGTATGACAACGTGGCCAGCCGCGCGCTGCTGGCGCTGTGCCTGGATCAGGGCGGCGCCCTGGCCGTGGCCGGCTGGCCCATGGAGGACGTGCTGCACAGCCTGCGCCACCAGCCGCTGGCGCCCGCGCACGAGGTGGTGCAAAAGCTGCTCAAGGCCATAGACAACGACCAGTCCATCGACCGCCTGGAGCATGTCCTGGGCGAAGACCCGCTGCTGGCCTACCGCTTCCTCGTCTACACCAACTCCGCCGCGCTGGGCCTGCGCACGGGCGTCGATTCGCTGCGCCGCGGCCTGGTGATGATGGGTTATGGATCGCTTTCGCGCTGGCTGTCCGAGCAGCTGCCGCATTGCGCCGCCGAGCCCGACCTGCGCCCGATCCGCCAGGCCATGGTGCTGCGCGCGCGCCTGACCGAGCAGCTGCTGCAGGCCGGCGCCGGCACCGAGCTGCGCGGCGAGGTCTATCTGTGCGGCCTGTTCTCGCAGCTCGACGAGCTGCTGCAAGAGCCCCTGGGCGCCATCCTGCGCCGCCTGCCGCTGTCCGAGCGCATCTACAACGCCAGCGTGCTGCGCACCGGCGCCTACGCCCCCAGCCTGGAGCTGGCCTGCGCGCTGGAGAGCGACGACGCCGGCCGCATCCGCCAGCTGTGCGAGGCGCACGAGCTGGAGCTGGAGGACGTCAACCGCGCCCTGCTGCGCGTGCTGTCGGAGCTGGCAGTGGAGCGGCCCGCTGGGCGCTGACGGAAAAAGACAAGGCGCGGTTTTGCTCCCTCCCCCTCTGGGGGAGGGTTGGGGTGGGGGCCGGCAACGCGTATGCCTTGATGCCGGCAAGATGCCGGCGCTCCAGCCCCCATCCCCGCCTTCCCCCAGAGGGGGAAGGAGCAACAGCCGCGCCTACTGAGACAATTACGCCCGTAGCGCCCACACCAAGGGCGCAATAAGCTATGAAATCATGAGCACACAAGGCTCTATCAACACCCCCACAAGCAACGCCGGCAACACGCGCAGCGGCTTCTCCTCCGGCCTGGGCGTGCTCGCCGCCACCCTGGGCTCGGCCGTGGGGCTGGGCAATATCTGGAAGTTCCCCACGCTCACCGGCGCCAACGGCGGTGCGGGCTTTCTGCTCATCTATCTGCTCTCGACGCTGTTCATCGGCCTGCCGCTGATGGTGGCCGAAATCGCCATCGGCCGCCAGGCGCGCGCCAACCCGATCTCGGCGCTGCGCCAGCTAAA
>JAFEER010000191.1 GCA_018240985.1 Pseudomonadota bacterium
CATCGCCTCCAGCACCGAAGAACCGCGCAGCCTGCGCATCGAGGACTGGCTCACCGTCATCACCATGGGCCTGCTGGCGCTGATCACCTTCGCCAACGTGCTGGTGCGCTACTTCACCGATTCCTCCTTCGCCTGGACGGAGGAAATCTCGGTCTTTCTGATGATCGTGCTGGCGCTGGTGGGCGGCTCGGCCGCGGTGGCGCGCGATCTGCACATCCGCATCGAATTCTTCTGCGAAAGCGGCTCGGCCCTGCGCCGCAGGCGCCTGGCGCAGCTGGGCGCGGCCTGCGTGGCGCTGCTGTTCGGCGTGATTGCGCTCTTGAGCCTGCGCGTGGTCTGGGACGACTACCGCTTCGAGGAAACCTCGCCCGGCATCGGCGTGCCGCAGTGGTGGTACTCGGTCTGGCTGCCGGTGCTGTCGCTGCTCATCGCCGCGCGCGCCATCGGCCTGCTGCGCCGGCGCACGCGCCAGCCGGACTTTGAATACCTGGTGGATGAGGCCGCAGACCAGGCCGAGGACGGCAGCGCAAAGGGCCAGTCATGATCGCCACCCTGCTCTTCACCGCCTTCCTGGCGCTGATGTTCCTGGGCGTGCCGATTGGCGCGGCCCTGGGCCTGGCCGGCGCGGCCGCCATCGCGCTGGCCAACGCCGAGACGCAGTGGTTCGGCCTGCTGGCCGTGCCGCAGAACTTCTATGCCGGCCTGGGCAAGTACCCGCTGCTGGCCATCCCCATGTTCGTGCTGGTGGGTGCTATCTTCGACCGCTCGGGCGTGGCCTCGCGCCTGGTGAACTTTGCCGTCGCAATCGTCGGGCGCGGCCCCGGCATGCTGCCGCTGGTGGCGATTGCCGTGGCCATGTTTTTGGGCGGCATCTCCGGCTCGGGGCCGGCCAACGCCGCCGCCGTGGGCGGCGTGATGATCGCCGCCATGAACCGCGCCGGCTACCCCGGCAGCTTCTCGGCCAGCGTGGTGGGCGCGGCCGCGGCCACCGACATCCTGATCCCGCCCTCGGTGGCCTTCATCATCTACTCGGTGCTGGTGCCCGGCGCCTCGGTGCCGGCGCTGTTTGCTGCCGGCATGGTGCCCGGCGTGCTGGCCGGCATGGCGCTGATCGTGCCGGCGGTGTGGATGGCGCGCCGGCACAAGATGGGCGCGCTGGAGGCCTCCATGCCGCGCCCGCCGTTCTGGAAGAGCCTGCGCGAGGCCGCCTGGGGCCTGGCTGCGCCGGTGGTCATTTTGGGCGGCATGCGCGCGGGCTGGTTCACGCCCACCGAGGCCGCCGTGGTGGCCGTGTTCTACGGCCTGTTCGTGGGCATGGCCATCCACCGCACCATAGGCCTGCGCGACCTGTTCACCATCCTGCGCGAGGCCGGCGAGCTCTCGGCCGTGATCCTGATCGTGGTCTCGCTGGCCGGCATCTTCGCGTTCTCGCTGTCCACGCTGGGCGTGATCGACCCGGTGGCGAATGCCATCGTCAACTCGGGCCTGGGCGAATACGGCGTGCTGGCGCTCTTGATCCTGCTGCTCATCACCGTGGGCATGTTCCTCGACGGCATCTCCATCTTCCTGATCTTCGTGCCGCTGCTCATGCCCATCATGCAGCACTACCACTGGGATCCCGTGTGGTTCGGCGTCATCATCACGCTCAAGGTGGCGCTGGGCCAGTTCACGCCGCCGCTGGCCGTGAACCTGATGGTCAGCTGCCGCATCGCCGGCGTGCGCATGGAATCCACCGTGCGCTGGGTCGGGCCCATGCTGCTGGCCATGTTCCTGGTGATGGTGGCCGTGATCGCCTTCCCGCAACTGGCCCTGTGGCTGCCGGCCAGGTTGGGTTATTAATATTTTCAGCCTCCAGCACATGATGTATAAGCGCTGACAGCTTTGTTTTTAGTAGCAATCCAAGGAGACCTTGACGATGAAACTGCGTACCTTTCTGACCACCGCCGTCGCCGCTGCCGCCGCTGTGGCCTTTTCTGCCCCCGCGCTGGCGCAAAACTACAAGAGCGAATACCGCATGTCGCTGGTGCTCGGCCCCGCCTTCCCCTGGGGCAAGGGCGGCGAGATTTGGGCGCAAAAGGTCAAGGAAAAGACCCAGGGCCGCATCAACATCAAGCTCTACCCCGGCGTGTCGCTGATCCAGGGCGACCAGACGCGCGAATTCTCCGCGCTGCGCCAGGGTGTGATCGACATGGCCATAGGCTCCACCATCAACTGGTCGCCCCAGGTGAAGGCGCTGAACCTGTTCTCGCTGCCCTTCCTGTTCCCCGACTACGCGGCCGTCGATGCCGTGACCCAGGGTGACGTGGGCAAGAGCATCTTCCAGACGCTGGAGAAGGCCGGCGTGGTGCCGCTGGCCTGGGGCGAGAACGGCTACCGCGAAATCAGCAACTCCAAGCACGCCATCAAGACGCCAGCAGACCTCAAGGGCCTGAAGATCCGCGTCGTCGGCTCGCCGCTGTTCCTCGACACCTTCACCGCACTGGGCGCCAACCCCACGCAGATGAGCTGGGCCGACGCCCAGCCCGCCTTTGCCAGCGGCGCGGTGGACGGCCAGGAAAACCCGCTGTCCATCTTCACCGCCGCCAAGCTGCAGAACGTGGCGCAAAAATACATCACCATGTGGGGCTACATGAACGACCCGCTGGTGTTCGTGGTGAACAAGGACGTCTGGAACAGCTGGACGCCCGCCGACCGCGAGGCCGTGAAGCAAGCCGCCATCGAGGCCGGCAAGGAAGAAACCGCCATCGCGCGCAAGGGCGTGATCGAGGCCGACAAGCCGCTGCTGAAGCAGATCGCCGGCCTGGGCGTGACCGTGACCGAACTCACCCCCGCCGAACGCGAAGCCTTCGTGAAGGCCACGCGCCCGGTGTACGACAAGTGGAAGGGCCAGATCGGCGCCGACCTGGTGACTGCGGCCGAGAAGGCGATTGCAGGCAAAAAGTAGCCCTTTTTACTACTACATTGATAGCTGCTAGCGCCTTAAATATGGGCGCTAGCAGCTATTTTTTTGATTAGGCACATTTCTCAGATCCGCCGTCATTCCGGCGAAAGCCACTGCAGCCAGCCTCTCGCCCACCTTGCCTCCGGGGTACAGTTGCGCCCTTGCGCCCCGCCGCTCGGGCGAAGGCGTTTGCTGAAAACACAGGGGGAGCAAGCGGCCTCAGACTCCTTCCCCCTTTGGGGCTGAAGGCCGCGGCTCCAGTTCCGCCAGTGCGGAACTGGACTGCCTGAAGAGCGGCGGCGTCTCGCCGCCAGCACCGAGGCGGGGATGGGGGCCGGAGCGCCGGCATCTTGCCGGCATCAAGGCGCGAGCGTTGCTGGCCCCTACCCCAGCCCTCCCCCAGAGGGGGAGGGAGTCAAACCGGGCCCCGACGTGGGTTGCACAGCTAGCAAAAACAATAGCTTTCTGCACTTGATGGATAAGCGCTAGAGCCTGTTTTCATCCTGATTTTCCCTGTGGAATGGGCTGCTGTCCTCAGCACTGTCAGACGGCGCTTGATGTGTAAATTCCACCACCAATGACATGTAAAATCCGCCACTTGCTGGAGGAATTTACACCCATGTACCGTCGCGCCATCGCCCCCCTTGCCCATGCCGCACTGGCTGATACGCCGGTGCTGCTGCTGCACGGCGCACGCCAAACGGGCAAGAGCACGCTGGCGCAAAGCCTGGACGCAGGGCGGCGCTACCTGACGCTCGATGACCCGGTGGTGCTGGCGGCGGCACTGTCCGACCCGTTTGGTTTTATCGACGGTTTGCAGCAGCCCGTGTGCCTGGATGAGGTGCAGCGGGCACCAGGCATTTTTTTGGCCATCAAGGCGGCAGTGGACAGGCAGCGCCAGCCGGGGCGGTTTTTGCTCACCGGCTCGGCCAATGTGCTGCTGTTGCCGCAAATGGCCGATTCACTGGCCGGGCGCATGGAGGTTTTGGAGCTGTGGCCGCTGGCGCAAAGTGAAATAAGCGACGAGGTGGCAGACCAGCCCGTGAGTGTGATTGACCAGTTGTTCAGCGGCAATTTTGCGCCACGCCATGCGTTTGAGCGCCAGGACTTCATCACCCGCCTGCTCGCTGGCGGCTACCCCGAGGCGCTGGCGCGCAGCAGCGAGCGCCGCCGCCAGGCCTGGTTTGACAGCTATCTGGCCACCATCTTGCAGCGCGACGTGCGCGATCTGGCGCAGATCGAGGGGCTGACCGAGCTGCCCCGCCTGCTGCAACTGCTGGCTGCACGCAGCGGGGGCTTGCTCAATATGGCCGAGCTTTCGCGCAACACCGGCTTGGCGCAGACCACGCTGCGCCGCTACATGGGTTTGCTGGAGGCGCTGTTTCTGGTGCGCCAGGTGCCGGCCTGGTCGTCCAACCTGGGCAAGCGCCTGCAAAAGTCGCCCAAGCTGTATGTGTCGGACTATGGGCTGATGGCGCATTTGCAGGCATTGGATGCTGCCGCGCTGGCGCAGGCCCCGGGCTTGCCGGGTGATGTGGTGGAGGCCTTTGTCCACGCCGAGCTGGCCAAGCACCAGAGCTGGGCCAGCCAGCGCACGCGGCTGATGCACTACCGCACCAGCACGGGAGTGGAGGTGGATTTTGTGTTGGAAAACCGCCGGGGGCAGCTGCTGGGCATTGAAGTGAAGGCCGCCAAGACCCTGAGCGCCAAAAGTTTCAGCGGCCTACGCCACCTGCGCGAGACCGCGCCCGAGCAGTTTGTGCGCGGCGTGGTGCTCTACACCGGCGAGGAGGTCGTGCCGTTTGACGAGCAGCTGGTGGCGGTGCCGATGGCGATGCTGTGGGGCAGCTTGTAATGGGCTGCGTTGGCAGAGGGAATACATCGTGGTGCATGAGCTGGCCCATTTGCACGAGCGCCACCACAACGAGCGCTTTACCATCCTGCTGGATCAACACCTGCCACAGTGGCGGCACTACCGGGAGACGCTGAACCAGTCGCCGCTGGGGCATGAGGAGTGGCGCAGCCATGGTGATTGATGGCCACGGGTGCGATGGAGCACCGGGGAAACCCGTTCGCCAGAAAAACTACTTGGGCGGATGCTTGGCGGAATTCTTGACCAGCTTGGCTGCTACCGCCTGCTCCAGATCCACGCCGGTGTGGTCGGCCAGCTGCAGCAGGTAGAGCAGCACGTCGGCGATCTCGTCGGCCACGCGCTCCTTGTCGGCAGCGTTATCGGTAAGGTGGCGCGACTCCTGCGGCGTGAGCCACTGAAACAACTCCAGCAGCTCCGCCGCCTCCACCATCAGCGCCATGGCCAGGTTCTTGGGCGAGTGGTAGGGCTGCCAGTCGCGCGCCGCGGCAAAGTCGCGCAGCTGGCGCTGCAGGGCTTTCACATCCATGGTGATTCACTTCTCTTTCGATAGCTTACTGCGCTTGATGGATAAGCGCTACAGCATGTTTTTGCTCGTACTCTGCTGCAGCGCCCACATGCTGCAATAGCGTCCGCCCGCGGCCAACAGCTCGGCATGCGTGCCGCGCTCGACGATGCGCCCTGCCTCCATGACCAGAATCTCGTGCGCATCGACTACCGTGGACAGGCGGTGCGCGATCACCAGCGTGGTCTTGCCCTGCGCCACCTGGCGCAGCTCGGCCTGGATGGCGCGCTCGTTGGCCGAATCGAGGGCGCTGGTGGCCTCGTCGAAGATCAGGATGGGCGGGTTCTTGAGCAACGTGCGCGCTATGGCTACGCGCTGCTTTTCGCCGCCGCTCAATTTAAGGCCGCGCTCGCCCACCATCGTGTCGTAGCCCCGGGGCTGGGCCGCTATGAAGCCGTGGATATGCGCGGCGCGCGCGGCCTGCTCCACCTCGGCCTGGCCCGCGCCGGTGCGGCCGTAGGCGATGTTGTAGGCCACCGTGTCGTTGAACAGCACCGTGTCCTGCGGCACGATGCCGATGGCGCGGCGCAGGGATTGCTGCGTCACGCTGCGGATGTCCTGGCCGGCGATGGTGATGCGGCCCTGCTGGATGTCGTAGAAGCGGTACAGCAGGCGGCTCAGCGTGCTCTTGCCCGCGCCGGATGGCCCCACCACGGCCACGGTCTTGCCGGCGGGGATCTCGAAGCTCACGCCCTGCAGGATGGGCCGCGCCGGCTCGTAGGCGAAGTGCACGTCCTCAAAGCGCACCGTGGGCGCCTCCAGCCCGGCCAGGGGCTGCGCCCCGGGCGCGTCGGCCACCTCCTGCTCCTTGTCCATCAGCGTGAACATCTTGTCCAGATCCGTCAGGTTCTGCTTGATCTCGCGGTAGATCACGCCCAGGAAGTTGAGCGGTATGTAGATCTGGATCATGAAGGCGTTGACCATGACCAGGTCGCCCAGCGTCATGCGGCCGGCGGCCACGCCCTCGGTGGCGCGCCACAGCATGGCCACCAGGCCGACGGCGATGATGAGCTGCTGGCCGCTGTTGAGCATGCCCAGCGTGCTGCGGCTCTTGAGCTGGGCGCGGCGCAGCTGCTCCAGGCTTTCGTCGTAGCGGCGCGCCTCAAACTGCTCGTTGTTGAAGTACTTGACGGTTTCGTAGTTCAGCAGCGAATCGATGGCCTTGCTGTGCGCGGCCGAGTCGAACTGGTTCGCCTGGCGCCGAAACTGTATGCGCCATTGCGTCACGCCCACGGTGAAGGCGATGTACAGCGCCAGCGCGGACAGCGTGATGACGGCAAACCACATATCGAACTGGCGCGCCAGGATGAACAACACCAGCAGCACCTCGACCAGCGTGGCCGTCAGGTTGAACAGGGCGAAGGACACCAGCGACTCGATGCCGCGCACGCCGCGTTCGATGTCGCGCGACATGCCGCCGGTCTGGCGCTCCAGGTGAAAGCGCAGGCTCAAGCCATGCAGATGCTCGAAGGTCTTGAGCGCGATGGCGCGCGCCGCGCCATGCGTGGCCTTGGCGAACACCAGCTCGCGCAGTTCGCTGAACACCGAGTTCGTCAGGCGCAAGGCCCCGTAGGCCAGCAACAACGCCACGGGCACCACCAGCAGCGCCGCTGTGCCGCCGGGCGGCAACGTCATGGCATCGATCAGTTGCTTGAGCAGCAGCGGCACGCCCACGTTGGCCAGCTTGGCCCCCACCATGAAGGCGATGGCCGCCAGCACCCGCCCCTTGTACTGCCACAGATAGGGCAACAGGCGCTGCAGGGTGGCCAGGTCGGTTCGGTTACGGGGGCTATCGGGGAGGTTGGGTTCGCCGTGGCGGCGCATGGTGGACAATCGCTGCAGTCAAAAACCCGAGATTGTGCCCATGTCCCAGGATCGCCCCGTATCCCACAGCCAGTTGCCCACCGACAAGGAGCTGGTGTTCAAGGTCATGCCCATGCCCGCCGACACCAACGTCAATGGCGACATCTTCGGCGGCTGGGTCATGTCGCAGGTGGATTTGGCCGGCGCCGTGCTGCCGGCGCGCCTCATCCGCGGGCGCATGGTCACGGTGGCGGTGAACGAATTCATCTTCAAGCAGCCGGTGCGCGTGGGTGACCTGCTGTCGTTCTTTGCCGAGGTCACGCGCGTGGGCAATACCTCCATGACGGTGCGCGTGGAGGTGTTTGCCGAACACATCCGCACCCAGGGCAGCTATGTGAAGGTGACCGAGGCCTTGCTGACCTATGTGGCGATCAATGACGACGGCCGCCCTTGCCCGATACCCCAGCCAAGCGGCGGTGCCGTCAAGCCATAAAAAAACCGGGAGCGCCTCTCGGCCTCCCGGTTGCGCTGACGCGGTGACCGGTCAGGCCGCGCTCAGTGCCGGCGAAGCGGCCGAAGCCGTCGTGGAGCTGGAGCTGCTGGACGTTGCCGTCGTGGATGCCGCGGTCGAACGCACGCTGCCCACGCCGACGGAAATCTCGCCCGAGAGCTGGCCGCCCTCCTCGATCACCACCTTGCCGTAGCGGATCTTGCCGCTGACCTTGCCGGTGCTGAAGATGACGAGCTTCTCGCGCACCGTGAGCTGGCCGTCGAACTCGCCGTGGATCTCGGCAATGTCGATGTCCGCCGTGCCATGGAAGGCGCCCTGCTCGGCAATCTGGATGACGCGCGAATCCATCGTGGCCTCCACCGTGCCCTCCACCACCAGGGTGTCGCAATCGGTGATCTCGACGCCCTTGAGCTTGATGTTCGGCCCCACGGTGAGCTTGCTGCCGCCGCCCTCGGTGGTGCTGGAACTGGCCGGCTTGCTGGCAACCGCCGTGCCGACTGCAGGGCCGTGGCTGGTGGTGGTACTGCTCACGCTGCTGCCTCCAAGGACGGACGAGGGCTGACGGGTCTGGAACGCATCGTTATCGCGTTTGCCAAAAAACGGGTTCTGCACGGCCATGGGTTCGGATCTCCTGAAAAAATACCCGCCGATCCTAGAAGCTGCCACACAGCATTTGCCGCCTGATAACGAAAAACACGTAACAAAACCGCTCGTGCGTTGCATGCGCTTGCAAAGCTTGCGGTATCACACGGCATCCCGCGGCCAACGTGATCGATTTCGCAGTCAATACCCATCAACAGCGGCTGAAATCCGGCCTGCGCTTTTCCATGAAGGCGGTAAACGCCTCCTTCGCCGCCGGGCCGGCCATCAGGCTGGCAAAGCTGGCGCCTTCCTCATCCATGCGCGTGCGCACCAGGCTGGCCTGGCCGGCCTTCATCAGGCGCTTGGTCTCGACCAGCGCGGCCAGCGGCTTGGCTGCCAGCTTGCGCGCCTGGGCCTGGGCCAGGGCGTTGCACTCCGAGGGCGGCACCACGCGGTTCACCAGGCCCACCTCCAGCGCAGCCTCGGCCAGGAAGGGCTCGCCCAGCAGCAGCGCCTCGGCCGCACGGTGGTAGCCCAGCATCTGCGGCAGCAGCAGGCTGGACGCGGCCTCGGGGCACAGGCCCAGGTTCACGAAGGGCAGCGAGAAGGCCGCGTTGTCGCCGGCATAGACCAGGTCGCAATGCAGCAGCAGCGTGGTGCCAATGCCCACGGCCGGGCCGCACACTGCCGCCACCAGCGGCTTCGGGAACCCCGCCAGCAGGCGCAGAAAGCGCCACACCGGGCGCTCGCCCTGGACTGCAGGGGCCGGCCCGCCCTTGGCCGCCTGCTGCAGAAAGTCGGCAATGTCGTTGCCGGCGCTGAAGATGGCCAGGTCGCCCTGGAACACCAGGCAGCGCACGGCGGCGTCCTGCGCGGCCTGCTCCAGCGCATCGGCCATGGCGGTGTACATGGCCTCGGTGATGGAGTTCTTCTTGTCGGCGCGGTTGAAGGTCAGCGTGGCCACACCGGCCTCGGTGTGCACCAGGATGTCTTGCGTGCTGCTCATGGGGTTCATTCCTTGTAGTAAACGATTTGGTGGCTGGTGGCGAGCAGCTTGCCCGCCTCATTCCACAGCTGGGCCGACTGGTCGAAGAAGCCGTTGCGAAACTCCTGCGCGCGCGCCTGCGCCAGCAGGTAGCCGCTGCCGGTCTGCGCCAGCAGCGCGCTGCCGGCATGGAAGTACGAGGTGATGGACACCGTGCCCGCCGGAACACGGCGCGCGCGGCGCAGCCATACGCGCGGGTAGAACACGTCGCACATGGCAGCCAGCGCCGGGAAGTCGAGTGCACGCGCCGGCGCATCGCGCAGCCACAGCTGCGTCAGGCTGCTGTGGCCGCTGTCGTCCCACTGCGCGGGTATCTCACCGGATATCGCACGCATTTCATAGCGGTTGAACCATTCCGACGGGAACATCGGCGAGGTCTGCTGGCACTCTGCCGGCCCGGGCACCGCCGGCATGGGTATGTCGGAGACGCCCCAGGTTTCGCGCCGCGCGGCGGTGATCACGGTGGCCGTGGTCGTCACCGCCGGGTCGCCGGCGGCATTCACCTGCTCGGCGGTCACCATCCAGTGCTGGGTGGAGCGGTTCGTGCGCACCGGCGTGGCCTGCACGGTGAACGGGCCTTCCTCCACCGCCGCCGCGTAGTTCACGGTGAGCGACAGGGGCTCGCCCAGCAGCAGCGGGTGGCGCAGCACGGCCTGCAACAGCGTGGCCGCGGTGATGCCGCCATAGGGCCCGACCATGTTCCAGTAGCCCGGCGTGGTGCGGCCTTTGAAGTGGTCGGGCGCACCGGGCGCAAGCGCCAGCGCGTCGTCAAAGGGGTGTGTGCTGTGTGTCATAGGACGTCAAGTGTGCCCTGTGCCCGGTTTGCGCCGGGTACTGGCTCTAGCTTATACGGCCTCGAAGATGCCGGCCGCGCCCTGGCCCATGCCCACGCACATCGTCACCATGCCGTACTTGAGCTGCTTGCGGCGCAGCGCGTGCACCACGGTGGCCGAACGGATGGCGCCGGTGGCGCCCAGCGGGTGGCCCAGGGCGATGGCGCCGCCCATGGGATTGACCCGCTCGGGGTTGAGGCCCAGGGTGTTGATGACGGCCAGCGACTGCGCGGCAAAGGCCTCGTTGAGCTCGATCCAGCCCATGTCGTCCTGCCGCAGGCCGGCGTAGCGCAGCGCGGCGGGGATGGCCTCGATCGGGCCTATGCCCATGATGGAGGGCGGCACGCCGCGGCTGGCGTAGCTGACGAAGCGCGCCATGGGCGTCAGGCCAAAGCGCTTCACGGCGGCCTCGCTGGCCAGGATCAGCGCACCGGCGCCATCGCTGGTCTGGCTGCTGTTGCCCGCCGTGACCGAGCCGCGCGCGGCAAACACGGTGCGCAGCCTGGCCAGGCCCTCCAGGCTGGTGTCGGGGCGTGCGCCCTCGTCCAGGCTCACGGTGCGCGTGCTGCTGGTGGTCTGGCCGCTGGCCAGATCCAGGCCGCGGTCGGTCACCTCGATGGGCGTGATCTCGTCGGCAAACTCGCCCGCCTGCTGCGCGGCGATGGCGCGGCGGTGCGACTCGACGGCAAAGGCGTCCTGCGCCTCGCGCGCGACCTTCCACTGCTGCGCCACCTTCTCCGCCGTCAGGCCCATGCCGTAGGCAATGCCCACGTCGCTGTCGGGCGCGAAGATGCTGGGCGAGAGGCTGGGGCCGTTGCCCATCATGGGCACCATGCTCATGCTCTCCACGCCGGCGGCGATCATCACATCGGCCTCGCCCACGCGGATGCGATCCGCCGCCATGGCCACGGCCGACAGGCCCGAGGCGCAGAAGCGGTTCACGGTGATCCCGCCCACGCTATTCGGCAACCCCGCCAGCACGGCGGCGATGCGCGCCACGTTCAGTCCCTGCTGGGCCTCGGGGATGGCGCAGCCGGCGATCACGTCCTCGACCGCCTTGGGGTCGAGACCGGGCGCCTGCGCCAGCACCGCCTTGAGCGTGGCGGCCAGCAGGTCGTCGGGCCGGTAATTGCGGAAAAAGCCCTTGTGCGAGCGCCCGATGGGCGTGCGCGTGGCGGCGACGATGTAGGCGTCCTGGATCTGCTTGGTCATGTTCTGACTCCTTCGGTATTCAACTCCTTCCCCCTCTGGGGGAAGGCAGGGATGGGGGCGGCTGGCACTGCAATGCCGCCAATTGATGGGCTATGGCCTGCAGCACTGCGGCCAACTCCAACAAGGGCGCGTTCGTCGAAAACCGCACGACCGAAAACCCTTGCGCATGAAAAAAATCATCACGCCGCCTGTCGTAGCCTGCCTGCGCCTGATGCTGCGAGCCGTCCAACTCCACGATCAGCTTCGGGCTCAGACAGGCAAAGTCTGCGATGTAGGCCCCCAGGGGATGCTGGCGGCGGAACTTCACGCCCAGCTGTTCACCACGCAGGCCGCCCCAGAGCTTGCGCTCGGAGTCGGTCATGTTGGTGCGCAATGCCTGAGCGTTGCTGCGTGCGCGTGAAGTAGCCTGGTTCTGCACGGCTGTTACTCCTTCCCCCTTTGGGGGAAGGTGGGGATGGGGGCGGTCGGCACCGCAACTACGGCATGCCTCAGCCACCGTCGCTGGCCCCCACCCCTGCCCTCCCCCAGAGGGGGAGGGAGCAAAACCATGCAAGCGCCGGCCATGATCAATTACGCACCGGCTTGCCCGTATTGAGCATGCCCAGAATCCGCTCATGCGTCTTGGGCTGGCCGATCAGGTGGCAGAAGGCCTCGCGCTCCAGGCGCATCAGGTATTCCTCGTCCACCAGCGTGCCCGCGTCCACGTCGCCGCCCGTGACCACGTTGGCGATCAGGGTGGCGATGTGCTGGTCGTACTCGCTGATGAAGCCGCCGCCCTGCATGTTGACGAGCGAGCCCATGATGGTGGCCTTGCCGCTGCGCCCGGCCACCGGGAAGCTGCGTTTGAGCGGCGCGCGCCAGCCGCCCGCGGCCATGGACTTGGCCTCGTTGATGGCGACGAACAGCAGCTCGTCCTTGTGCGGCACGATGAGGTCGGAGTCGAGCAGGTAGCCGAGCTTGCGCGACTCGATGGCGCTGGTGCCCACCTTGGCCATGGCGGCTGCCGTGAAGCCGTCCGTCAGGAAGGGCAGCAAATCCTTGCCGGTGCTGTGCGCCGCGGCCTCGGCGGCGCGGCGGGCGATGTAGGTCAGGCCGCCGGCGCCGGGCACCAGGCCCACGCCCACTTCCACCAGGCCGATATAGCTTTCCATGTGGGCCACGCGGCGCGCGCTGTAGACGGAGAGCTCGCAGCCCCCGCCCAGCGCCATGCCGTGGATGGCCGCCACCACCGGCACCTGGGCGTAGCGGATGCGCAACATCAGCTTCTGCAGCTCATGCTCGATGCTGTCGATGGCGTCGGCGCCGCCGATGACGAAGGCCGGCATGGTGGCCTCCAGGTCTGCGCCCACGGAGAACGGCGCGTCGCCCGACCAGATCACCATGCCCTGGTATTCGTTTTCAGCCAGGTTCACGGCCTCCATCAGGCTCTCCATGACCTCGGGGCTGATGGCGTGCATCTTGTTCTTGATGCTCGCAATCAAGACCTGGCCATCGAGCGTCCAGGTGCGCAGCGCCTTGGACTCGGCAATGGTGGTGCCGGCGGTCTGCCAGTCGGGCAGGCTGGTCTCGCCCAGCAGTTTCTCAGGAAAAAGCTGTCTTTCGTAGACGGGCAGTACGCGGCGTGCTATGAATTTTTTCTGCACCGGGCTCCATGATCCCTGCGCGGTATGCACGCCGCCGGCCTCGGCCACCGGGCCTTCGAACACCCATTTCGGCAGCGGCGCGCTGCACAGCGCCTTGCCGGCGTCGATGTCCTCCTGCACCATCTTCGCCACCTCGAGCCAGCCGGCCTCCTGCCACAGCTCGAACGGGCCTTGGCTCATGCCGAAGCCCCAGCGCATGGCCTGATCCACGTCGCGCGCGGACTCGGCGATGTGCTCCAGGTGGATGGCGGCGTAGTGGAAGCCGTTGCGCAGAATGGCCCACAGAAACTGCCCCGGCGCGCCTTCGGCATTGCGCAGCAGCTTCAGGCGCTCGGCCGCGGGCCGTTTCAGCATGCGGGCATAGACCTCGTCGGCCTTCTCGCCGGCGGGCACGTAGTCCTCGCTCTCCAGCTCAAAACGCAGGATGTCGCGGCCGACCTTCTTGAAGAAACCGGCCTTGGTCTTCTGGCCCAGGTTGCCCAGCTCAATCAGCTTGGCCAGCACCGGCGGTGTGCCGAAGCTGGCGTAGAACGGATCGGTCTGCAGCGAGAGATTGTCCTGCTGCGTCTTGATGACATGGGCCATGGTGTCCAGCCCCACCACGTCGGCAGTGCGAAACGTGCCGCTCGACGCGCGGCCGAGCTTCTTGCCCGTGAGGTCGTCCACCACGTCGTAGGTGAGGCCGAAGTTCTCCACCTCCTTCATGGTGGACAGGATGCCGGCGATGCCGATTCGGTTGGCGATGAAGTTGGGCGTGTCCTGGGCGCGCACCACGCCCTTGCCCAGGCCGCTGGTGACGAAGGCCTCAAGCTGGTCGATCACGCGCGCCTCGGTGGTGGGCGTGGCGATCAGCTCCACCAGCGGCATGTAGCGCGGCGGGTTGAAGAAGTGGATGCCGCAGAAGCGGTGGCGCAGGGCCTCGGGCAGCGCCTCGGAGAGTTTGGTGATGGACAGGCCCGAGGTGTTGCTGGCCAGCAGCGTGTGCGCCGCCACATGGGGGGCGATCTTCGTGTACAGATCGAGCTTCCAGTCCATGCGCTCGGCGATGGCCTCGATCACCAGGTCGCAGTCCTTGAGCAGCGCCATATGCTCCTCGTAATTTGCGGGCTGGATCAGCTCGGCATCATCTGCCACGCCTATGGGCGCGGGCTTGAGCTTCTTCAGGTTGGCGATGGCCTTCTCGGCGATGGCGCTCTTCGCTCCCTCCTTGGCCGGCAGGTCGAACAACACCACCGGCACCTTCACGTTGACCAGATGGGCCGCAATCTGCGCACCCATCACGCCCGCGCCGAGCACGGCGACTTTTTTCACATTGAATCGGGTCATGGTTTGCTTTCCAATTTATTCCACGCGCTGCCAGGTCTGGGTGCGCCAGAAGGGGCCCAGGTAGCCGCGCACCTCCAGCTTCTTGCCGCCATCGACGGGCGTCAGGCTGGCGCGGTAGTCCTTGCCGTTCTCGGGATCCAGGATCTTGCCGCCCTCCCAGACATCCTTGCCCTCGTCCTTCTTGCCGCCGCGGATGACCTCCAGGCCCACGATGGGCTGATCCTTGCGGTCGTCCTGGCATGCCGTGCAGGTGGGCTTGGCGTCCTTGCGCAGGGTTTTCTCGATGCGGCCGCTTAAAAGCCCGGCGTTGTCGCTGATGCGGATCTCGGCCTTGGGCTCGCCGGTCTTGTCGTCAATGCTGCGCCATAGGCCCAGCGGGCTCATCTGGGCCAGGGCGGGGGCGGCGATTGCCATCAAAATAATAGCTGCTAGCGTATGTCTCATAAGCTCTCTTTGGCTATATATGCAATATTTTTGGGCTTACCCCCTCACCCCTGCCCTCTCCCCCAAGGGGGAGAGGGAGCAGCAACGGCGCCCTACTGCGGTTTGACTCCCTCTCCCGCCGAGCGGGAGAGGGTTGGGGTGAGGGTGAGGCGTTTCAGGCCAGCGCCGCGTCCGTGTCCATCAGCACCTTGCTTCCGGCACGCGCCGTGCGCATCAGCAGCACGGTCTCGGGGAACAGCTTGGCGAAGTAGAAACGTGCCGTCTGCAGCTTGGCGACGTAGAACGGATCGGTGTTGCCGGCCGCGATGGCGCGCAGCGCCACCTGTGCCATGCGCGCGAACAGGTAGCCGAACACCAGGTGGCCGGCCACGCGCAGGTAGTCCACGGCGGCGGCGCCTACTTCGTCGGGGTTCTGCATGCCCTTGAAGCCGATCTCGGTGGTGAACTTAGTCATCTGCTCGCCCAGCATGGCGATGGGGTTGATGAACTCGGCCATCTTCTCGTTCACCCCCTCCTCGACCACCAGGGCGGCGATCAGCTTGCCCATTTTTTTCAGCGTCGCGCCCTGGTTGCCCAGCACCTTGCGGCCCAGCAGATCGAGCGACTGCACGGTGTTGGTGCCCTCGTAGATCATGTTGATGCGGTTGTCGCGCACATGCTGCTCCATGCCCCATTCCTTGATGAAGCCATGGCCGCCGAAGACCTGCATGCAGGCGTTCGTCGCCACATGGCCGTTGTCGGTGATGAAGGCCTTGACGATGGGTGTGAGCAGCGCCACCAGCTCGTCGCTGTCGGCGCGTACCTTCTCGTCGGGGTGGTGGTGGCTCTTGTCCAGCAGCAGCGTGCAGTAGATCTGCAGCGCGCGCGCGCCCTCGGCGTAGGCCTTGGCGGTGAGCAGCATCTTGCGCACGTCGGGGTGCACGATGATGGGGTCGGCCTCTTTGTCTCGGGCCTTGGTGCCGGACAGGCTGCGCATCTGAAGGCGATCCTTGGCATAGGCCAGCGCGTTCTGGAAGGCCACCTCGGTCAGGCCCAGCGACTGGTTGCCCACGCCCAGGCGGGCGGCGTTCATCATCACGAACATGGCGGCCAGGCCCTTGTTCGGCTCGCCCACCAGGGTGCCGGTGGCGCCGTCTATGCTGATCTGCGCCGTGGCGTTGCCGTTGATGCCCATCTTGTGCTCCAGGCCGGTGCAGTAGATGGGGTTGCGCGCACCCAGGCTGCCATCGGCGTTCACCAGGAACTTGGGCACGACGAACAGGCTGATGCCCTTGGAGCCCTTGGGCGCATCGGGCAGGCGCGCCAGCACCAGGTGCACGATGTTGGAGGTGAACCCGTGCTCGCCGGCGCTGATGAAGATTTTGTTGCCGGTGATCTGGTAGGTGCCATCGGCCTGCGGCTCGGCCTTGGTGCGCAGCAGGCCCAGATCGGTGCCGCAATGCGGCTCGGTCAGGCACATGGTGCCAGTCCACTCGCCGCTCACCAGCTTGGGGAGGTAGGTCTGCTTCTGCGCATCCGTGCCGTGCGCCAGCAGGGCCTCGTAGGCACCGTGCGACAGGCCTGGGTACATCGTCCAGGCCTGGTTGGCGCTGTTCAGCATCTCATACAGGCACTGGTTCATCACATGCGGCAGGCCCTGGCCGCCAAATTCGGGCGCGCACGACAGCGCGGCCCAGCCGCCCTCCACATACTTGGCGTAGGCCTCCTTGAAACCCTTGGGCGTGCTCACCTCGTGCGTCTGCTGATCCAGGTGACAGCCCTCGGTATCGCCACTGATGTTGAGCGGGAAGGTCACCTCGGCGGCGAACTTGCCCGCTTCCTCCAGGATGGCGTTGATGGTGTCGACGTCCACGTCGGCATGGCGCGGCATGGCCTTGAATTCAGCGCCGACGTTGAAGACCTCGTGCAGCACGAATTGCATGTCGCGCAGTGGCGGGTTGTAGGTGGGCATGGGTGAGCTCCTGCGGTGGTGGGTGGTAAGTCGTGAGCGGGGCATCAGACGGCGTAGCGCGCCAGGATGTTGTCGAAGCCCTTGTTGGCGCGCTCTATGGAGCCGGGGGTCTGCAGAAAGCGCGCCTCGTAGTGCAGCGCCAGGATCAGGCCATGGATCTCGAACAGCATTTGATCCTCCTGCACATCCGGGCCCAGCTCGCCGCATTCCTTGCATTGGGTGATGGTGCGCTTCATGGCCGCCTGCCAGGTCAGCACCGAATTGGCCAGCGTATCGCGCACCGGGCCCTTGCGGTCGTCAAACTCCACGGCGCCGCTGATGTAAATGCAGCCCGAGTCGAGCTCGATCGAGGTGCGCTGCATCCAGTGGTTGAACAGGGCGCGCAGGCGCGCAACGCCGCGCGGCGCCTGCATGGCCGGGTAGAACACCTCCTGCTCGAAGCGCTGGTGGTATTCGCGGATCACCGACATTTGCAGCTCCTCGCGCGAGCCGAAATGTGCAAACACGCCCGACTTGCTCATGCCCGTCACATCGGCCAGGGCCCCGATGGACAGCCCCTCCAGCCCGATATGCGTCGCCAGGCCGAGCGCCGCCTCGACGATGGCGGACTTGGTCTGCTGCCCTTTCTGCAACGCCCCGCCCTCTCGGCGAGGTGCGCGGATGGCCTTGGGCGATGAAGTGGATGGCGGCATGGTGCGCAATAAAACGAACGATCGTTCTATTTTGCACAAAAGCACTGGTTTGCGCCAGCGCTTGTGCAGGCATCCAGGCCGGATTCAAGGGTAAATACCTATGAATGGCTTCTATCAGGACTCAAACCTGCACGGCTTGCTGTCCGCAGCACTACAGCATCAGCGCCAGTGTCGCATCCATGTGCTCGGTCGGCAGTCGGCGGAAACCCGAGCGCGCATAGCGCTGCAGGCGCCCGCGCATCAGGTCGCACAGCGCGGCGGCGCGCACCTGCGCCTGCAGCGTGGGGGCAGCCTCGGCCTCGGCCTCAGCCTCAGGCCGCAGGCATTGGCGCAGCGTCGCCTCCACCTTGTCGAAGAACAGGTTCATGCGCTGCTGCAGGCGCTCGTTCTCGAACACCAGCGCATCGCCCACCATCACGCGCACCATGCCCGGGTTGCGCTCGCCAAACTGCAGCAGCATGGCCGCGATATGCGCCACGCGCTGGCTGCCGCTGGCCTCGCCCGGATGATCCACCACCTGGCGCACCAGGGTGAAGACGCTGTGCTCGATGAAGTCGATCAAGCCCTCGAACATCTGCGCCTTGCTGGCGAAATGCCGGTATAGCGCCGCCTCGCTCACCCCCAGCTGGCGCGCCAGCGCCGCCGTGGTGATGCGCTCGGCGCCGGGCTGCTCCAGCATGGCGGCCAGCGCGTGCAGAATTTGCTCGCGCCGCTCGCCAGGCCTCGGACGGCGACGCGGTGCGGGAGCGCCATCGGGCGTGGACGGATTGGGATGGGTAGGCGAAGAATCAGACATATTGCAACAAATGTATGCAATTGATTCTGCCACGGCCTACCCGAAAAACCTACCAAGGGTTATCGGCAGGCGTGGCAAATGCGCAACCCCATCCAAACCCTAATTGGGGTCAGATTCCAATTAAGCTCAATCGCCGCGGATCATCGTCCCGTAGGCCTGATCCGTCAGAATCTCCAGCAGCATGGAGTGCGGCACCCGCCCGTCCACCACGTGCACCGCGTTCACACCCGCCTTGGCTGCGTCGATGGCACCGGCCAGCTTGGGCAACATGCCGCCGGAAATCGTCCCGTCGGCAATCAGCGCGTCGATCTGCTGTGGCGTGAGCTCGGTGATCAACTGGCCCGCCTTGTTCAGCACGCCGGGGATGTTGGTCAGCATCACCAGCTTCTCGGCCTGCAGCACCATCGCCAGGCGGCTTGCCACCACGTCGGCGTTGATGTTGTAGCTCTCGTTTTCCTCGCCAAAGCCGATCGGGCTGATGACGGGGATGAAGGCATCGTCCTGCAGCGCCTTCACCACGCTGGGGTCGATGGCCACGATGTCGCCCACCTGGCCCACGTCGTGCTCGATGCTCGGATCCTTGTTGTCCAGCATCCTGAGCTTCTTGGCGCGGATCATGCCGCCGTCGCGCCCCGTCAGGCCCACCGCCTTGCCGC
The DNA here is from genome assembly GCA_018240985.1 of Pseudomonadota bacterium. Lineage (GTDB taxonomy): Bacteria > Pseudomonadota > Gammaproteobacteria > Burkholderiales > Burkholderiaceae_C > Alicycliphilus. Next base: position 18,871 of record JAFEER010000191.1, read on the forward strand.
CCGCGTGGTGGATCAGGCCCACGATGTCCTGCTGCACCTCGCCGGCCAGCACCCACTCGACCACCTCCATGGTCTCGGCATCCGTCACGCGCATGCCCTGGATGAACTCGCCCTTCTTGCCCAGGCGGTTCAGCGCCTGCTCGATCTGCGGCCCGCCGCCATGCACCACCACTGGGTTGATGCCAACGAGCTTGAGCAGCACCACATCCTCGGCAAAGTCCTGCTGCAGCTCAGGGTCGGTCATGGCGTTGCCGCCGTACTTGATGACCATGGTCTTGCCATGGAACTTGCGGATGTAGGGCAGCGCCTGGGCCAGGATTTCGGCCTTGTCGCGCGGGGCGATGGTGGAGAGATCGGTCATGGCAAAAGTGATCCATCTAAACGAGAACAGGTGGATGCGATTGTGCCGCAGCCACCACGGCCAACCATCAAGGCTGCAGCCAGCCCGGCACCTTGAATCGGATGATGGTCAGGTAGGCCACCACGTACGACACAATGAACAGCAGGCAAAACGCCATCAATATGAATGTGGAGCTCCAGAACAGCACGGCAGGCACCACCGTCAGCAAGGTGAATGCCCACAGGTAGGGCGAGGTGCGGTTGTTGCGCTTGAGCATGCGCCGCGCCGCATCGCCATGCAGCACGCGGCGCACGATGCGCCGGTAAATCAGCTGGTGGAAGTGCAGCGCATCGGCCATACCCGGCGACACCCCGCGCGAGAGCTTGCGGTACATGGAAAACACCGTCTCCCACACCGGGTAGATCAGCAGCAGCATGGGAAACCAGGGCGACACCTGCGGGTTGCGCTGCACCAGGCTCAGGCTGGCCATCGCGATCACTACACCCCAGATATAAGCCCCGCCATCGCCGGCAAACAGCATGCCGCGCGGGTAGTTCCACACCAGGAAGCCCCCCGTCGCCGCTGCGGTGGAAACCAGCACTGCCGCCAATCCCCGGTCGCCGACCTGCAGCGCCACATGGGCCAGCGCCAGACAAACGATGATGGCCACCATGCCCGCCAGGCCGTTGTAGCCGTCGATGATGTTGAAGGCATGGGGCAGGCCTGTCACCGCCAGCAATGCCACCACAACGCCCAGCCAGGGGCTTGCCTCGAGCAAGGCGTCCAGCCACGGCAAACCCAGCCGTGGCAGCTGCAGGCCGAGCAAGCTCACCGCCAGCAACGCGGTAAGCGCCGACAACAACAAACGGTAGCGCGGCGCCAGGCGCTGCGTCACGTCCTCCACCATGCCGCCCACCACGGCCGGCAGCAGCGCCAGCAGCCACCACAATACCCAGCTCCCCATATGCAGCGAGGACGGGTCGTCCAGCAGCGCCGTCGTCAAACGCCCCACACCCCAGCTCAGCGCAATGCCCGTCAGCATCGCCAGCCCGCCCAGGCGCGGCACATGGCCATGGTGGAAGCGCTGCGGCATCGCATGCCCGTAGTTGGCGGCATGATCCTGCGCCCAGCGCAGCACGCCGGCTGCGGACAGCGCAGCCGACAGAAAAGCAACGACGGACAGCCAGATCATGTAGCGTTGATGGTAGCCGCAGCCGCTAGTACAGCAACCCGGAAGTAGAGGAACACAATGAAAGCGATGGATTCGTGCCCAGGGCAAGGCGCAAACCGCAGCGATAGCCGTAGCTATCGCGAGGATTTGCAACGCCGCCATGGGTGCGAAGAC
>JAFEER010000192.1 GCA_018240985.1 Pseudomonadota bacterium
ACGCTGCAGGTGCGGCTGCTGGAGCTGGAGCTCGACGGCCTGGTAGCGCGACTGCCCGGTGGGCTGTTTCAGCGCGTGGGCAGGGCGTAAGCAGCTATGGTTTTTACAGACCCAGCATCAGCTTGAGGTTTTGCACCGCGGCGCCGCTGGCGCCCTTGCCCAGGTTGTCCAGGCGCGCCACCAGTACGGCGTGGCGGTAGTTCTCGTTGGCAAACACGCGCAGCTCCAGCCGGTTGCTGTCGTTGAGCGCCTGGGCGTCGAGCTTGCCGTCCTCGGTGGCGGGCAGCACCTTTACCCACTGCTCGGGCGTGTTGCTCTTGGCATAGTGCGCGGCCAGCGCGTCATGCAGATCGGTGGCCTTCGGGCTGCCCGGCAGCAGATCCAGGTGCAGCGGCAGCTCCACCAGCATGCCCTGGCGGAAGTTGCCCACCGCAGGAATGAAGATGGGCCGGCGCGTGAGGCCGGTGTACTTCATGATCTCGGGCAGGTGCTTGTGCGTGAGGCCCAGGGCGTAGAGCTCGAACGGCGCCGCCTGGCCGGCCTCATAGGCCTCGATCATGGTGCGGCCGCCACCCGAATAGCCGCTCACCGAAGGCAGGGCCAGCGCGTGGTCTGGGGCGACCAGGCCGGCATCGACCAGCGGGCGCAGCAGGGCGATGGCGCCCGTGGCGTAGCAGCCGGGATTGGCCACGCGTGTGGCACCGCGCACCGCCTGCAACTGGCCGGCCGCCAGCTCGGGAAAGCCGAACACCCAACCCGGCGCCGTGCGATGGGCGGTGGAGGCGTCGATGATCTTGATGCTGCGGCCGGTGTCCTGGGTAATGTTGTCCACCAGGGCCACGGTCTCGCGCGCCGCATCGTCGTGCAGGCACAGCACCACCAGATCGACGCCGGCGATCAGCTCGCGCTTGGCGCCGGCATCCTTGCGCCGTTCGGGCGCTATGCTGACCAGCTCCACCTGGGGCATGGCCTGCAGCCGTTCGCGAATCTGCAGGCCGGTGGTGCCTGCCTCGCCATCAATAAAGACCTTGGGCATCGAAGAGCTCCTGCAAGGGCCGTTTGGGGACTGCGGCCAGGGTGTAAGTTATCACCAAGCAATGGTGCGTCGCAACATAATACAATTGCTGGCTGCCATTCCCGGGCATGCGGAATTTTCTGCACATCGGCAGAACGGGTACAAACACCATCCTTCCCCTGAGAGAGACCTCATGAAGATTCACGAATACCAAGGCAAGGAAATCTTGCGTAGTTTCGGCGTGCCCGTCCCGCGTGGCATTCCCGCTTTCACGGTGCAAGAGGCCGTGGAAGCCGCACAAAAGCTCGGCGGCCCCGTGTGGGTCGTGAAGGCCCAGATCCACGCCGGTGGCCGTGGCAAGGGTGGTGGCGTCAAGGTCGCCAAGAGCATCGACGATGTGAAGGCGCTGGCCGGCCAGATCCTGGGCATGCAGCTGGTCACGCACCAGACCGGCCCCGAGGGCCAGAAGGTGCGCCGCCTGTACATCGAAGACGGTGCCGACATCAAGAACGAACTCTATGTGTCCCTGGTGACCGACCGCGCCACGCAAAAGGTGGCCCTGATCGCCTCGTCCGAGGGCGGCATGGACATCGAGGAAGTGGCGCACAGCACGCCCGAGAAGATCATCACCGAGATGATCGACCCGCTGACCGGCATCACGCCCGAGCAGTCGCGCAAGGTGGCGGCCGCCATTGGCCTCACCGGCGACTCGGTGGATCAGGCCGTGGATCTGTTCGCCAAGATCTACAAGTGCTACATGGACACGGACGCGTCCCTGGTCGAGATCAACCCGCTGAACTGCGACTCCAAGGGCAAGCTGACGGCCCTGGACGCCAAGTTCAACTTTGACGCCAACGCCCTGTTCCGCCACCCCGAGATCGTGCAGCTTCGCGACCTGGACGAGGAAGACCCCGCCGAAATCGAGGCCAGCAAGTTCGACCTGGCCTACATCAGCCTGGACGGCAACATCGGCTGCCTGGTGAACGGCGCGGGCCTGGCCATGGCCACCATGGACACCATCAAGCTGTTCGGCGGCGAGCCCGCCAACTTCCTGGACGTGGGCGGCGGCGCCACCCCCGAGAAGGTCACCGAGGCCTTCAAGATCATGCTCAAGAACACCAAGGTCAAGGGCATCCTGGTGAACATCTTCGGCGGCATCATGAAGTGCGACACCATCGCCACCGGCGTGATCACCGCCTGCAAAGCCGTGAACCTGCAGGTTCCGCTGGTCGTGCGCATGAAGGGCACGAACGAAGAGCTGGGCAAGAAGATGCTGGCCGAAAGCGGCCTGCCCATCATCAGCGCCGACACCATGGCCGAAGCGGCCACGAAGATCGTCGAAGCCGTCAAATAAGCCCTGGAGAGCACAATATGTCGATCTATATCAACAAAGACACCAAGGTCATCACCCAGGGCATCACCGGCAAGACCGGCCAGTTCCACACCGAGAAGTGCCAGGAATACGCGAACGGCAAGCATTGTTTTGCCGCGGGCGTGAACCCGAAGAAGGCCGGCGAGTCCATCTTCAACATCCCGATCTATGCTTCGGTCAAGGAAGCCGCCACGCAAACCGGCGCCACCGTGTCGGTCATCTATGTGCCGCCGGCAGGCGCCGCGGCCGCCATCTGGGAGGCCGTGGAGGCCGACCTGGATCTGGCCATCTGCATCACCGAGGGCATTCCGGTGCGCGACATGCTGGAAGTGCGCAACAAGATGAAGGCCAAGGAGGCCGCTGGCGGCAAGCGCACGCTGCTGCTGGGCCCCAACTGCCCCGGCCTGATCACGCCCGACGAGATCAAGATCGGCATCATGCCCGGCCACATCCACAAGAAGGGCCGCATCGGCGTGGTGAGCCGCTCCGGCACGCTGACCTATGAGGCCGTGGCGCAGCTGACCGAGCTGGGCATCGGCCAGTCGTCGGCCGTGGGCATCGGCGGCGACCCGATCAACGGCCTCAAGCACATCGACGTGATGCGCGCCTTCAACGAAGACCCGGACACCGACGCCGTGATCATGATCGGCGAGATCGGCGGCCCCGACGAGGCCGAGGCAGCACAGTGGTGTAAGGCCAATATGAAGAAACCCATCGTCGGCTTCATCGCCGGCGTCACCGCCCCTCCCGGCAAGCGCATGGGCCACGCCGGCGCGCTGATCTCGGGCGGCGCCGACACGGCCGATGCCAAGCTGGCCATCATGGAAGAGTGCGGCTTCCACGTCACGCGCAACCCGTCCGAGATGGGCCGCATCCTCAAGAGCCTGCTGTAATGCTCCCGCGCGCGTAGTGGTGCCCTGACTTACGCACTACTACGCACGCGCAAAAATTCGCGCTGCCCTACACTGGGACTCCCAAAAAAGAAAACGCCAGCCTGTGATCAGGCTGGCGTTTTCGATTCCGTAACAGTGGAGTAGTCATGGAGTTCCTGAGCAATGCCGATTTCTGGATCGGCCTGGTGAAGATCGTCTGGATCAACATCATCCTGTCTGGCGACAACGCCGTCGTCATCGCCCTGGCCGCGCGTTCGCTGCCCCCCGCGCAACAAAAGAAGGCCGTCATGTTCGGCTCCGGCGCCGCCGTGGTGCTGCGTATCGTGCTCACCGTGGTGGCGGCCAAGCTGCTTGCGCTGTCGTTCCTGCAAATCGTGGGCGGCTGCCTGTTGCTGTGGATCGGCTACCAGCTGCTCACCGGCGAGGAGGAGGGCGACGAAGCCTCCAAGGCCAGCGGCGGCATGATGGCCGCCATCCGCACCATCCTCATCGCCGACCTGGTGATGAGCCTGGACAACGTGATCGCGGTTGCGGCTGCCGCTCAGGGCGACATGGTGCTGCTGGTTCTGGGCCTGGCCATCAGCATTCCGCTGGTGATCTTCGGCTCCACGCTGATGATCAAGCTCATGGAGCGCTTCCCCGTCATCGTCACCCTGGGCGCGGCCCTGATCGGCTGGGTCGGCGGCGAGACCATCGTCAACGACAACCTCCTGCACAACTACGCCATCGGCCACCCCTGGATGCACTACGTGGCGGCCGCTGCGGGCGCGCTCCTGGTGGTGGCGGTCGGCAAGCTGGTGCAGGGGCGCAACGAAAAACCGGCTTGATGCCGGGATCAGCCATTCGCCGTTTTCAGGCCTGGTTGATAAAAAGCCGGCCTTCCCCTCGCCCAAGGGGTGACCGTCGTTTATGATGCATTAGTTTACGTAACACATTGCATCAAAAAATAACATGCTGAGACTTCGGTCTTGCACCGTGAAATGGCCGGCCTGGCGCCGTGCCTCGGCGCCCTTTTCCTCGCGGGGTGTGGCATGAAATCCACGCCCAGGCCGCGTTACGATTTTTTCGCGCTCACCGACACCGGCCGCGTGCGCGCCAACAACGAGGATGCGGTCGCCGTCCATGAGGCCGCTCGGCTGGGGCTTCTGGCGGACGGCATGGGGGGCTACAACGCGGGCGAGGTGGCGGCCGCCATGGCCGTGAACCTGGTCGGCAGCGAACTGGCCCAGTGGCTTGAGGATGCGTCCGATCGTGTCTCCATGGTCGCGGTGCGCCAGGCTTTGCTGGCTTGTGTGGAAAGCGCCAACCACGCCATCCTGGCGGCGGCGCTGTCCAATCCGCAGTACCTGGGCATGGGCACGACCCTGGTGGTGGCAGCGTTTCGCGGCAATCGCCTCGTCCTGGGCCATATCGGCGACTCGCGCTGCTACCGCTTGCGCGGGGGCGAGCTGCGCCAGATCACGCGTGACCATTCCTGGCTGCAGGAACAGATCGACCTGGGCCTGTTGACGCCTGCGCAGGCGGCGGTGTCGGGCCTGGGCAACCTGGTCACGCGCGCATTGGGAGTGGATGATGCCGTGCACCCTGAAATCAACGAATTTGCCGTGGAACCACAGGACTTGTTCATCCTCTGTTCCGACGGCCTGAGCGACATGGTGAGCGACACCGAACTCGCCGAGCTGGCGAACCTGTCGCTTGCCCTGCCCGAGAAGGCCGAACGCATGGTGGCCATGGCCAACGCCCACGGGGGGCGTGACAACATCAGCGTCTTGCTGGTTCAGGCCGACCCCGGCATGGAAGCGGGAAGCAAGAAGCCCGGGCTGGTTTCGCGCCTGTTGCGGCCCAGGTGACCGGGTGATACGGCACAATCAGCACACCCAGGAGGAAAACAGATCATGCCGAAAATGGTCGTGGCTATTGATGGAGTCGTCATCAAGGAGGTTGCGCTTGCGCAGGAACGCACGACCGTGGGTCGCAGGCCTTACAACGACGTGGTCATCGACAACCTGGCGGTCAGCGGTGAGCACGCCGTGTTCGTCAGGTCGGGCGACGATGTGCTGGTGCACGACCTGGGCAGCACCAATGGCACCTACGTGAATGGCAAGCCGATCAAGCAGCAGGTCTTGCGCAATGGCGACATTGTGGAGATGGGCAAGTACAAGATTCGCTTCCTGCTGGACGCGCCAGTGTCGGACTACGACAAGTCCATGGGCTTTGCCAACAGCGCGCTGCAGGCGGAGCGTTCGGGCTCATTGACCGTGCCCGCCTCCATGCCTGCGCCTTTGGTCGGCGGCAACGGTATCGTGCGCGTGGTCACCGGCCCGGCAGCGGGGCGCGAGGTGGCCCTCACCAAGGTGGTTACCACCATAGGCAAACCTGGCGTGGCCGTGGCCTCCATCACCAGGCGGCATCACAACTTCGTGCTGGCCCATGTGGATGGCGGGCAGTTGCCATTGCTCAACGGCGCTCCCATTGGCGCCGACCCCATCGCACTCAAGCACGGCGACCGCATTGCGCTGGCCGGGGCCGAGATGGAGTTCGTGCAGGGCTGAACGTCCTTGAAGCAGCACCCCATGCAAGTACGCATCCTCGGCTGCAGCGGCACCATTGCCAAGGGCTGCCGCACCACCTCCTTCCTGCTGGACGAGCATGTGCTCATCGACGCCGGCACGGGTGTGGGCGAGCTCACGCTGGAGGAAATGCAGTGCGTGGATCACGTGTTTCTCACGCACTCGCACCTGGACCATATCGCGGCCCTGCCGCTGCTGCCCGATGCCGTGGGCGCGCGGCGCAGCCGGCCGCTGCAGGTGCATGCGCTGCCCGCCACGCTGGCGGCGCTGCGCAGCCACATCTTCAACGACGTGATCTGGCCCGATTTCACGTGCATTCCCTCGCCACAGGCGCCTTTTGTGCAGTTGTCGCCCCTGGGCGTGGGCGATGTGTTCGTATGCGCAGGCGTCACGATCGAAGTCTTGCCCGCGCGCCATAGTGTGCCCGCCGTGGCCTATGCCGCCCGTGGCAGCACGGGCTGGTGGGTCTACAGCGGCGACACCCAGGGCAACGAGCCCGCCTTCTGGCGTCGCGTGAACGCACTGCACCAGGATGGCGGCGGTGTGGCGGCCCTGCTGATGGAAACCGCCTTCAGCAATGCCGAGGCCGAACTGGCACGCAAGAGCCAGCATTTGTCGCCGACTGCACTGGCGCAGGAACTGCTGCTGCTGAAGTCGGCCACACCACTTCCCGTGTACATCACGCACACCAAACCGCGTGAGGGCAGCCTCATCATGCGTGAGGTGCAAGAGCTGGAGCTGGGTGGATTGCAGCCCATAGACCTGCAAACTGTGGATACGCTGCAAATCTAGTGCAGTGTTTGATGCTTGATGGAACAAATAAAACCGATGGATTTTTGGTCTGGGCAAGGCGCAAACCACAGCGATAGCCGTAGCTATCGCGAGGATTTGCAACGCCGCTCAGGCCGAAAAGACGCGGTTTTATGTTCCAGATAGCGTCGAACACTGCACTAGTACATCGTTTCAGTAAAATATTTACGTTTCTGTCATTTGGAAGTCAAAGCTCTTCCACTGAAAGCGAACGGGCTGCGCATTCATCTCGTCGATGACTTTGAGAATGCGCACCTTGAGTTCGTCGAGCGATGCGACCCGGATATGGCGCAGAAACGAT
>JAFEER010000193.1 GCA_018240985.1 Pseudomonadota bacterium
CCATAGCCGGCCACGCAGGCCACCTTGCCGGCGATCATCACGTCGGTGGCGCGCTTGATGCCGTCCACCAGGGATTCGCGGCAGCCGTACAGGTTGTCGAACTTGCTCTTGGTCACCGAATCGTTGACGTTGATGGCGCGGAACTTGAGCAGGCCCTTGGCCGACATCTCGTTCAGGCGGTGCACGCCGGTGGTGGTTTCTTCCGTCACGCCCATGATCTGCGCGCTCTTGCGGCTGTACCAGGTGGGATCCACGGCGAGCTTGGCCTTGATGGCGGCGAAGACGATCTTCTCTTCCTCGCTGCCGGGGTTCGCCAGCACGGAAATATCCTTCTCGGCGCGCTGGCCCAGGTGCATCAGCATGGTGGCGTCGCCACCGTCGTCCAGGATCATGTTCGGGCCTTCATCGGCCGTGCCCTTGGGGCCGAACTCGAAGATGCTGTGCGTGTAGTCCCAGTAGTCTTTCAGCGATTCGCCCTTGATGGCGAACACCGGCGTGCCGGTGGCTGCGATGGCGGCGGCGGCGTGATCCTGCGTGGAGAAGATGTTGCACGAGGCCCAGCGCACGTCGGCACCCAGCGCCTGCAGCGTCTCGATCAGCACAGCGGTCTGGATGGTCATGTGCAGCGAGCCGGTGATGCGCGCGCCCTTGAGCGGCTGCTGCGCGGCAAACTCCTCGCGCACCGCCATCAGGCCGGGCATCTCGGTCTCGGCGATCTTGATTTCCTTGCGGCCCCAGTCGGCCAGGGTGATGTCGGCAATGGCCGAGTCCAGGGGGGATTTGAGAACTGCGCTCATGGCGGATTCCTTCATGATGATGGGGAAACCACGCGCCGGCGATGGGGTTGAATGCTCTCACCGCACAGGACAGGCGTGGGTGAGCGTCGTTGCAAGATGGGTTCCGAGCCTCACGCCCCGCTGTGCTGGGGACGCTGCAACGCTCCTCGGAAAGGTTGCGGATTATACCGGCGGACTATGTTCCGCCTTCATCGCCCGCCAGCCAGGCCGGGATATCCCGCGCCCCATGCGGCACGCGCCAGACGTCGATGTGATCCGCCTGCTGCCGATAGAAAACCAGAAACGGATAGCGCGTGAGCGGCCAGCAGCGCAGGCCCGCCAGGCCGAGTTCATGCGCATAACGCGGCGAACCCGTGGCCGGGTGGCGGGCGACATGCGTGAAGGCCTGCTCCAGCGCCGCCACAAAGCCCAGAGCAACGGATTCGCCCGCTTCTTGCCGGTAGTAGTCCAGCGCCTGCTCCACATCCTCCTGGGCCTGCGCCCTGGGGATGAGTGGCAAGGCCTTCATTGCGCAGCCTGGCGTGCACGCGCCCGTAGCGCGTCGAAATACCCGCCATCGACTGGCTGCATCGGCGTTGACGCTGCACCCGCCAGCAACAGGCTGCGCAGTTGCTGGCGCTCCTGCTCCTTGCGGATGAGCTCGCGCACATATTCGCTGCTGGTGCCATAGCCGCGCTGGCTGACCTGCTCGTCGACAAAGGTCTTGAGCATTTCTGGAAGGGAGATGTTCATGGTGCTCATGCGGGAATGGTAGAAGGTTTGGCAAATTTTGGCAAAACGCAGCCTTGTTACGCCGCCACGCTGCGGCATCGTCTTTGGCAAGCCTTGCCAAGGCTCGTAAAATCACGCCCATGAGCACCGTGACCATGAACATTTCGCTGACCGACGAGCTGAAGGCCTTTGTCGATGCCCGCGTGCAGGCGCGCGGCTATAGCAGCACCAGCGAGTACATGCGCGACCTGGTGCGCCGCGACGAGGAGCGTGCGGCCGAGGAGCGCTTTCGGGCGCTGATCCAGGAAGGCATTGATTCCGGCCCCGCTACCCGCAGCTGGGAGGAGCAGCGTAACGACTGGACAGCGCGCATTGCTGCCGCCCGCGCAGCACAGGGCACCAACACCCCGTGAAGCCCTGCGTTCTGACCAGCCGGGCCGAGAGCGATTTAGAGCAGGCATTTACCTACTACTTCGACGTTGCCAACCTAGTGGTGGCCGAGCGTTTTCGCGATGAGGTAGATGCTGCGCTGCGCCACATCGCACAGCATCCAGGCACAGGTTCCACCCGCTACGCGCGCCACGGCGATGCCGCCCCGCTGCGTTTCTGGACACTGAATCGCTTCCCCTTCGCCATCTTCTACACCGAGCATTCCGACCACATTGCCGTGCTGCGCGTGCTGCACCAATCGTCCGACCTGCCCCGCCACTTAACCTAGATCCATCGAGTTTTTTGTGTCCTACGCCCCCGAGACCCGCCGCCGCCGCACCTTTGCCATCATCTCCCACCCCGACGCCGGCAAGACCACGCTGACGGAAAAACTGCTGCTGTTCTCGGGCGCGATCCAGATCGCCGGCGCCGTCAAGGGCCGCAAGGCCAGCCGCCACGCCACCTCCGACTGGATGGAGATCGAGAAGCAGCGCGGCATCTCGGTGGCATCGAGCGTGATGCAGATGAGCTACCGCGAGCATGTCATCAACCTGCTGGACACGCCCGGCCACAAGGACTTCAGCGAGGACACCTACCGCGTGCTCACCGCCGTGGACTCGGCGCTGATGGTCATCGACGCCGCCAACGGCGTGGAGGCGCAGACGCGCCGCCTGATCGAGGTCTGCCGCCAGAGGGACACGCCCATCATCACCTTCGTGAACAAGATGGATCGCGAGGTACGCGACCCGCTCGACATCCTGGACGAGGTGGAGCGCGAGCTGGGCATGCCCTGCTGCCCGATGACCTGGCCCGTGGGCCAGGGCAAGAGCTTCGGCGGCATCATCGACCTGCGCACGCAGAGCATGACCGTGTTCCAGGCCGGCAGCGAAAAGCGCCCGGAAGACTTCGAGGTCATCCCACTCACCGACGTGGACAGGCTGCGCGCGCGCTTTGGCAAGGCCTATGACGACGCCATCGAGAGCATGGAGCTGGCCGTGGGCGCCTCCATCGCCTGGGATCACCAGGAGTTCCTGGCCGCGCGCCTGACCCCCGTGTTCTTCGGCTCGGGCGTGAACAACTTCGGTGTCATGGAGGTGCTGAACGCCGTGGTGGACATGTCGCCCCCGCCCGGCCCGCGCATCGCCTATACCGAGGTCAACCGCCAGCGCGAGGAACGCACCGTGCGCCCCGAAGACCCCGGCTTCTCCGGCGTGGTGTTCAAGGTGCAGGCCAACATGGACGCGAACCACCGCGACCGCATCGCCTTCGTGCGCGTGGCCTCTGGCCGCTACCAGCCGGGCATGAAGATGAAGGTGCAGCGCACCGGCAAGGAGCTGCGGCCCACATCGGTGGTCACCTTCATGAGCCAGCGCCGCGAGGCCGTCCATGAAGCCTACGCCGGCGACATCATCGGCTTCACCATCCACGGCGGCGTGCAGCTGGGCGACAGCATCACCGACGGCCCGGCGCTGCAATTCACGGGACTGCCCTTCTTCGCGCCCGAGCTCTTCATGACCGTGGTGCTGAAGAACCCGCTGCGCACCAAGCAGCTGCAGCAGGGCCTGATGCAGCTGGGCGAGGAAGGCGC
>JAFEER010000194.1 GCA_018240985.1 Pseudomonadota bacterium
GGCGCTGGTGCGCGGCATCAAGCCGCTGCACCAGCTCGAAGAGCGCATCCGCGCGCGCAAGAGCGACGACCTGTCGCCGCTCGACCACAAGGCCGTGCCCATGGAGGTGGCGCCGCTCGTCGATTCGGTGAATGACCTGCTGCAGCGCCTGCAGGAATCCATGGCCACGCAAAAGCGTTTCCTGGCAGACGCCGCGCACCAGCTGAAAACCCCGCTGGCCGGCCTGCGCATGCAGGCCGACCTGGCGCAGCGCGAGGGCACCAGCACCGAGGAGCTCAAGCAATCGCTGCAGCAGATCGGCCGCTCCTCCATCCGCGCCACGCACACCGTGAATCAGCTGCTGGCGCTGGCGCGCGCCGAGGGCGGGGCCGCCGTGGTGCAGCGCCAGAGTGTCGATCTGGCGCGCTTGGTGATCGAGGTGGTGCGTGACAGCGTGCCGCGCGCCATGGACAAGCACATCGACCTGGGCTATGACGGCGCCGACCCCGGCACCCCCGGCGTGACCATGGAGGGCAACCCCACGCTGCTCAAGGAACTGGTGCGCAACCTGGTGGACAACGCCATCAACTACACGCCCTCGGGCGAGGGCCAGAGCGGCATGGTGACCGCGCGCGTGCTGCCCGATACCTTTGCCCATGTCGTGCTGCTGCAGGTCGAGGACAGCGGCCCGGGCGTGCCTGAATCCGAGCGCGAGCTGGTGTTCCAGCCCTTCTACCGCGCCCTGGGCACGGAGGCCGATGGCTCTGGCCTGGGCCTGCCCATCGTGCGCGAGATCGCGCGCCAGCATGGCGCCGACGTGGAGCTGGCGGACGTGCGCCCCGGCACCAGCATGCCGGGCGCGCGCTTCACCGTGCGCTTTGCGGCCAGTAGCCGCACCCCGATCTGATCAGATTCGGGCGCCTGCGCCTTTGGCCCCTAAAGATCACCGGCATTGAATCAGACCCGTCGTTTTGCCACTGACAGGCGCAGCCACGACCGCGTAGTTGTCACTCAGTAGACAGAAATTGCTTGCAAAAATATTTTCATATAGTTACATTGCAACAAATCGTAATGTAACTATAAGTTAACAAATGCAAGACAAAGAACGTTGACCAAATGCCGATGACAGGCCATGCCTGCCGGCGACTGGCCGCAGCCCGATGCTGTAGGTCGGCTGAGCGCAACCCGCCTCGCCTCCATGCAGGCAGGTTCACAACAAGGAATCCGTGGAGCACAAGATGACCGACATTGCCGACGACGAAACGCCAGCACCGCAGGCCGCAACGATCCTGCTGGTGGAGGACAGCTTTGCCAATCGCGACATGCTGACCCGGCGACTCACGCGCCGCGGCTACACCGTCTGCAGCGCGGCCGATGGCGCCAGTGGCGTCGCCATGGCGGTCTCGGAGCGGCCCGACCTCATCCTGATGGACGTGGCGCTGGGCGAGATGGACGGCTGGGAGGCCACGCGGCTCATCAAGGCCGATGCCCGCACCTGCGGCATACCAGTCATTGCCTTGACCGCCCATGCGCTGGCAAGCGACCGGGAAAAAAGCGTCGAAGTCGGTTGCGCCGACTTCGATACCAAGCCTGTCGATCTGTCCCGTCTGCTGGGAAAGATCGAAGGTTGTCTGGCGAAGGCTGCTCCCAGCGTCGGGGCGGGCCACGGTGACCAACTTTCACATCAGGAACACATCAAAGGAGTGAAACCCATGCCCAAACTTGATCCACTCGCAGCCCTGACAGGCAGCGTGCGCGACTTCCGCGAACTTCAGGGGACAGACCTGATGGCCCGCGTCGATCCCTTTTACGCATGGCAAGACCTGCGCCGCCAAAGCAACTTGTGGCCCTACTCGCGATCGACACAAGAGGCGCCCTTGTCAACCTGCACGGCGCTTGACGACAACGGGCTGAAATTTGCAGGTCTGAATTTCGGCACCCAGGACTATCTCGGCCTGTCGTCGCATCCGGCGATCAAGGAGATGGCCAAGGCGGTGATCGACGAGTACGGCGTGCACAGCGCGGGCTCATCAGCCCTGGCGGGCAACACCAAATACTCGCTGCGGCTGGAACAGACGATTGGCGAGTTCCTCGGCCTGGAGTACACGACGCTCTATCCCACCGGTTGGGCCGCCGGTTATGGCGCCATCAAGGGCCTGGTTCGGCCTGCCGATCACATCGTGATGGATGGCCTGTCGCACGCCTGCCTGCAGGAGGGTGCGTACTCGGCGACTTCGAACGTGCATTTGCACGGCCACCTGAATCTCGATTCGGTGCGCCGCCATCTGAGGCGCATTCGCGCCAAGGACACGACCAACGGCATCCTGGTAGTGACCGAAAGCCTGTTCTCCATGGATTCGGACACGCCAGACCTGAGGGCAATGCAGGGCCTGTGCGACGAGTACGACGCAACGCTGTTCGTCGATGTCGCACACGACCTGGGCGCCATGGGGCGGGGCGGCAGGGGCTTTATCGGTGAGCAAGGCATGCTGGGCAAGGTCGATATCGTCATGGGGAGCTTCTCCAAGACGTTCGGATCGAATGGCGGTTTCGTCGCCAGCAACTCGGCGGCCGTGAAGCAATATCTCAAGTACTACGGCTGCACGGCCACCTTCTCGAACGCGCTGTCGCCAGTCCAGGCGGCCACCGTCACCAAGGCATTCGACATCGTCCAGTCCGAGGAAGGCAATCAGCTTCGCTGGCGACTCATGCAACGGATCGAGGAAATGCGCGAGGCATTGACCCAGGTAGGCCTGCAGCACACGGGCAATCCTTCTCCCATCATCCCGGTGCGCGTCGGCGATGAGGCCCTGGCGCGGCTTGTGAGCCGGCGCCTGCCGGAATTGGGGGTGATCGCCAACCTGGTCGAGTATCCGGCGGTTGCCAAGGGTGACGCCCGCCTGCGGCTGCAGATGATGCCGACGCATAGCCATGAGACCGTGCGGGCGCTGGCCGCCAGGCTGCGCACGGCGATGGATCATGCACAGGTCGAGTACGTGCGCCATCGTGCCGCGCTCGCGGACGTCGCCCGCCCGGTCGCTGCCGGTGCCGGTGCCGAGGCAGCCGAAGCGCAGTGAGGGGCAGGCCAAAGTGGTACTCACCGATCGCATGATTCAAACGGTGGACTGGTTCATTCCAGTGGGGCTGCAAGGGAGTATCGCAACCCTCTGGCGGGCCAGAATCTTCGTCATCAGCCACCTGCTGGGGCCCTTCAGCGGGGTGGCCATCCTGGGGTACCTGTATAACGTCCAAGAGGCGCGCGATTGGACCTTTTGGCTCATTTGCGTCCTGTGCGCCTCGTTCTGGGCCTTGCCGCTGGCACTCAAGCTGGCGGGCGAGCTATTCAGGCCGGCCCTGTACTCCTTTTGCGCCCTGACCAGCGTCAGCCTTTTTGGCTCCTTCTTCTACGGCGGCGTGAGCTCCCCGCTGCTGCCGTGGTTCTTGACGGCGCAGATGCTCGGGTTCTTTTACTTGAGCGAGCGGCCACGTCTCGTGCTGGGCATCATCGGCGTCAACCTGGCGGCTTTCGCCGCAGCCTATTTCATCAACGGCGAGTTTCCGGAGCAGGTGCCGCTGCAGGGCCTTTCCGCCGCCGGCATGATTTCCGTCTGTGCGGCCACGCTCTACAGCTCGATGATGGCCATCTACTACGCCTACGTCATGGTCGAGCACTCGGCGCTGCAGGAAGAAATCAAGAACCATCTGGCAACCGCCGCCAAGCTGCGCGTTGCCAAGCATGAGGCGGAGCGCGCCAATGAGGCCAAGGCCGTCTTCCTGGCGAAGATGAGCCATCAGTTGCGCACCCCGCTGAACGCCATCATCGGCTACAGCGAAATCCTGCTGGAAGACGCCGAGTACAGCCAATCGGCGGAAGACGTGCAGGAGCTGCGATCCATCAACCATGCAGGCAGCCACCTCCTGTCGCTGGTCTCGGATGTCTTGCGCATGCCCCAGACCGAAGCAGAAGCCGACGCCGACAATTTCGACGTCAAGCTGCAGCCGGTGGATCTCGATCGCTGCCTGGAGGAGGTATCCGCGACCTGCCGCACCCTGATGGCAAGCAACAAGAACCGGTTTGCCTTCGAGAAGCTGGGTGAACTGGGGACGATCCAGACCGATGCGGTTCGGCTGCGCCAGATCCTGATCAACCTTCTCGGCAACGCAGGAAAATTCACCCGCAACGGCGCCGTGGTGCTGCGCGCGCGGCGCGTGACCGAGGGTGAACGTGATCAGGTGTTCATCAGCGTGCAGGACACCGGAATTGGCATTGCTGCCGAAGCCATTCCCAAGCTGTTCAAGAACTTCAACCAGCTCAACGCGGGCCAGTTTGCGGGCAGCGGCTTGGGCCTGGCCGTGAGCCAGAAGCTGGCACACCTGCTGCATGGCGAGATTTCGGTCGAAAGCCAGTTAAATCGCGGATCGGAGTTCACGCTGCGGCTGCCCGGGCTGCCCGGGCTGCCGGCGATGGCTGGTGCAACGACGACGGCCGTCGCGGCATGACTGGCCCCAAGAACAAGAACGGATGAATGTCATGTCATACCTGAGCGCAAAGCTGGCGCCAAAACTGAATGCGGTGGTTGACTGGTTCATTCCCGCGGGTATGAAGCAATCGCGGGACACTCTGCAGGGCGTGCGGATGTTTCTGTTCAGCCATTTCTTCGGCCCTTTTCTGGGCAATACGGTCACGCTGTCGATGCTGTATCTCGGCGCAGAGGCCGACCTGTCCTGGTGGATACTTTTCGTGGCCGTTTCAGGGTTCTGGGTCTATCCCATTCTGCTGCGGCTGACGGGCGCGTACCTGCCCCTGGCGTTGATCTCCATCGAAGAGCTGCTGTTCTGCATTTTCTGGGGTGCCTATCAGTACGGCGGCATCAGCTCGCCCATCCTGCCGTGGCTGGTCACCGCTCCGCTGCTGGCCTTTTTCTATCTGCCCGAACGTTCGACCCGGATCATCGTCACGATTCAGATCATCGCCAACCTGGTGCTGTTCTACGGCATGTATGCCGTGGTGGGCTTTCATGAGTCGGTGTCGTCGGATGGCCTGGTCGCCCTCGGCCTGATCTCCATCTTCTGCGCCAGCGTCTACGTCTCGATGATGGCGCTCTACTTCGCGAGCATCGTGTATTCCCAAGGCGAACTCGAGCAGGAGATCCGGCGTCACAAGGCAACCGAGCAGCAGTTGCGCGATGCCACTGGCCAGGCGCAGCGCGCGCTGCTGGCCAAGTCGGTGTTCCTCGCCAAGATGAGCCATGAGCTGAAGAACCCGCTCAACGCCATCATCGGCTACAGCGAACTTCTGATCGAGGAGGCCGACGAGACGGACACGCAAAAACGCAAGGATCTCACGTCGATCGAAGGCGCGGGCCACAGGCTGCTGGGCCTGATCGACAATCTCATCGAGCTCTCGAAGCTGGAGGCCGGCAGGGTGGAGGTGCACGCCAGGGACATCGATTTTGCCGCGTGGTTCGAGAAGCTGGCGGCGCGGACTGCGCCGGCGATCGCCGCCAACGGCAACGAATGGATCGTGCAGGCACCGGCAACCGGGCGCATCGTCTGCGATGCGCAGCTGCTGCAGCGTGTGCTGGAGGGCCTGCTGAGCAACGCCGCCAAGTACACGCACAACGGCCGCGTCAAGTTCTCGGCCAGAGTGCGCAACGATGCCTGGATCATGTCGATCGCGGACACGGGCGTCGGCATACCACAGGCACGCATGGCCAGCCTGTTCGAGACCTTCGGCAGCACCGAAGAAGAAACGGCGAGCAGGTATGGCGACGAGGCCGGGCTTGGGCTTCCGCTGGCCTATCGGTACTGCCAGTTGATGGGCGGCACGCTGTCAGTAGAAAGCCAGGTGGGTGCCGGTACCTTGGTCACCGTCACCTTGCCGGTGCAGTCACGCAGCGCCGAGGAGGCTTTTGCCATGCCCGCTGCATCTTCGCCCCTGTCCCCGATGTTGAGCTCTTAGGCGGTATCTATGAAAACACACCACGCAATCCTGCCGTCCAGCACCGCAGAACAGGCAATCGGCCGCGACCCAGGAGGCAGGCCGGCCGCGGCCAACGACGATCGGCCGCGTCTGCTCATCGTTGATGATGTTTTCGAGAACCGCGAAATACTGAAGCGCCGCTTCGAGCGCCAGGGCTATCACGCGACCGAAGCCGGCGGCGGGATCGAAGCACTGGAGTTGCTGGAGCGCGAGACCTTCGATCTCGTGTTGCTGGACATGATGATGCCCGACCTCAGCGGACTCGAGGTGCTGGCGCATATCCGCTCCAAGCACTCGCAGGGGGTTCTGCCGGTCATCATGGTGACGGCCAAGACGCAGAGCGAAGACGTTGTCGAGGCATTGAGCCACGGCGCCAACGACTACATCACCAAGCCGGTCGACTTCTCCGTCGCGTTGGCCCGCGTTGTCACGCAGATCGAAAGGCGGCGTGCGGAGCTGAAGATCCACGAGATGAACGAGGCGCTTGCCCAGGCCAACGAGGTGCTCGAGCACCGGGTTGCCGACCGTACCAAGGAACTCGTTCACGTCAATCAGCAGCTGCGCTGCGAGATCGAACAGCGCGAGCAGACGCAAGCGACGATCACCCACCTGGCGCACCACGATGCACTGACGGGCCTGGGCAATCGCCTGTTGTTCAACAAGGAGTTGGGAGATGCGCTGTCGCACAGGCAACGGCATGGCAGCGATCTGGCTGTGCTGTTCATCGACCTGGATGGTTTCAAGTCCATCAACGACACGCTAGGCCATGCCGCCGGAGATGCATTGCTCAAGCACCTGGCGGGGCGCTTGCGCAATGCACTGCGCGAAGGCGACAAGATTGGACGCCTGGGCGGGGATGAATTCGCGATCATTCAGTTCGGCGTCGGGCAGCCCCACGAGGCCACGGCACTCGCCCAGCGCCTGATCGATACCATTCAGTCGCCCTTCAGCATCGATGGCCATAACCTGGTCGTCGGCGCCAGCATCGGTATTGCGCTTGCGGAGGGCGACTACCAGGACGCAGCACAGCTGCTCAGGGCGGCGGATCTGGCGATGTACCGGGCAAAAACCGAGGGGCGTGGCCGCTTCCTCGTGTTCGAGTCTGACTTTGACCGCCAGATGAAGGAGCGGCGCGAGCTTGAAGCCGCCCTGCGCGCAGCGGTCGAACAAGACCGGCTCGAGATTCATTACCAGCCCCAGGTCAACCTGCAGACCGGCCGCATCAGCGGCTTCGAGGCCTTGTCGCGCTGGCGCGATCCGCAACGCGGCAACGTGCCGCCAAGCCTCTTCATTGCGCTGGCCGAGGAGATCGGCCTGATCGGCGTGATTGGCGAGCGCATCCTCAAGCGCGCCTGCGTCGAGGCCGCCGGCTGGCCGCCGGACACCACGGTCGCCGTGAACCTGTCGGCCGCGCAGTTCCAAAGCGGTGACCTGGTCGCTGTGGTGAAAGATGCATTGGCCAGCTCAGGGCTGGAGCCCGGCCGGCTGGAGGTGGAGATCACCGAGTCTATCTTTCTGCAGGGCAGCGAATCGAATCTCAAGGTGCTCAGCCAGATCGGGGCGCTCGGCGTCAAGATATCGATGGACGATTTCGGCACCGGTTATTCGAGCCTGAGCTACCTGCGCAGCTTTCCGTTTCACAAGATCAAGATCGACCGCTCCTTCGTGCATGACCTGCCGGAAGGCCAAAGCAGTGCCGCCATCGTGCGTGCCGTGTGCGGGTTGGCGCGCAGTTTTGGCGCAGCGACGACGGCGGAGGGCGTCGAGACCGATGGCCAGCTCATGTACGTCCGCTCGGAAGGCTGCACCGAAGTGCAGGGCTATATCTACAGCAAGCCGGTATCCGCCGACCAGATTCCGGCCTTGCTGGTGGTGCCGCTGCAGCCGACGGAATAGTTTTCGCCCGGGCCGTGCATGGCGAAGCGGGCGGTCGGGTGTGTGTCCGGGAGCTTGCGGATCTCAATTGCCCTACTGCGCCACCTTGGCCGCCAGGCCCGAGCGCTCCAGCAGCGACTGCACCTGCGGCTGGGCGCCCACCAGGCGCAGGCGGCCGCCGCGCTGTTCGGCCGCCTTGAGCAGCTGCTCAAGCGCGTCCACGCCCGTGGTGTCCAGCGTCAGCAGATCCGACAGGTCAAGCCGCACCTGCACGCCCTCAGGCGCCTGGTTGATCGCGTCCTCGAGTTCGTCCAACCTGGCGGTGGCGCCGAAGAACAGCGCGCCATGCAGGGCCCAGGCGAGCTGCCCGGAGTCCTCCTGGGGCATGGGCTCGGCGCGAAACAGCGTGGCCATGCGGCGCACGAACAGCAGGCAGGACAGCGCCAGGCCGACCTCCACCGCCACCATCAGGTCAAACACCACGGTCAGCAGAAAGGTGCCCAGCAGCAGCAGGCGGTAGTGGTTGCTGAACTGGCGCAGGCGCACGAACTCGTGCCATTCGCCCATGTTCCAGGCGACGAACAGCAAAATGCCGGCGAGCACCGCCAATGGCACATGCAGCGCCAGCGGTGCGGCCAGCAGCACGATCAGCGCCAGGAACAGCGCATGCACCATGCCTGAGATGGGGGACGTTGCGCCCGAGCGCAGATTGGTCACGGTGCGCGCAATCGTGCCCGTGACCGGCATGCCGGCAAAGAACGGCACCACGAAATTCGCCACGCCCTGGGCGATCAGCTCCTGGTTCGGGTCGTGCTTGCGGTGTGCCGGGTGGGTGGCCAGCTGATCCGCCACGCGCGCGCACAACAGCGACTCGATGGCGCCCAGCACGGCAATGGTCAGCGTGGGCATGAACAGCTCGCGCAGCGTTTGCCACGACAGCTCGGGCAGCGCAAAACCGGGCAGCTGCTGCGGAATGCCGCCAAAGCGTGTACCTATGGTCTCCACCGGCATGCCGGCGACATGCGCCACCCCGGTCAGCAGCACCAGCGCCACCACCGGCGCCGGCAGTCGCGCAAAGGTGCGCACCGTGATGCCATCCATGCGGACTAGGGGCGACCTGTGGTGCATCAGGCGCGGCCACACCCACAGCAGCAGCACGCAGGCCAGCGCCAGTGCCAGGGCGTAAGGGTTCCACTGCACCAGGTGCCGGCTGATGGCCTGCATCTGGCCAAAAAAATCGCCTGGCATCTTGGCGATGGGCAGGCCCAGCGCGTCCTTGAGCTGCGACAGCGCAATCAACACCGCGATGCCGTTGGTAAAGCCGATGATGATGCTCACCGGCACAAAGCGCACCAGCGCCCCCAGGCGCAGAAAGCCCATGAGCATCAGCAGCACGCCCGCCAGGCTGGTGCTGAGCCACAGGCCGGCCACGCCATGCTGCTGCACAATGCCGTAGACGATGACGATGAAGGCACCGGCCGGGCCGGCGATCTGCACGTTGGAGCCGCCCAGCAGCGCCACCAGCAGCCCGCCTATGATGGCCGTCCACAGCCCGGCCTGTGGCGGCAGGCCGCTGGCAATGGCAAACGCCATGGCCAGGGGCAGGGCCACCACGGCCACGGTGGCGCCGGCCCCCATGTCGGCCACCAGGCGCTGGCGGCTGTAACCGTGCAGGATGTCGAGGATGCGGGGGCGGAAGTTCAAAGGCATGGCAAAACCGGCATGCGTCAGTCTCAGATCAAGCGTGCGAATGTAAACCCGGACGACAATCAGGACGGACGGGCGGTACCGGCAGACGCCGAGTCTGCGCCATTGAAAGGATGTGCATGACGGATTTTCCAGACACAGGGCTGCAAGGCGACCATGTTTTGTCCGCAGTGCAGCAGACCATGTTGATTCCGCTGGTGGCGCGTGCACTGGGCGGCGGGATGTTTCCTGGCCACGCCTGTGGTGACCAGCATGCGGCCGAGCTGGTGCGCCGGCTGCGGGTGCCCACGGAGCCATACCTTGTCGATCGTCCCACGGTGCTCAATATTCTGTGGCGCACCAAGGTGATGCGCGATGCCGCTCTGGCGTTCTTTGCCCGGCATCCGCAGGCCTGGGGGGTGAACCTGGGCTGTGGCCTGTCGCACTATTTCCAGTGGCTGGACAATGGCCATAACACCTGGCTCGATGCCGACATGCCGCAGTCCATGCAGTTGCGCCGCCACTTGCTGGCACCGGACACGGAGCGTCATCGCACCGCATTGGTGGATTTGCGCCGCACCGGCTGGTGGCAGGACTTGAAGCTGCCGCAAGACGCCGTGAACCAACCTCTGTTCATGCTCTGCGAGGGCGTGCTCATGTACCTGCAACCGTATCAGGCGCAGCATGTGCTGCACAGCTTTGCGGTGAATGCGCCGGCCGGTTCACGCCTGCTGATAGACGTCATGGCCGGCTGCGCCGTGGGCATGGCGCGGTGGCATCCGAGCGTGGGCCCCACCCAGGCGCAGTTTTACTGGGGCATACGCAGCCTGAGCGAACTCACCGACTGCCACCCGCGCCTGCGCCTGCTGGCCACGCACAGCGTGGCCGCGAGCCATGGCTGGATGGGCATTGCCGCCGAGCAGATGTGGAATTACTGGAGCAGCACGCCGCTTTATGGCGTGGTGGAGCTGGGGGTGGATTGAGCGGTTCCACCAAGGGCTGGCTCAGCTGCAGGGCCGCAGCGCCTTGCCTGCCAGTGCCGGCCGCAGCAGCTCTTCCGCCTGAGCGCGCTGTGCCTCGCTCACGGCGGGCAGGCGCAGGGTGTAGGTCGGGGTCTCGCCGCGTTCCTGCACCACGCGGGCTTTGCGCACGCCCTGTTCGCCCAGCTGGGACAGGGCGCGCAGGGCGCCCTCGGCGGTTGAAAAGCGGCCTAGCGACAGGCCGGGCTCCAGTGCCGGGCCTGGGCGGTCGAAGGGGATCTTGAGCGCGCGCAGCTCGGCGCGCTTCTTGGCCAGGGCTTCGTCGTCGGCAAAGCGGCCCATGTAGACCATCCAGCGCCCGGCCACGGGCACCGGCTCCAGGCTCCAGCTGCCCGCAGGCAGCCGCGCTGCGGCCTGGCGCAGGCTGTCTGCCTGGCGCTCGTCGAAGGCGCCGGCTTGCAGGCAGGCAGTGGGTTGTTTGGATGCCGCGCTGCCCTGGTTTTCACTGGCTGGTGGAGCGCCGGGCGTGCTGTGTTCGGGTTCCTTGGGTTCGTGCGGCAACAGGCGCAGGTTTTGCGGCTCGACCTGCTGCTGCAGGCGTTGCGGCTCGGACTGGCTGGCCGGGCCCAGTCCCAGCGCCTGCAGCGCACCGTGCGACCAGGCGTAGTAGCCGGCGTTGGCCAGCAGCAGAACCAAGACGGCCAGGCGCAGCATGTCAGACCGGGCGCACGCTGATTTCGGAGCTGTTGACGGCCTGCATGCCGCGCGCCGTGTGCACGAGCAGGGTGCCGTTCTCGGTCACGCCATGGGCCTGGCCGGCGCTGCCGTCGCTCAAGGTCACGTCGCGCCCGGCCAGCAGGTCGCGCTGCGCAAAGCGCGCCTGGAAGGGCGCAAAGCCGGCCTCGGCAAAGCCCAGCAGGGCCTGCACCAGCGGCGCGGCGATGCGCTCCAGCGCCCGCGGCGCGGTGAGCGTGCCATCCACCTCGCGCAGGCAGGCGGGCGGGGTGCGCAGGCCATCGGCCAGCACCGGCAGCACGTTCAGGCCGACGCCTATGACCACGTAGCGCGGCTGCGCCGCGGCGCCCGAGAAGCTGGCCGTCTCCACCAGGATGCCGCCGAGCTTGCGTCCGTCCTGCAGCCACAGGTCGTTCGGCCATTTCAGCAGCACGCGCGGCCGGCCGCTGCCGGCGGCGGGCAACTGGGGCTGCAGGCTTTCGGCCACGCTCACGCCCACCGCCAGCGACAGGCCCGACCAGTCGCGCGGCGCCAGCGGCAGGCCGAGCGAGAACGTCAGCGCCGGCACCACGCCCGTGCCCGCGTAGGCGCCGCTGTGCCATTCGCGCCCCAGGCGCCCGCGCCCGGCGGTCTGCGCCTCGGCCACGAGCAGGGTGGGTTCCAAGCGCCCGGCGCGCGCGCGCTGCATCAGCTCGCTGCTGGTGGAGGCTATGCTGGGCAGCACCTCCACGGTAAAGCCGGGCAACATGGGCTCGACGGCCTGCCATATGGCCTCGGCCGGCCATTGGATGGTGCTCGTACTCATGCCGATTGGCTCCGCTTCGGGTTCTTCACGGGCGCATCCTCTGCCGGGCCCGGGGGCGACCAGCCGCGCTTGGGCGCCAGCAGCGTGCCGCGGCAGTTCCGGCTGCCGCACCAGCAGGGGTATTCGGCCTTGAGCTTCTTGGTGTAGCGCTCCTGCACCATCAGGCCGTAGTCGTAGTTGAGCTCCTCGCCGGCCGCGATGTTGCGCAGCGCGGTGATGAAGACGCGGCCGCCGCGCTCGTCGGCATAGCAGTTCGGGTCGCAGCTGTGGTTGATCCAGCGCGCGCAGTTGCCGTGATGCTTGCCGTCGATGACATGCTCGTCATCGATGTGGAAGTAAAAGGTGTGGTTGGGCTGCTCGGGGTCGTGCGGGTGCCTGTCTTGCGCCTCCTGCCAGCTGATGACCTCGCCCTTGTATTCGATGATGACCTCGCCCTCGGCGATATCCTGCATGGCGAACACGCCCCGGCCATGCACGCCAGAGCGGCGCGTCTGGATGCGCCGGCCCGGGGCTGGCGTGGCGGCTGCGGTGGCAGTTGTGCGGGGCATGAGGAAAACTCTGTTAGTTTGAATAGTGCACACATGCGTGCGCGTGTACGCGCGCAAGCTGCGGATTGTAGAAGCGCCGGTATGGCGCGGTATGGCGAAAGCGGCAAACAACATGACCAAGACCCTGGTAATTGCAGAAAAACCCTCGGTGGCGCAGGACATCGTGCGCGCCCTCACGCCCATGTCGGGCAAGTTCGACAAGCACGAAGACCACTTCGAGAACGAGCGCTACGTGGTCACCAGCGCCGTCGGCCACCTGGTGGAAATCCAGGCGCCCGAGCAGTACGACGTGAAGCGCGGCAAGTGGAGCTTTGCCCACCTGCCGGTGATTCCGCCGCACTTCGACCTGAAGCCGGTGGACAAGACCAAGAGCCGCCTGGCCGCCGTAGTCCGGCAGGCCAAGCGCAAGGATGTGACGGAACTGGTCAACGCCTGCGACGCGGGGCGCGAGGGCGAGCTGATCTTCCGCCTGATTGAGCAGTACGCCGGCGGCGCCAAGGGCGGTTTGGGCAAGCCCATCCGCCGCCTGTGGCTGCAGAGCATGACGCCCCAGGCGATTCGCGACGGCTTCGACAACCTGCGCAGCGACGCGCAGATGCAGGGCCTGGCGCATGCCGCGCGCAGCCGCTCCGAGGCCGACTGGCTGGTGGGCATCAACGGCACGCGCGCCATGACGGCCTTCAACTCGCGCGACGGCGGCTTCTTTTTGACGACGGTGGGCCGCGTGCAGACGCCCACGCTGTCGCTGGTGGTGGAGCGCGAGGAAAAGATCCGCAAGTTCGTCAGCCGCGACTACTGGGAGATCCACGCCGGCTTTCACGCCGAGGCGGGCGAGTACCTGGGCAAGTGGTTCGACCCCCAATGGAAGAAGAGCGACGACCCCGAGGCCCGTGCCGACCGCCTGTGGTCGCAGCGTGATGCCGAGCAAATAGCCCAGGCCGTGCGCGGCAAGGCGGCGACCGTCACCGAGGAAAGCAAGCCCACCACCCAGGCATCGCCCCTGCTGTTCGACCTGACCAGCCTGCAGCGCGAGGCCAACGGCAAGTTCGGCTTCAGCGCCAAGACCACGCTGGCGCTGGCGCAAAGCCTGTACGAGCGCCACAAGGCCATGACCTACCCGCGTACCGACTCGCGCGCCCTGCCCGAGGACTACCTGCCCGTAGCCAGGAACACCTTCGGCATGCTGGCCACCAGCGGCATGCGCCACCTGGCACCCTATGCGCAGCAGGCGCTGGATGACGGCTACGTGCGCCCCTCCAAGCGCATCTTCGACAACAGCAAGGTCTCAGACCACTTCGCCATCATCCCCACCACGCAGGCGCCCAGCGGCCTGTCGGACGCCGAGCAAAAGCTCTACGACCTGGTGGTGCGCCGCTTCATGGCCGTGTTCTTCCCCAGCGCCGAATACCAGGTGACCACGCGCATCAGCCAGGTGGTGGGCCATTCGTTCAAGACCGAGGGCAAGGTGCTGGTCAGGCCCGGCTGGCTCGCCATCTACGGCAAGGAGGCCGCCAACGAGGTGGAAGACGGCAAGGCGGGCGACAAGGGCCAGCCCCTGGTGCCCGTCAAGCCCGGCGAGATGACCCACACCGAGTTTGCCGATGCCAAGGGCCTGAAGACCAAACCGCCCGCGCGCTACAGCGAAGCCACGCTGCTGGGCGCCATGGAAAGCGCCGGCAAGCAGATCGACGACGAGGAACTGCGCAGTGCCATGCAGGAAAAAGGCCTGGGCACGCCGGCCACGCGCGCGGCCATCATCGAAGGCCTGCTGACCGAGAAATACATGCTGCGCGAGGGCCGCGAGCTCATCCCCACGGCCAAGGCCTTCCAGCTCATGACGCTGCTGCGCGGCCTTCAGGTCGAGGAGCTGTGCCGCGCCGACCTCACCGGCGAGTGGGAATACAAGCTGTCGCAGATGGAGCACGGCCAGCTCACGCGCGAGGCCTTCATGCAGCAGATCCAGGCCATGACCGAGAAGCTGGTCAAGAAGGCCAAGGAATACGACCGCGACACCATTCCCGGCGACTACGCGACGCTGGTCGCGCCTTGCCCCAACTGCGGCGGCGTGGTCAAGGAAAACTACCGCCGCTATGCCTGCACCGGCGCCGGTGGCAGCGGCGAGGGCTGCGGCTTCTCGTTCGGCAAGTCGCCCGCGGGCCGCACCTTCGAGACGGCGGAGGCGGAGCAGCTGCTGCGCGACCGCCGCATCGGCCCGCTGGAGGGCTTCCGCTCCAAGGCCGGCTGGCCGTTCACGGCCGAGGTCGCCATAGTGCGCGACGAAGATGCGGGCAACTACAAGCTCGAATTCGACTTCGGCGACGACAAGAACGCCGAGGACTCGGGCGAGCTGGTGGACTTTGCCGGCCAGGAAAGCCTAGGCAACTGCCCCATCTGCGGCGCCCCCGTGTACGAGCACGGCAGCAACTACGTGTGCAGCAAATCCGTGCCCACGGCGCAGCAGCCCACGCCGACCTGCAGCTTCAAGAGCGGCAAGATCATCCTGCAGCAGCCCGTGGAGCGCGCGCAGATGCACAAGCTGCTGCAGACGGGCAAGACCGACCTGCTCGACAAGTTCGTCAGCATGCGCACGCGCCGCGCCTTCAAGGCCTTCCTGGCCTGGGACAAGGAGGCGGGCAAGGTCAACTTCGAGTTCGAGCAGCGCGAATCCAA